>CAZKST010000106.1:0-9754 GCA_964555395.1 uncultured Thiotrichaceae bacterium | reverse complement strand
TAGCTCAGTCGGTAGAGCAGGGGATTGAAAATCCCCGTGTCGGTGGTTCGATTCCGCCCTTGGCCACCATCTTAAAATTCCGCAGTTTTTACAACCTACGCCGATGTAGCACAATTGGCAGTGCAACTGACTTGTAATCAGTAGGTTGGGGGTTCAAGTCCCTCCATCGGCACCATTTAATTCTGTTTTTCTTCTCCTTTCAAATCAAACCGTTTTATTGTAAATAATCGCGTTTGTCCGTCAATCCCTTTTCAAATTTTCGTTATCTGTTAATCATAATCTGTTTTTTCTACGCGCTTAGACTTGCATCCCCTTTATTTTTTAGGCATTATTAATAAATTCATTAATTTAATTTGCCTGATAAAAATGCCTATTCCCAATAAGCCTATCTTAAGTATCGTTTTTCTAAACTATAACCGTTTGCCAGAAACACGATATACCGTTGAGCATTTATTACAATTGCTTGCCGAGCGTACCCATCCAGATATTGAAATCATCGCTATTGATAATGGTTCTGGCGACGGCACGGGCGCATATTTACAAAGCCAAGCTCCGATTGTAAAAAGTATTTTATTAAATTCTAATACAGGTATTGCGGGCTATAATGACGGTTTTAAACAAGCGCAAGGCGATTATATTTTAGTGCTTGATGACGATTCCCATCCAGTGGACAACGTTACGCTTGACCGCATGATTCACACTTTTAATTATCGCCCCGAAATTGGCGTGATTGCGTGCCGAATTGAAAACACAGAAGGGCAAACTGTGCGCACATGGCATTTACCTGACATTGAAGATGATGGCGAGCCAACGGATTCTATGGCATTCGTAGGTTGTGGTTTTGCGATTCGCCGCACTTTATTTGAGCAAATTGGTTGGTATCCTGCTGAATTTTTCTTGTATCAGAATGAAATGGAAGTTGCTATTCGCGTGCTCGAAGCCAATTATCGCATTTTATATGACCCGCATTGTCATGTGATTCACCGTCAATCGCCCATTGGTCGTCCCAATTGGCGACGGGTTTATTATCCCACCCGTAACACGATTTGGATTATTCGCCGATATTTCCCATTTCCCAGTGCTGTATATTTAATTGCCTCTCGCTTAGTTATTGGTTTCATTCGAGCATTGCAAACTTTAGAGTTTGGTTGGTATTATCGCGCTATTAAAGAAGCTTTTAGCTATCCTGTGCCGCGTCAAGTGTTACCTGCTGCCAGTCGCCGCCGTTTAATCCCGTTTTGGCGACAAAATAGTGTGTTACATCACTTTTTACGCCGTTATTAAGCCAATTAATCGCATCAATACCGCTTTTCTGCCGTGGAATTATTGTCAATGACTGAATCGTTTTCTCCTTCGTTGTTAATCATTATTGTAACGTGGAATAAAAAAGACTACGTTCTCGATTTACTAAAATCTGTTCAAACTTTAACTTATCCTACTAATGCTATTGATATTGTCGTTGTTGATAATGCAAGTACGGATGGTACAGCAGAAGCAATTCGCACCAATTTTCCTGCGGTCAATCTGATTTGCAATCCTGAAAATATTGGCGGAACAGGGGGATTTAACACAGGCTTACAATGGGCATTTGCTCAGCCTGATGGAAAATATAAATATTTATGGCTGTTAGATAATGATGTGTTAGTGCATCAAGACGCTTTAAGCGAATTAGTGAAGATTTTAGAACAACATCCTGATATTACTGTCGCAGGCTCTACTATGATGCAACTAGATTATCCTTGGCGTATCAATGAGATGGGGGCATTTTTAAATTTTAGAACTGGGGGATTATTTTTAAATCGTCATTTTGAAGAAGTAATTCAATGGCGAGGAACCTCAGTTTATGATTTATTGAAGCAAAAAGTAGATTTAAGCAAGCAATTAATGCACTGTCAACCCATGATGGATGTAGATTATGTGGCGGCGGCTTCATTATTAATTCGGACAGATGTTGCGAAAAAAATAGGTATTTGGCGAGATTATTTTATTCACTTTGACGATGTTGAATGGTGTTTGCGCATTGGTAAAGCAGGGCATCGCGTGGTTGTGTCGGCTAAATCGCTAATTTGGCATTTATCTGCCGCTGCCAAAGTGCCGACTTGGGTTTTATATTATGATAATCGTAATATTTTAGACTTGTTAAAAACCCACAATATGTCCTCGTCTGTGCTACGCTCTGTTGAAAAACATATTTTGAAAAAAGCGATTTATTATGCACTGGTAGGAAAAACTGATTTAGCACAATTACATCATGATGCAATTGATGATTTTCATCAAAATCAATTTGGTAAAAAAAGTATCAACCTTACTACACAGTATAAAAACCCACAAAAAATTACTGAAATTTTACAAGATACGCAAGTTAAACGTATTTTGTTAGCTTGGACAGTGAATTTACAAGCTGCAAATATACAGGCATTGTTTGTGCAAGTTGGTTTACAGCGTCCTGATTTACACATTGATTATTTAGCCGCCGACAGTGAAGACATTTACCAATTACCCAATACTAGACGTGTGATTCTGCCAAAATCACGATTTAAACGTTGGTTAACTTTATGGCGATTAAGAAATCGTTATGATGTTGTTATGCAATCAGATTATCGCATGTTACCTTTATTATCTTGGTTAGGACGTGAAGTCGTCTTTATCAATGACGAAGGTTTTTGTCGCTTATCTCGCCCGCGTTTAGCGGATGTTTGGAAAATGGGCTGGCGGTGGTTGTGGCGTTAAACAAAGCCATTAGCAAGTTAGTTAACGCTATTAGGAAAATTTAGTACTCAATGCTGGGTTAATGAGTGGCGTTTAATCTGCATTTTATAACAAGAATGATGCTTCACTTTAAACAGTTAACGCATAGCACACTCATGCTGCACTTTTTTTTATTACGGTTATGTCCGCGCATTTAAGTTTTTTACAGCAACTTATCTTAATAAGATTGCTCACAATTCCTAAAAATTTGGCAGCTGCAAAGTCAATTAGCACTGCTCGCCGCAAAATTCGGCTAAAAATTGAAAATGATTTACTAAAATTACTTGAACATCATGGTATTACTGAATTTTATCTGCGCAATAATATCGATGTCATATTAGAGCAATATACAGAATTAAATTTGGGTTTTTTGCAATTGAGCAATGAAGCTAAACAGATGGGTTTAAGTTTTTTAGGTATTTCGGGACGACGAGTTGCCGCAGGTTTAACGTGGGAGCAAGTTCGCAATATTCACTTTATTGCTAAAGCCCTCGCTTTACCCACCCAACAGCGTGACCGTGTTAAAAGTGAAAGCAAGTTACAAGCAACTATTTTAGCAAAATATTATACGCAACTGATACAGCAAGAAAGACCGCTCGCGTTAGGAACATTAGGGCAAGTTGCACGCGAATTAGCACGCCTAGCCATTGGAGCTAAAAGCAGTAAAATGACTGATTTAAAGCAAAAGCTAATAGATGACTGGTTATCAAACCATTTAACCGAAGCACAAGCAGAAGTTGCTAATATCTCTGCTTCTGATGCGAAAACGCCTACAAAAACGGTAAATGTAACAGTTTTACCGCCCGTAGATGAAGCTGATTTAGAAGTTGATGATGATGACCGTTTTACGGTTAAAACTCGCTTGCCGCGCACGCCTAAAATCCATCAATCTCCAGCTAAAACAGCAGCAGAAAATACACCGACAAAAGCAACAACAGCAGCTAAACCCGCAAAAAATCCAGAAAGTAAAGCAACAGAAACCAAGACGACTGTTGCTGTTAATAACAACAATGCAAATTCAGCCAGCCAAGACGGTTTAGGAACATTTGTTCAACAAGTACAACAAGCTGTGCGCCATTGTGAAGAAGACAGTGTGCCCGTTTCCGTGGTGCAAGCTTGGAAACAATGGCAAACTGAAAACCAAAACTTCGATTTGGACTTGAAAACTTTCCGACATTTATTACAAGTGGCTGATAAACATCAATTAATTAAAGTCATTGAAGATATTATCGATATTTCCTAAGCAATAAAAACAAAGTGTTAAATAATCAGTAATTTAATAAAGGTTAATATTGCACACAGCGCGACTTAATTTCAGCTAAAGTTGTAATTTTTAGTTTTGTGGATTTTCTATGGTGATTTCACGTCGTTCTAAGCGTTCAGATTCAGATTCAACTTTTATGCGGTCGGGAGCGACTAGCAGAAACGATAATCGCGCAGCTCCTGCGGTGTGGACATGGTTTTTAGCGGGCTTATTTGCAGGTTTATTTATTGCCTTTTTAATTTATCTGGGTATATTTGCAACACCTTCCCCAGCAACTGCAACTGTTCCGCCACTCTCCCCCCCGCCTGTTGCTAAACCTGAAACGAAAGTAACAGAAACTGCACCTGCCCCTAAAACACCAACAGAAGCTACTGCGCCAAAATTTGAATTTTATGATGTTTTAACACAAAACAGTGGTAAAGCACGCCAGCCTGCGCCTTTACCCACCCCGCCGCAAACGGATGTTTCCCCCGCCGCTACTCAACCCGCCGCATCTGTCAGTACAACGGGCGCGTATGTGTTGCAATTAGCGGCATTCAAAGATGCACGCGAAGCTGATAGTTTCAAAGCCCATGTTGCCAGTTTAGGATTTAGTGCAGGTATAGAAGTTGCAAATGTCAATGGAACAGCATGGCATCGAGTACGAATGGGATTTGAAAATGCCGCGCAGATGAATGAAATCAAGGCACAATTAGAGCAACATAACATTACAGCCGTCGCTGTTAAATTTTAACTTTCAAATTTAACACAATGTTGTTCAGTGAAAATGGGGAAATGATCATGACTTTAACGCGCAAAAAAATACATGTTTCCATGCACTTAAGTGATGGAATGCAACTCAATGGTACAATGGTAATTGAACGTGATACGCGATTATCAGACGTATTAAACAACCTGAAAAAAGATTTTGTAGTAATGACTGACGACGCTGGCATGTCGCACATCATTAACAAAGCCCACATTATGAAAGTCGTAGAAATTAGTCCTAAAGAAAAATTATTGAAACTGGATGACGACGACTATTTAGAACTCCCCCGCGAAACTTAAACTTAAAGCTTTTGCGCCTGCAAAAAAAGTTCAGCTAACTTTAAATCTTGTGGATGGGTAATTTTTAAATTATCCATCGCACCTTCTACTAAAAGCGGCTTAAAACCTGCTAATTCTATCGCTTGTGCTTCATCGGTTACTAATTGCTGTTGTTTAAGCAAATGATTTAAAGCATTAAACAAAATTTCAAATCTAAACATTTGTGGTGTTAAAGCGTGCCACAATAATTCTCTACTGACCGTTTCTATACATTCTCCTTGTGAATTGGTGCGTTTCATCGTATCACGAACAGGAACAGCTAATAAGCCGCCGACAGGATGATTTTTTAGCGTTTTTATCAAATTTTCAACATCTTGTACACGCACACAAGGGCGGGCAGCATCATGCACTAATACCCAATCTTGCGGTTTTGCTTTATCTTGTAAAGCCAATAAACCATTAAAAACTGAATGACAGCGTTCAGCACCGCCATTGACTTTTTGTACACCTGAAGGCAATTGCAAATCAGCAAAATATTCATCTTGTTCACTAATAGCGACAATAATTTCTTTAAAATTTATTTGGCTTAGTTTCTCTAAAGTGTGTTGTAAAACAGGTTTATTTAATAAGGAAAGATATTGTTTAGGACAATGACTTTTCATGCGTTTCCCCACACCAGCAGCGGGGACAATTGCCCAATAATTAGAAATGTTTGTCATAAAACTTCCTGATTTAATCCTGATTTAATAAAGAAATTAAAAATAATATAAGTGAAAATTAAACACAACATTAAAGAATTTCAAAGAGTTCCTAATTTAAAAATAGAAAACTGGTGTGATGAAAATTTTAAATAATCTCACTACAATATCCCACCTCACCTAATAAGGGCGCGTCAATCCGTTGCTTTAAAGTTTCAATAATTAATGTAAAATCTTCTGCTTTTAAATGATTAGCAATCCAGCCCGCTAACTGACAACCATCACGCACAATTGTTTCAGCCGTTAATAATGCGTGATTAATACAACCTAATTTTAAACCTACCACTAAAATAACAGGCATTTTTAATTGATGGACTAAATCCTGAATGCTCTGTTGCTCATTTAAAGGCACACGCCAACCACCAACACCTTCAATTAACCATTTATCCACAGAATAAGATTGTTTTAAATGTGAAATATGTTTCGCTAATTGAAAAATATCTATTTGTACACCAATTTTATGCGCTGCTAAATGCGGGGCAATCGGCGGTAAAAAAGCATAGGGATTAATAGCAGTATAGGCTAACTCTAAGCTAGAATGTTTTTGCAATAACTGAGCATCCATATTGCGATAACCTTCTGCCGTAATTTCACAACCAGAGGCAATTGGCTTTAAAGCAACTACGCGTTGATTACATTGTTGCAAATAACGCATCAACGCAACAGTACAAATCGTTTTACCAATTTCAGTATCTGTGCCTGTCATGAAAAAAGCGGGAGTATTGATTAAAACATTTGCGGCAGTTGAATTTGGTACAAATAACATTTTCTTTAAATTCCATTTTGAGAAAAATTTAAATTGACTCTTTAAATAATTTTTTACTTTTCCTACCTTCAATATAAGACAATTCAGGATCAACAATTAAACGTCCCATCATCGCAGAACGTCCTAATAACATTGGAAAACGCATTGTATCACGATTTGTTAACGTTACTTCAATTGACCAACGTAAACCTGCAATAATAACATCTGTTTCAATTACATAACGCTCTTCTTTGTGTCCCCCCGAATCACTAACCCAACGCTTATCAATCACAATAGCTTCACAAACAGTCTCTTGTGACTTTTTTTTGCGTAAATGTAAAAAAAAACGCACTTTTAAAACATCATCCACTTGAAATGTTTCAAGTTTAAAAGCATGTAATGCTGAAGTTCTTGCTCCAGTATCTACTTTAGCTTTAATTGCAGGAATATTTAAATCGGGCAAACTTACCCATTCACGCCAGCCAATAATTCGTTTCGCTGTCATTTACCTACTCCCCGTGTCTCTTAATTGCAGGTTTTCATGGTATAATAACGCATTTTTTCTCATGTAAGCATTCAAAAATAAATTCATTTTAATAAAGAATTGCTTAAAATTCGAGAAATTTTAACCAAATTACTGACTTCAAGGATACAGTACAATCATGGTGCAATTCGCTAAAGAAATCTTACCTGTTAACATTGAAGACGAGATGCGACAATCGTATTTAGATTATGCAATGAGCGTCATTGTCGGACGCGCATTGCCAGATGTTCGCGATGGTTTAAAACCAGTGCATCGACGGGTGTTGTTTGCAATGCACGAATTGAATAATGATTGGAATAAACCTTATAAAAAATCAGCGCGGATTGTTGGGGATGTTATCGGTAAATATCACCCACACGGTGATTTAGCCGTGTACGATACTATTGTGCGTTTAGCCCAGCCCTTTTCTATGCGTTATCCTTTAGTCGATGGGCAAGGAAACTTTGGTTCTGTTGACGGTGATGCCCCTGCTGCCATGCGTTACACTGAAATTCGTATGGCGAAAATGGCGCATGATTTACTTGCCGATATTGAAAAAGAAACGGTTAATTTTAGTCCTAACTATGACGGTTCTGAATTAGAACCCACTGTTTTTCCTACTCGCTTACCGAATTTACTGATTAACGGCGCAAGTGGTATCGCGGTTGGGATGGCAACCAATATTCCGCCGCATAATTTGCGGGAAGTGGTTAATGCCTGTTTAGCTTTGATTGATATGCCTGAATTAAGCATTGAAGCTTTAATGCAATATATTCCTGCGCCAGATTTTCCAACTGCTGCGATTATTAGCGGCACGAGCGGGATTATTGATGCGTATCGTACTGGACGCGGGCGGGTCATTATTCGCTCTAAAACGCATATTGAAAGCGATGAAAAAAGCGGCAGAGAACAAATCGTTGTCACCGAATTGCCTTATCAAGTGAATAAAGCGCGTTTATTAGAACGTATTGCTGAATTGGTTAAAGAAAAGAAAATTGAAGGAATTAGTGAATTACGCGACGAATCGGATAAAGACGGAATTCGGGTTGTCATTGAAATTAAGCGTAATGAATCTGCTGAAGTTGTTTTAAACAACTTATTTCAACAAACTTCATTGCAAACCGTATTTGGCATTAATATGGTTGCTTTAGTAGATGGACAACCGCGCTTATTGAATTTAAAACAACTGTTAGAATTATTTATTCGTCATCGGCGTGAAGTTGTAACACGTCGTACTTTATTTGAATTGCGAAAAGCCCGCGAAAGAGCGCATGTATTAGAAGGTTTAGCGGTTGCTTTAAGCAATTTAGATGAAATGATTGAATTGATTAAACGGGCGGCAAGCCCCGCTGAAGCTAAACAACAGATGTTAGAACGCTGGTGGGATTCGCAAGTTGTACAAAAGTTATTAAGCCAAGAAACGCAAAAAGAAGCGACAGCATATCGTCCGCAGGCATTAGCAGCTGAGTTTGGCTGGCATGAGCAGGGGTATCGTTTATCTGAAGCGCAAATTCAAGCGATTTTAGAGTTACGTTTGAACCGTTTAACAGGGTTAGAGCAAAATAAAATTTTGCAAGAATATAACGATATTATTCAAGAAATTGATAGATTATTAGAGATTTTACGCAATCCTGAGCAATTATTGACGGTAATTCGTCAAGAGTTAAACTCGGTTTTAACGGAGTATGGCGATGAACGTCGTACACAAATCATTTTTGACCATCAAGATTTTAATCCTGAAGATTTTATCACCGAAGAAGATGTAGTCGTTACTTTATCTAAGGAAGGTTACATTAAAGCGCAACCTGTGAGTGCATATTCTACCCAGCGGCGCGGGGGTAAAGGCAAATCTGCAACGCAGATGAAAGAAGAGGATTTTATCGATAAGTTATTTGTCGCCAATACGCATGATACTTTATTGTGTTTTTCAAATTACGGTAAAGTGTATTGGTTAAAAGTGTATGAATTACCGCAGGCGAGTCGGGCGGCGCGGGGCAAGCCCATTGTGAATTTGTTACCCGCTTTGGAAGCAGATGAACGTATTAATGTGCTGTTACCGATTCGTACATTTGACGAAAATCATTATGTTTTCATGGCAACGGCGAAAGGAACAGTAAAGAAAACGGCATTAATTGATTTTTCCCGTCCACGCAGTGCGGGGATTATTGCAGTCGGTTTAGATGAGGGTGATAAACTGATTGGGGTAGATATTACCAATGGTAACAATGATGTATTGCTATTTACCCAACAAGGAAAAGCGGTTCACTTCCACGAAGAAGAAGTGCGTTCTATGGGGCGGACAGCCACGGGGGTACGCGGGGTAAAATTACGCGAAGATGATGAAGTTATGTCACTTATCGTTAATCGTGACAATCACCCCATTTTAGTTGCAACGGTTAATGGTTTTGGCAAATGTACAGAAATCGATGAGTTCTCAATTAAAGGACGCAGTACCCAAGGGGTGATTGCGATAAAAACCTCTGAGCGTAATGGTTTAGTCGTTGGTGCGGTACAAGTTACACAACAAGATGATGTGATGCTAATTACGGATAAAGGGACTTTAGTTCGTATCCCGATTAATGGTATTTCTGTGGTTGGACGTAACACGCAAGGGGTGACACTGATTAATTTAAGCGAAGGCGAGAATTTAGTCGGGATTGACCGTGTGTTAGAAATTGGGGAAGAAGAAA
>CAZKST010000105.1:8440-9770 GCA_964555395.1 uncultured Thiotrichaceae bacterium | reverse complement strand
CAGGTTCAATCGCTTGTCCATCTGCCGCGATAACGGTCATTTTTAAATTGGGAATTCGCACATCATAAAAAGTCATTGCCGACGCATTGATAAAGCGCAAACGCACACATTCGCCCTTGTTAAATAACCCCGTCCAATTTTGCGCGTTCGTTTTACCGTTCACTAAAAAAGTGTAACCCGTCACATCAGACAAATCGGTGGGCAACATCCGCATTTCAGACCACATGCTGGCATTATCCCACGCTTTGCCAAAACCTTGTTTTTCCACATCATTGAAAAAATCACCGACGGTGCGCCGTGCAGATTGATAGTAATCAGAAGATTTTTTTAAATTACTCAAAATGGTACTTGCATCTTCATCGCTAAAATCAGAAAGTAAAATGACATAATCGCGCTCAGTTTGCCAATCCCAATCATTGGTTTTGGGTTTAATCACAATTGAGCCATAATGCCCATCTTGCTCTTGTCCCATACTATGCGCGTGATACCAATAAGTGCCACTTTGCCGAATTTTGAAACGATAAGTAAAGGTTTCATTGGGTTTAATGCCCTTAAACCCATTAAAACTTGGTACACCATCCATCATACCGGGCAACAGTAAACCATGCCAATGCACGGAAGTATCTTCATTTAACTTATTGATAACATGGATAACTGCCTCATCGCCTTCGGTAAAAAACAAAGTAGGACCTGGAAGGCCACCATTCACAGTAATTTTTTCTACAGAATGACCTGTAATATTAACGGGTTGGCGGTCAATGGTTAGCGTATATTCAGTAGTTGCGGCGAGGGCGAAGTAGCTAAAACACAATAGCCACGCACCACTCGCCATTTTTAAAAAATTGGAGTAAGTCATGATAAAACCTTATCGTGATGATAAAAAAAGTAAAAACTTATTTTTTAAGCAACGATAAAGTGTGATTTAGGCGGGCGTTCTATAGTGTTGACAATTTTTGAAGGCAATTTTTCCGCGTTAAAAGGGAACAACCGCGTAAAAATGCTAGGAAAAGACGGAAGATTAAGCAGCGGCGTTAAAAAAACAGACTGACAATTGCTGACACCACAATGACAAATATTTTCCCCACAGCAAGATTTTTGTGTAGGACACTGTTTACTGGTTTTTTGTTCGACACTAGAGGCATCATGACAATGATGCGAGTTATGCACATTTTGCTGGGTAACAGCTTGTTGATTTTGCACTGCAAACGCATAGACAAACGGCGGCATCGTCGTGATGACGAGCACCAAAATTAATAATAAACTTGTCCCTTGTCTAAGCATTTTAAGCATTCAATCGCTGGATAATTGAGGTTTAAAAAGGAGTATATGG
>CAZKST010000105.1:0-8340 GCA_964555395.1 uncultured Thiotrichaceae bacterium | reverse complement strand
CTCATAAACGAATCTCATGTTCTTGTTTAAGTCCAAAAGCAAGCATTTTACTGTCAAAGGTAAATGCCTTTAATTCTTTATTTTTACCTTTTGCTAAAGAAATATAAGTAGTTTCTTGTTCATTCATTGCTAAAGTAACTCTATTAAATGATTCTATTACTTCTTCAGAGTGCGTTGTCACAAATACCTGACAATTAACTTCCTTTGATAAAGTCAAAATTATATTCCATAAATGGTCATGATGTGAATAATGAATACCATTTTCTATTTCATCAATAAATAAATAACTATTTTCAGCTGCATATAAACAACAAATAATGCTAAGATAAGATAATAAACCCTCTCCAAAATCTTCAATATCTCGATACATACCGTTTACTCGGCAACGTAAATTATCCCCAATCACTTTAAAAACTTCTATTGAATTATCAAATTCATGAATAAAACGATTTAACTCATTCTCTTTATCTTTTTCTTGTACTTTATAAAAAGCATTGAGTAAATTTTGCTTTTCATAAAAACCCATTTTAATAAATTTAATAGCATTTGTATAAGGAAGAGAAATTGATTTTAAAAAAACTTCCTCTAAAAAATTATCATCTTCAATAGATTTTTTTAGTTTATCTATCAATTTAAAATAGTAAAATCTATTTTTGGCTTCGTCTTTTTCTAAACGAAAAATGATTTCTTTAATATTAGACAATAAGCAAAATGGAGTAAGTTTTTCTAAGTTATTTCTATTTACACTTAAATGCCTTCTATGCAGAATAGAAAAAATAGCAGCTGCAACTTGCTCCATCTCAATAGTAGGAAAAACATTAAGATAACAGGCTTCTAAAAAAGCTGTTTTACCTATATTATTTCTACCACTAATTAAATTAACTCGTCTTAAGCTATTAGCTTTAAAATTTTTAAAACATTTAAAAGTATCTATTTGAATTTCGGTTAAAAAATGTTCACTCATAATTTTTCCCATTAATAATAAAAGTTATGTAATTCATAGAGGTGCAATTGCTATTAAATAGCATCTAATATAATCAAATCACTTGCTAAACCTGTTTTGTTATCTAATAGAATTTTTTGATGTCCTATTTTCTTTAAAGATAAAATATTAATGCTGTCATCAATCCAATCACATCCTAACTTGATTATTGAAGGTGATAAGGTAATTTTGTCATTTCTATATGCGGTGTAAAATTTGATTTTGGTGAGCTCAGCTAAATTAAGTAAACGATGTATAGCTAAAGCGCGTAATAATGCCCCTTCAAATTGTTCTTTTATTGTTTCTTCCCAAATTTTATAAGTCACTGTCGTTTTACATTCGATAATATGCAAGTGCGTTTCTACTGAAGAAAAAGCAAAGATAATAGCATCTGCTGTTTTGCGTTGTTTTAAACAATTTAAATCGGCTTCTTCACCTTTAAAATAAAGTAATTCTTTTTGTTTAGTCTCAAAAATAATTTTTGCATAATTATCAGGTTTTTGTTTTTCTTCCTCTAAAATTAATTGTTGAGTGATTTTGTACTTATTAGGGTCTAACCAGTTTAAGCGTTGAGAAAGATTTTCACTAAGCATTTATATCAATCCCATTGCAATAAACGGCTTTCTTTTGCCAATGCTAAAATACTTTCATTAAACGTTGGAACATCAAAGCCATTATTATCTATTTGCTGCAATGAAATAACATCCGTTCCTTCTGGTGTATTATTAAATTGATAAGCTGCCACTTTTTCAGGATGAATTAACTCTTCATCACTATAACCTAATTCAGCTTGTAACTTTTCCCGTTCAGGATGACGCGATAAACTCATTAAATTATTAATTTGCTCAATGATAACATCGCTATGCGTAGTTAATAAAACAGGAACACCCCGATTAACTAATTTAATTAAATGACGGATTAAAATACGTTGTACTGCGGGATGTAAATGTGCTTCAGGTTCTTCTAAAATAATCGCATTGTAATCAGAACTATACTTTAAAAAAATAATTAAAGGCGCAAGCTCTGTTACTAAAGAAGAAGATAAATAAAAGGGTAAGGATTCTGTTGAATTTAAAGGACAATAACTAAACTCATTTAAAATACTTTGTTCAGGGTGAATATTACCTTTTAAAATTTGTTGCTCTAAAGATTCACCAATATCAAAATATTCGCCTTTATTTTGTGCATCAATTTTGGTGAAACGTTGTAAAAAATCAATAATTGGTGCTGAAAATCGATTTTGAATTGTTTTATTTTTCTCTTGAAAAAAATCCATCAATTCAGAAACTAAGAATTTATAAGTTAAAATGAATCCTGTACGGGAAGCAGGTAAATAAAGCGCATTTTTTGAGATTTCTGTATAATTATCTATTTTAATAAAATCACAATTTATTTTTTTATTAAATAAACTTATTAAAAAATTATCTTTTTCTTCAACTAAATACTGGTCAGTTGTTTGTGGATTAATATTATCTTGTAAAATAGAATAAGCTGATTTTAAACGTTTAGTTGCTTCAGAAATTAGATTATATACTTCAGAATTTTGCTTTTGATTTTTAAGAAAAATATCTGCGGAATACATGTTGTATTTTAAATTAATAGTTTCAGGAATATTATCAATTCCCCACACTAATGAAGCTAAATAACTTTTACCGCTATTATTATCTCCTACAAATAGTGTCAAAGGTTTAATTGCAATATTTGCTTGCTTAATTGCAGCAAAATTTTTCACTTCTAAATTCCAATGATTCATAATATGTTCTCTAAATCTAACTTAAAAATTAAAAACCCAGCTTTAAAAAACTAGGTTTTTATTAAGAGATAACTAAAACCTAACTATTCAAAATCTTAATCGTTGGGAATTTCGCGCTGTAATCTTTGCCTTTTAAGGACAATTTCGCAGCAACTTTACGCGCAATTTCACGGTACATTAAAGAAATTTTGCTATTTGCATCCGCAACAACTGAAGGTTTACCGCCATCAGTATATTCACGAATCGACATATCAAGCGGCAATTCTCCCAATAAATCAACATTGTAATCAGTTGCCATCTTTTGCCCGCCGCCTGTGCCGAAAATGTGTTCTACATGTCCGCATTGACTGCAAATGTGCACACTCATATTTTCTACAATCCCCAACACGGGAACATTGACTTTTTCAAACATTTTTAAAGCTTTACGCGCATCTAATAAAGCAATATCTTGTGGGGTGGTCACAATCACCGCGCCCGCAACGGGGATTTTCTGCGCTAACGTCAATTGCGTGTCACCCGTGCCAGGGGGTAAATCGATAATCATGTAATCTAAATCATGCCATTTTGTTTCATTTAACAATTGTTCAAGGGCTTGCGTGACCATCGGCCCCCGCCAAATCATCGGCGTGTCTTCTTCAATCAAATAGCCAATGGACATGCTTTGTAAACCGTAACTCATGACAGGCTCTAAAGATTTGCCGTCTTTTGATTCGGGTTGTGTTTTTGCGCCTAACATGCGCGGTTGGCTAGGGCCATAAATATCTGCGTCTAAAATCCCAACCGTCGCACCTTCAGCGGCTAATGCTAACGCTAAGTTCACGGAAGTGGTTGATTTTCCTACGCCACCTTTACCCGATGCGACGGCAATAATATTTTTCACACCCGCCAAAGGTTTAACGCCTTGTTGCACAGAATGAGAAACAATGTTGTAAGTAACCGTTAAATGCACTTTTTGTACATTAATGGTGCTTTTTAAATGATTGCTTAACGCCTCAGTTAAAGTTGCAATATAACCATTTAAAGGAAAACCAAACTCTAAAGTTAAATGCACTTCTTCATTTTCAATGGCAATTTGCTTAACGCATTTAGCACTGACTAAATCTTTATTCAAATACGGTTCAATATAGCTTTGTAATGCTTGTTCAATTACTGCTTTAGAAAGCATTGTCATTGTTTTTTCCTCATGTTTCTTTAAAAAAACTTAAAACCAACTGCCGACTAAAATAAAACCTGACCAGAAAAAAGGGTGTTGGTATTCGGGGATTTGTCGTAATTTATTTTGTGCAATTTGTAAAGCGCGGGCTTTAGAAACTTGTTGTAATGCTTGATAAAATTCGGTCATTAATAAGGCAGTTGCTTTATCATCCACTGCCCATAAACTGGCTAAAGCACTGCGGGCTCCCGCTTTTAAGGCAATGCCCGCCAGTCCTAAGGCGGCTTGCGGGGAAATACTGGCTTGCAAGGTGTTAGCAGTGGTCGCCGTTTCGCACGCGCTGAGCGTGAGTAATTCTAGGGGAGAATCTCTAAATTGAGCAACTTTTAAATAATTTTCTAATTCGTCTAAAGTTAAACGTTCATCAAACGTTAAAATAAAACTGTCGCGGGGATTTTCGCGCAGTTGTCCGTGTGTGGCTAAGTGAATGATATTATAGTTGTTTAAGCGAATTTCATTCACGATGCGCTGTTGTAAAAAATGGTTATTTTTTAAAATTAACGCTGACCGCCCATAAATTTGTTGCAGGTTGTCAATTTCTTGTTTAACCGCTGGCAATGCGGGAAAAGTTTGCACCGCTTCGCTCAGCCCGCCGACCAATAAACGGCTGTAAGTATCTATTTGTTGAGCAGAAGTGCGGCGTAAATCGGTTAAAGTCAACGCGGGCGTAAACGTCAGGGCGTATTTTTCGCTTAAATAGTGTTGTCCATCAAATAACGCGGCAAACGGTAAAGTTAATAAAATCCCTTGTGGAACAATAATTAAAGTTTCAATCTGCTGTTGTTGCAAGGTGTTTTCAAGCGGCGCAATCAGCCATTGATATAAACGTTGGGCTTGTTTTTGTTCTAAATTGGGTAAAAAAGCTCGAACTTGTTGTTCTAAATCAAATTGTTCGCCTTCAGTGCTAAATTGGTAAATGTGCTGATTGGGCAAGGTTAACAGCAATTCTGTGCGATGGGCTAAAACAATTGGATACAATACAGCAGCTTCTGGGGTTAATAGTTGCTCAATCGTTTTTTGTTGTGTTTGCCAAATACTAACACATTCATCTTGAAAATAATTTTCTAATTCAAGGGTTTTGAATTGTTCAATCACATCACGCGCTTGGCGTAAAAAAGCTTGACGGGTATTTTCTTCTGTCGCGTGTTTAGCATGTTGTAGCAGTAAGTCAGCGAATTCTAAATAAAAAGGCTGTACAAACTGATTAAAAAAATCTTGGGCGGTTGCAGTCTTTAAAGTGGGAACAGTTTGATTTTTACCAATAAATGCGGGGCGTAATTTTTCGAGGAGTTTATTGGCTTTTTGATAGTTTTTTAAGGCGTTTTCAATAGCTTGCTGTTGAGCATTGAGTTTGCCTAATTGCCAATACCATTGATAACTTAAATCAAGGCTATTTTGCGCATAAAACAGGGCTTGCTGTGTCAGTTGCTGCGCTTCAGTATATTGATTTTTATAGGCTTTTAATTGTGCTAATTGCCCTAAAGCGATAGATAATAAGCGTTGTTGTTTTGCGTCATAAGGATGTTCACTTAACTCCACAACAGGACGGCGGAGGGCGTTGTATAAATCGCTAAATAAGCGTTCGCGGGTGTTTGCATCGCTTTGTTGGCAGGCAGTTTGTAATAAAATGGAGGTGTCGCTGTCTTCAGGCGAAATGCACGCCGCCGCACGGGATGCGAAAGCGCATAAGCAGAATAAAAGCAATAATTGCTTGAATATCATGAAATTCACATAGACAAGGGAACGGGCGCGCCCGTTCCACATGCAAGATTAGTCTGCCGTTTTCGGAGAGGGAAGCATTGCCACTAAAGGCGAGGCTTGATGGGTTAACATGCCTAAAATCGCCGCGATACGTTGGCGTAATTCGCGACGGTCAATAATTAAATCAACTACGCCGTGTTTTAATAAAAATTCACTGCGTTGAAAGCCTTCGGGCAAAGTTTCGCGCACGGTTTGCTCAATCACTCGCGGCCCCGCAAAGCCAATTAACGCATTGGGTTCGGCAATATTGACATCGCCGAGCATGGCTAAACTGGCAGATACGCCGCCTGTGGTGGGGTCAGTCAACACGGAAATAAACGGTAAACCTTTTTGATTCAAGCGGTTTAATGCTGCGCTGGTTTTTGCCATTTGCATCAATGAAAATAAAGCTTCTTGCATCCGCGCCCCGCCGCTGGCAGAAAAGCAGATAAATGGGCAATGTAATTCAATGGCTTTATTCACCCCGCGCACAAATCGCTCACCAACCACGCTGCCCATTGAGCCTGCCATAAATTTGAATTCAAAAGCAGCGGCAATGGTGGTTAAACCTAACAATGTGCCTCGCATGACGATAAGTGCATCTTTTTCATTGCATTCTTTTTGCGCAGCGAGTAAACGGTCTTTATATTTTTTGCTATCACGGAATTTCAATTTATCAATCGGTGCGAGATTTGCGCCGAGCTCTTCAACTGTTCCGCTGTCTAAAAAACCGAGTAAGCGTTGACGCGCACCAATGCGCATGTGATGGCTGCATTTGGTGCATACATGTTGATTACGTTCTAATTCAGCATGATATAGCACAGATTGGCAGACAGGACATTTAATCCATAAGCCTTCTGGCACAGCGTGGCTTTTTTTGCCCTCGGTGCGAATGCGGGAAGGTATGAGACGTTCAAACCAACTCATAAAAAATAACCTAAAAATTAAGGGTTTGTGAGTGGATAATTATCGCCGCTATTGTTCAGTGCGATAATTGGGAGCTTCTTTAGTAATTGTCACATCGTGAACGTGACTTTCACGAATACCCGCTAAGGTAATTTTGACAAATTCGGGTTTATTGCGCATTTCTTCAATGGTGCGACAACCGGTATAGCCCATGCTTGACCGTAAACCACCAATTAATTGATAAATCACGCCCCACATACTGCCGCGATAAGGCACACGCCCTTCAATCCCTTCAGGAACAAGTTTATCGGCATCTGTCGCATCTTGGAAATAACGGTCTTTAGAGCCTTTCGCCATCGCTGCAATTGAGCCCATGCCGCGATAGGATTTATAGGAACGTCCTTGAAATAATTCAACTTCGCCGGGTGCTTCATCTGTGCCCGCTAATAAACTACCAATCATAATGGTATGTGCACCCGCCGCAATGGCTTTGGCAACGTCGCCAGAATAGCGAATACCACCATCGGCAATAATAGGCACATCATACTCTTTTAAAGCATTCGCAACATTATCAATGGCTGTAATTTGTGGCACGCCTACGCCCGCAACAATCCGTGTTGTACAAATTGAACCGGGACCAATGCCGACTTTTACCGCATCCACGCCTGCATCAGCTAAGGCTAACGCGGCGGCACCTGTGGCGATATTGCCGCCGATAACTTGCACATTGGGATATTCACGTTTTACCCAGCGTACCATTTCTAACACGCCGTCAGAATGTCCATGCGCCGTGTCAACCACAATGACATCCACTCCCGCTTCTACTAAGGCATGAACCCGTTTAATATTTTCGCCACCTGTGCCGACGGCCGCGCCGACGCGCAAGGATTCGCGAATATCTTTGCTTGCATTTGGTTTTTCGGTTGCTTTTTGAATGTCTTTAACGGTAATCATCCCGCGCAACTCAAAATCGTCATTGACGACTAAGACTTTTTCAATGCGGTGATGATGTAATAATTCTAAAATTTCTTCACGTTTAGAGCCTTCTTTAACCGTCACTAAACGGGGTTTAGGGGTCATAATGCTGCTAACAGGGGCATCAAAATGGGTTTCGAAACGCAAGTCACGACTGGTAACGATACCAACGAGGAAACCTTCTTGGTCAACCACTGGCACACCAGAAATATTATTGGCGCGGGTTAATTCTAATACATGTTGAATAGTGGTATCGGGTGTAACTGTAATTGGATTATTGATAACACCACTTTCAAATTTTTTGACTAAATGCACTTGCAGTGCTTGTTCTTCCACACCGAGATTTTTATGAATAATTCCGATTCCGCCTTCTTGAGCGAGCGCGATAGCCATCCGTGCTTCGGTAACTGTATCCATCGCAGCGGAGACGATGGGAATTTTAAGTGAAATTTTGCGTGTTAGACGAGTGCTTAAATTAACTTGTTTAGGCAAAACAGAGGAATGGGCAGGCAATAATAAAACATCATCGAAGGTGAGGGCTTCTTGGGCGATACGCATAGTATAAGAAATCCGTGCAGACAAATCAAAAGGTTAATCTTTTAGTTTAGCATTATTTACGGCTGTTTGTAAAATGATAGCGTATTTTTTAATGTACTATAGCGAGTTAATATGACAAGGGGTTTAAAAAAAAGAGACTTGTCTGTACTCAATATGGCGGTATTGTAGGGTGGAATAGCGCAGCGTATTCCACCACGACGTTCCGTAAAAGCT
>CAZKST010000104.1:0-9813 GCA_964555395.1 uncultured Thiotrichaceae bacterium | reverse complement strand
TCCTTGCACGCTAGCCTTGTTGATGGGCTTCCTTGCGTCAGCCCATCCTACTTTTATTTGAACCGCGTAACTTCTACACACTTAAATTCATTTTTATTAAGCAGCGTCTTTATGTTTTTGCCGCTCATATAAGAAGTGCAACACTTGCGCACGATAATGGTTATATTCAGGATTATCCGCTAATTCCAAACGGTTACGCGGACGTGGCAATTTAACATCTAAAATTTCACCAATCGTCGCCGCGGGTCCGTTTGTCATCATCACGATGCGGTCAGACAATAAAACAGCTTCATCTACATCGTGGGTAATCATCATGACCGTGTTGCCAAGATTGGATTGAATTTCCATGACAGAATCTTGCAAATGTGCACGGGTTAAGGCATCTAATGCACCAAAAGGCTCATCCATGAGTAAAACCTTGGGTTGCATTGCTAAGGCACGCGCAATCCCGACCCGCTGTTTCATCCCCCCTGACACTTCAGTAGGACGTTTATCTAAAGCGTGAGACATTTTCACTAATTCTAATTTGTGTAATGTCCATTCATGGCGTTCAGCTTTGGTTTTGCTACCTGCAAAAACTTTATCCACAGCTAAACGTACATTTTCATACACGGTTAACCACGGCAATAAAGAATGGTTTTGGAATACAATGGCGCGGTCGGGGCCTGGCGCATTGACTTCACGATTTTCTAACAACACACCACCTTGAGAAGCTCTTAACAATCCACCAACGATATTTAATACCGTAGATTTGCCACACCCAGAGTGTCCAATTAAGCTAATAAATTGTCCTTTATCTACTTTTAAAGACACATCCTGCAACGCATGAAAAATGCCTTTTTTAGTGTTAAACGTCATTTCAATGTTTTCGAGACTTAAATATGCATTCATGACCTTTAACCCCTAGCGTGTATAGTCAAAATAGCTTTGAATCAAACTCATCAAGGATTCGAGGATAATCCCAACAATCCCAATCACTAAAATCGCGACGATAATGGCGGGAACGTTTAAGTTGTTCCATTGATCCCAAATGTAGAAGCCAATCCCAATGCCACCTGTTAACATTTCAGCCGCCACAATCACCATCCAAGCAATCCCTAAAGATAAGCGCATCCCAGTGATAATGTAGGGTAAAGCCGCAGGTAAAATAATTCGCCAAGCCACTTCTAAAGGATTTAACCGTAATACAGCAGCAACGTTCATATAATCTTGAGGAACAGAACGCACGCCTACCGCCGTATTGACAATCACAGGCCAAATACTGGTGATAAAAATCACAAAAATGGCAGAAGGATTAACCGCTTTAAAAATTAATAAACCAATGGGTAACCATGCTAAAGGACTGACTGGGCGCAAGATTTGAATTAAAGGCTGTAAAGCTTGAGACATCACATTGCTCATTCCTAATACAAATCCTAATGGAACACCGACCAACGCCGCCAAGGCAAAACCGCCCATGACGCGCCCTAAGGAATACATAATTTGCCAACCAATTCCCATGTCATTTGGGCTATTAATATAAAACGGGTTAGCAAAAATGGTTTTTGCCGCTTCCCATGTTTGTAAAGGAGTTGGTAATTCAGGCGCAACCTTAGCTTGTACCCACATCCACACACCAATCACAACTACAAAAGTCATCAGCGGCAATAAGAAAGCTAAAGCATAAGTTTCAAACATAACCCATGCTGGATTGGGCGCAGTCCATGTTTTTGCTGGCTCAGCATTTTTTACAGTTTTAGTCACAGCGGGGCTTCCTTTAGTTGGAGCTTCAACAGTTGCTAAAGCAACAGGTTCATTGGCAGCAAGAGATGAAGCAACTGTCTCCTCTTGCACGGGTAATGCAACAGAAGAATTAGGCATTTACTTTCTCCAACTCTTTCAAATCAACTTTTAAGGTGTGGATTGGGAAGCTTGCTAAATATTTCACTAATTCTTTGGGGTCATAAGTTTTACCATCAAAGAATAAATCGCTTGACATCGCAATTGGCGCGCCCGTGGTGTCTTTTAATGTCCAATCTGTTTTGTTTGTGCCTTCTGTTTTATAGTCAATCGTGGGTGCAGCCATACCTAATGCTTTAGCAGCTTCACGATAAATATCTGGACGATAAACAGTTTCAGCAATTTTCTTAATATTAATTGCCTTTTCAATTTGTCCCCAGCGTAACATTTGAGTTAAATACCACGCCGCATGAGAACGCCATGGGAACGTTGCAGCATAGCGATTGAAGACATTAAAATCAGGTAAGGGGCGAGCCGCTTCTTCTTTAGAGAATTTAAACGTTCCTGTCATAGACATTTTCACAACGTCTTCAGGCGCATTCACATAAGAAGCTTGAGAAATGATTTTAACCACTTCCATCCGATTTTCAGGTTTATCCATCCATGCACTGGCTTCTAACAATGCCATAAGTAAAGCTTTATGGGTATTAGGCTGTTTATCCGCCCATTCACGGGTTACGCCAAATACTTTTTCAGGATTGTTATTCCACATTTCATAACTGGTAATCAATGTTTTACCAATATCCATCTCAACAGCGCGCTCATTCCATGGCTCACCTACGCAGTAACCCACGATATTTTTAGCGCGTAAGTTAGCAACCATTTGTGGTGGTGGAATCACGATTAAACGCACATCAGTCTCTGGATTGATACCCGCAGAAGCCATCCAATAACGTAATTGATAGTTATGTGTAGAAACAGGGAAAACCACCGCAAAAGTCAAGGGTTCTTTGCCTGCGGCTTTATCTTCATCAATCACTTTTTTCAATGCTTTTGCACTGATGGGACGTTGTTTCATTGCTTCAGGGTCAGCTTTTACCATCCGCTCATATAATTCATTGCTGACAGTGATTGCATTACCATTTAAATCCATGCTGTATGCAGTAATGGTTTCTTTAGGAACGGCCCCAATGCCTAAAGTGGCAGCTAAAGGCATCCCAGCTAACATGTGACCCCCATCTAATGCGCCGATAGTCACTTTGTCACGAATATTTGCCCAAGAAGCTTCTTTAGATAAAGAAACTTCTAAGCCTTGCTTTTTAAAATAGCCTTTTTCAAAAGCTACCACTAAAGGTGCACAGTCAGTTAAAGGAATAAAACCTAATGACACAGCAGTTTTTTCTAAACCGCCACTTGGAGCGGCATACGCCATAGTGCGTAAAGAATCAAGCCCTAACATTGCGCCTCCTGCAAATGCGCTGCTAATTTTTAGGAAATTACGACGGCTCATATCAGTTTTGTGTGTCATGTTTTTTTGCCTCAGAATCAAAATTTTAGGAAATAGAGCCATGCTTACAGCAGGCGTTTTTAAACCAAAAAAAAAGGTGTCTTCGGCACACACACTCTACAACCTATAGAGTATGTTGCTAAAGACACCTTTGTCGACTCTAAACTTTCGCCATTGAAAGCTTAAAGTTATCATTTTTTTTACTGCTATTTAAGGTTGTGAAACGTTCACTAACCTAATAATTCTGCCATTGTAACGACGTTTTGTGCTACGTCTGCTAAGCGTTGTCCTTTATCCATGGCTAATTTTCTAAGGGTTTTATATGCAGTTTCTTCGTCTAAATTTTTACGCTGCATCAAAATGCCTTTAGCGCGTTCAATTACTTTACGCTCGGACAACTTATTTTTTGCATCATCTAATTCGCGCCGCATCGCTTGATATTCACGAAAACGGGCAATTGCAACTTCTAAAATCGGTTTGATCCGTTTACGGTTCAAACCATCAACAATATAAGCACTTACGCCTGCTTTAACTGCATTTTCAATTGTTTGGCTATCATCACAATCTGAAAACATAACGATTGGTTTTGGATTTTCACGATTGATACTCGCTAATGATTCTAGCGTATCACGGTCTGGAGAATCCATATCAATTAAGATTAAATCAGCAGCAACTTGTTGCACTGCTTCCAATAAACATTCACTGTTATTGATAACTGAAACTACTTGATAATTTGCATCTTGTAAGGCTTGCTGCAACAGTGCAGCACGTCCACGATTTTCATCAATTAAAACCACTCGTAGCGTCATAAAGCTAACTCAAGTGATGCGCAAATTTATAGCAACGTTGCCGTAAATTTGCAAGGTGATACATTTTAAGGTTTATTTTTCGCTAATGTATCATTATTTTTAACTAAGTGTACATCATTGTACAGTTTTATTTAAGCAAACATTACGCCAAAAAATAATTTTCTATAAAATCAAGACTATTGATTGTAGTAAAGCTTACAATGATTCTATTTGTGCACCAAATTGTGAGTATTGCTACACTACAAGGAAACAATGCACTATTGCAGTGCAACGAAAATACTGCCATTAAGTTAAGCGCAAATGTAGGGTGGAATAGCGAAGCGTATTCCACCATAACGTTCCGCAAAAGCTGAGCAAAATGAATTATCATCGGTAAGAGCGAATCATCATTTTAATAAATTTTTTTAACTTTGTAGCGTTTCATGGTGGAATACGCTTCGCTATTCCACCCTACGATTCTCATGTGCGCTTTCAAGTTTGCCACTTTGCGAAAGACTCACAGACCTTTAAACTAAGTTTTTACCTTATCCCCTCCACCCGCCGCACTTCAATTTTATAACCGCTTTCATTTGATACCTGATAATGAATTTGTGATGCTTCAGGCGCGGCAATCGTTAGCGTAAATGTCGCTAATTCACCACTTGCTAATAAATACAATTGCGGTTTAAGCGCATCGCTCTCTAATTGACTTAAAAGGGGCAGTGTCTCCCCTTCCAATGCAAAAGTTAAACGCCATGGCGATTGCCAAAGTCGCGGATAAAAAATTTCCTCATTTTTATCCAATATTTGCCAACCTTTTGAACCATAACTTAAAAAATAAAATCCGCTTTCTGTCACCAAAAAACCACGATTTACACCCTGCAAAATCGCTTCCTCTTGCGCTAATTCCAACAAACCTGCCACCCGTCGCGCTTCTTGCTGCAACGTGCGCTCGACAGTATTGTTATTCACAGAAAGTGTAGCAAAACTTAAAATAACGCCAATCACGACCAACGTGACCATGATTTCTAATAAAGTAAAGCCTGTTTGCTGCTGCATAGGACGAGCAGTGGAATATGAAAAACGCATTTAACGACAAGTCTGTTGCAAAATACGCCGCAAACCTTCAGCACTAATTCCCCATAATGGCGAGCTGGCGGGCATAATTTGAATAATTTTATCAACCGCTTGCAAATCTTGAATCCCTTCATCTGCTAAACATAATGGCATTGCTAAGCGACGGTATAAGGTTTCTATCATAAAAATCACATCTTCTGCCGTTGGATGCGGCAATCTGAATACATTTACCCCCATTTGCATTAATTTTTCACGTTTTAAATCAATGGTTTCCCGCAATAACCAAGGCTGTGTCATGGATAAAGTGCGGGCATGGTCAATGTTATACAACACAGTCAATAAACGCCCAATTGAATGCGTACCCCAATCTTGCGGCACGCCTACGCCTAAAATGCCAGACAATGCTTGATTCGCTGCCCACATTAAATTTTGACACCATGCCAGCTCGCGCCGACGGTCAAAATCATCTGCTAAATCAACTAATGCCCGTAAAACGGCTTCGGCATAACCGTCTTGAATCGTTGCCCCAACGGGATAAGTTAAATATTGTTCGCAGGCATGAATAAACGCATCCACTAAGCCATTGGCAAGTTGGCGGTCGGGCAAAGAAAGCATAAAACTGGGGTCAAGAATCGCAAATTGCGGGCGCATTTTGGGCGAGCGAAAAACGGCTTTTTCTTGGGTATCATGTCGAGAAACAACGGCGGTGCCGTTAGATTCTGAACCTGTCGCGGCAAGCGTTAACACCACGCCAACAGGTAAAGCGGTTTCAATGGGACGTTTGCCTAGCACTAAATCCCATGAATCGCCCTTATCGTTTGCGGCAATCGCTAAAAATTTACCGCCATCAATCACTGAACCGCCGCCGACAGTGAGAATAAAATCAATGTTTTGTTCGCGTACCAGTTTAAGAGCTTTATTAAGTGTTTCTAGCGATGGATTGGGTTCAATGCCGCCGAATTCAAACCATTCATGCTGTTTTAAAGCTTCTACAACTTGCGGATAAATCCCATTTTTTTTAATTGAACCGCCGCCGTATAAAAATAAAACGCGAGCGTTTGGTGGAATTAAATTGCTCAATTGCGCTAATTTGTGCTCACCAAAATATAAAGCAGTGGGGCTGTAATATTCAAAATCAAACAAATGGGACATGATGTTCTCGTTGAGTGCAGCGGGTTTGAGTGGAAATTTACAAGTGCATCAAAGTTATTAAGTTAAGCGAGCGTGATTATCGTAGGGTGGAATAGCGTAGCGTATTCCACCATGAAGCTCCGCCAAAGTTGAGTAAAACAGAGGATAACCCAAAGGTGGAATACGGCTTGCGCCTATTCCACCCTACATTTGTATTTATTATTCATGGCGTAAAGCATCTATCGGGTCTAAACGGGCGGCGCGCCGTGCGGGAAAATAGCCAAATACAACACCAACAAAAGCAGAGAAAACAAATGCCGTTAACACAATATTAAAATCTAATAGAAAAGGAACAGAAAGCAACTGTGTTAAACCTATTGAAAAAATCAGGGCTAAACTAATCCCCAAAATGCCGCCAAATGAAGACAATACCACTGCTTCTACTAAAAATTGCAATAAAACCTCATTTTCTAACGCGCCAATCGCCAAGCGTGTGCCGATTTCGCGGGTGCGTTCTGTCACCGATACCAGCATAATATTCATAATCCCAATACCGCCGACCAATAAACTCACCGCCGCCACCGCGCCGAGCAAGCTGGTTAAAATTTTCGTCGTGCCCGTCATGGTATTAATCACTTCTTTCATGTCCATCACTGAAAAATTATTTTCTTCATTCGCAGATAAATGGCGACGGTCACGCAGCAAAGTCTCAAGCTGTTTAATCACATTTTCCGAATTGTCACTTTGCTCTAAAGAAACAGAAATCATTTCAATTTTTTGCTTCCCTGTTAACCGTCGTTGCACAGTGGATAGCGGCATTAAAATGACATCATCTTGGTCAGTGCCCATCGCGCTTTGCCCTTTGGCTTCTAAAATACCAATGATTTCACAAGCAAATTTACTTAAACGCAGACGTTGCCCAACCACACTTTCTATATCCATATCGTTAAACAGTTTTTTGCGCACTGTTTCGCCGATAATACAAACCGTTTTACCTACGCGCAGCTCATAAGTAGAAAAAATTCGCCCTGATTGTAAATCCCAAGTACGAGCGATGAAATATTCATTTGTTGAACCTGTAACCCGTGTTGACCAGTTTAAATTATTAAAAACCGCCGTAGATTGTTGGGTTGTCGAAGGTGCGACAGCAGTTAAACCAGAAATATCATGTTGAATTGCTTTAATATCATCAAGGGTAAAAGAGGGTGCACTTTCCGCTCCCCCGCCAGGGCCGCGCATTTGTCCAGGGCGAATCATCAATAAATTATTGCCGAGTTTAGCAATATCTGCAGTCACTTTAGCGGTAACACCATTGCCAACTGTTACCATCACAATGACTGAAGAAACTCCAATCACAATGCCCAGCGTAGTCAAAAATGAACGTAATACATTACGGCGAATTTCGCGCAGTGCGAGAATAAACGCATTCCAAAACATGAGGATAACTCCTTAGTTATAGACATCTGTCTCAATTTTGCCGTCTTTAAAATGAATAATCCGTTTTGCATACGCCGCCATATCCGACTCATGCGTAACCATCAACAAGGTAATGCCGCGTTCACGATTCAATTGACACAATAATTCCATAATTTCCATACTGCGGGCGGAATCTAAATTACCCGTTGGCTCATCCGCTAATAATACTTGCGGGTCAGAAACAATGGCGCGAGCAATCGCAACCCGTTGTTGCTGCCCGCCTGATAATTCGCTGGGGGTATGGTGCTCTTTACCCTCCAACCCTACCGCCGCTAAAGCAGCACGTCCGCGTTGATGCCGCTCCCGAACGGGAATGCCGCGATAAATTAAAGGTAACTCTACATTTTCTAAGGCAGAAGTGCGATTTAGCAAATTAAATCCTTGAAATACAAAGCCTAAATAATGCCGCCGCAATAGAGCGCGCTGGTCGCGAGTAAAACGTGTGACTTCATGCCCTTGGAAAAAATAATCGCCAGAGGTAGGAATATCTAAACAGCCTAAAATATTCATACACGTCGATTTACCGCACCCGCTCGCGCCCATCACGGCGATAAACTCACCCGTTTTAATTGTTAAATCAATCCCGCGTAAAGCTTTAGTTTCTGTCACACCTGCGCCGTAGGTTTTTGTCAAGTTGCGCAGTTCAATAATGGTTTCATTGGTATCCATAATATTTACTTCTGATAGTCAGTAATAACCAATTGTTTTTCTGCGACTTCACCTGCACTAATTTGGATTTTACGTCCATCTGTAATGCCCAGCGTAATATTGACGGGTTTCGCTTGCTTTTGTGCGTCCAACAACCAAATTTTGCCCGTTTGCCCTGCGGTTCTCTGTGGTTGCAGTTGTTGCACTGAGCGCGTAGGGCGCGGTGGACGGGGGAGTAAAATAGAAACTACGTTGAAGCTTTTACTCGCTTCTTCAACAGGGGCGGGCGTAAAACGTAGGGCACTACTTGGAATTAATAAAGCATTTTCAACAGATTGTACAATAATATCAGCGGTTGCAGTCATGCCAGGGCGTAGCGATAAATCCGCATTATCAACCGCTAATAAAGCTTCATAACTGACCACATTATCTTCGGTCGTCGATTCATAACGGACTTGGGTAATTTTGGCTTGGAATATACGGTCAGGATAAGCGGAAATTGTAAAGCTAGCTGATTGATTTTCTTTAACTTGTCCCACATCTGCCTCATCCACATTGACATAAAGCATCATTTGCCGCAAATCTTCCGCTAAAGTAAATAATACAGGAGCTTGCAAAGAAGCGGCAACAGTTTGTCCAGGTTCAACCCCGCGTGATAAAACGATACCGTTAATCGGCGAAATAATAGTTGCTTTAGCTAAATTCGTCTCATCTAATTTTAATTTTGCGCGGGCTTCATCAATCTTAGCACGGGCGGTAACTTCCGCGGCATTTGCCCGTTTATACGTCGCTTCTGCTGCATCAAGCTCTTGTTTAGCTAAAACTTTTCCCGTCCCCAAATTATATAAAGCCCGATAGCGTTCTAAATTTGCCCGCGCTTCTACCACCGTCGCCTGTGCCTCCATTAAACCTGCTTCAGCAGAGCGCAAGGAAGCGCGGGATTGGGCAGCTTGGTCTTGTAATTTTGCGGTGTCTAAACGGGCTAATACTTGCCCAGCTTTCACTTGGTCATTGTAATCCACTAAAACTTGCGCCACCGTACCAGAAACTTCTGTCCCGACTGAAACTTCTTTGACGGGTTTTAATGTGCCTGTCGCAGTGATAGTGACATTTAAATTGCCGCGTTCAATGGCGGTGGTTTTAAAATTGGGCGTATTTTGCGCTTTAGCTTGAACGTTACGGTAATAATTAAAACCCATCCATAGCCCAATTCCGATAAATAATAAAAGCCAGAATTTTAGTTTTTTATAAAAAGGCGTAGGCGTTTTAAAAACGGTTTCTTGAAAAGCGGAGGTAGTCATGAGGTTGCTTATCTCTTGTTTTTGTCACGAAAGACATATTATGCGTGTTGAAAAGATAGCAAAAAAACAGCAGGAAAAAGTGAAGAAATCATGAATAAATAAAGCGTGCTTTATTAATTACTTGATTTAATGTTATTTAACAAAAGTTAAAGAAAGTAAAATTAAA
>CAZKST010000103.1:0-9849 GCA_964555395.1 uncultured Thiotrichaceae bacterium | reverse complement strand
TTCCCACTTCTCTCCAAATTCAATGCAAGCAGTTTTTCTAAAACTTGCTCATCCGTTAAATTCGCTTGCCAACCATACGCCGCAGCAACCGCTTTATCTAAACTTTCATGCGCCTGAATGAGCCAGTTCAGTTTTTGATTGTAAAGATTGGTTAATGTCCGATTTTTCAACTCTTTTTCTGCTTCTTCGTTTATCGGCAAAATACGGTCAGGATAGCCTGCAATAATTTCAGGTTCGCGTTTAGTTAAATCAGGCGGATTTAACCAACGGTCACGCAATTCGTTTAAACGTTTCGCAGCAGTGGCGATGGCTTGCGCGTGTGGATTGTCGGCGTAATCGCTTGCTGGAATATTCGGCGTTAATCCTTCGGGAAAAGGGAAAGTTTCAAAAGTTGTGCTGGGCGTGTAACGTGGGTCGTTGCCTTTGCCTAGCCATGTACATAAATGTAAACTCCATAACTCATGAAAACGAGAATGTAAAATGCCGAAAGTAGTGTCATCATCGCGAGCAATTGCAACCGTTGCACTATCTGCTAAAACTGCTTGATTCATCCAAACAAAAAGCCGATATTTTGAAACACGCGGCGTAATGATAAAACGGGATAATGGTTTAAGCGCAGTTCGCATATTTTCTGCACTTGCACCATGCAGCCACCAATATTCCCGCCGTTTTTTCATTCTTAAATTTATGCGCTGTGGTTTAACATTTTTTGCAATATATTCGAAGGGTTGTTCATATAAACAAGCATCCTCTTCTGACATATTTACGCCAAAATCAACAATCCAAGTATCAGAAGGACGGCGTACAATATCCATCCCATTTGCCCATGGGCGCACAACGTCACTATTGGGCTTGCCATGCGGATTAAAAGATTTTTTAACCCATTTCCGCGCTAAATCACCTGTAATATCAAATGCTCCATTTTTTTGCGAACCAATAAACGAAACATTTGCATTTTCTGCCAATCGTTTTGCTTTAGTTAAATCTTTCAAACCCAAATTACTATAAATTTTAGAAACCGTTTGATTATTTAAAGTAATTACAGAAGTATGCGCGGTATTTTTCCCCGCAAAACACACCAACGACACCCGCACCGCCGCGCCTTGATTAACCCAAGGTTCATCGCTCCATGCTTCAAAAATCTGTCCTGTTTCAATAATCCGTTCCAAAACTTTGCGATTACTGCCCCCGCGAATTGAATTCGTTGCAACCAGTCCAACCGCTCGCACTTTGCCCTGTTCTAATTGCGCCCGCGCTTTTTCAAACCAATAACAAACTAAATCCGCGTTGCCGTCGATGCGCCCTTTAAACAGCGTCCGTAATTGCTCAGTATACGCTTCTCCCAACACCGAAATCATTTTTGAACTACCCAAAAATGGCGGATTACCTACAATAAAATCAGCTGCTTGCCATGTTTTTTCACTCCCATCAGCATTCATCAACGCATCACAACAAGCGATATTATCCAATGACTCCAAAATCGGTTTTTTACTCACACCATAGCCATGCGCAAGCATCCATTGAATTTGCCCAATCCACACCGTTACCCGCGCCAACTCGGCTGCATAGGGATTAATTTCAATACCATGCAATACTTTAGGTGAAATCTGCGGGTATTGTTTGCCCAGCCCCAGCACTTCTGCATCGGTCAAAATTTGATATTCCAAATCTTTCAAACCGAGCAAAGTCAAATACAAAAAATTACCCGAACCACAGGCGGGGTCGAGGACATGTAATGAGCGTAATTTGTCTAAAAACTCATGCAATAAAGCTTCAGCTTTTTCTTTAGCTTCTTTTTGTTTTTTTACTATGGTTTCAGATGAATTTAATAAATCATAAATTTGCTGTTTGACTAATTGCCAATCTTGTTGTAAAGGCTGAAAAATAAGCGGTTGCAAAATGCGTAAAATAGCATCACGGTCAGTATAATGCGCTCCTAACTGACTACGTTTATCAGGGTCTAAACCGCGCTCGAATAAAGTGCCAAAAATAGACGGCTCAATATCTTTCCAACTTTGTTTAGCCGCACGAAATAAGAGTTTAATATCTTGTTTTTCCAAGGGTAAACAATCAGCATTATCAAATAAACCGCCATTAAACCACTGAATTCCCTCAATCCCAAAATAGCCGCCGTTTTGCATTGATTTAAATAAATCCGACATACGCAGCACAAAATCGTTTTTACCTTCTTCGGCAATATATTGAATAATTGATTTTAATAGTGAAGAAAATAAATTTTTAGGTAAAATTCCACTATTATCTGCGAACATACAAAACACTAAACGATTAATAAAATGTGCAACTTGATAGGGGTCATGTCCCCGCTCACGCAACCGCTGGGCTAATTCAGTAAAACTTGCCGCCATTTTCAAAGTAACTGCTTCGCGAGTTTCTTGCGGTTTAAAAACGACTTCAATTTGATTAGCGTCAAAAATAGCTTTTAATTTTTGCAAATTCGCAGGCATCCGCAAATCTTTTAAAGCAATGACATGCACCTCATTCACTGTATTTATAAAATTAGTATGAATTTCAATAATATTCATATCTGACACAATCAACAGCGGCGGATTTTCCAACGCTAAAGCATATTGCTGCAACTGTGTAAAAGCTTTAATTAAATCCTTACCTTTACTTTTATATTCCCAAGCAAAACAGCCTTTTAACCATACATCCGCCCAACCACTGCCCCCCGTTGTTTTATTTATGCCTTTTTCAAACGTAAAAAAATTGCCTTCTGGGTCACACTCTGCTGGTTTTTTTTCTTCCAATAATTCGCACAACATTAAAAAATGCTCTTGTGCCGCTGACCGCTCCGTGCGATTAGATTCTTGCCAAATAGAGATAAAATCTTCAACAGTAATGCTCATAAATACAATCCTTAAAATACATATAAAACAGAAACCTGCTAGATTTTGAAAACCTAGCAGGTTTAAAGAAGTTTGTAGGGTGGAATAGGCGCAAGCCGTATTCCACCGTTTGGGTTATCCTCTGTTTTTGCCCAGCTTTTGCGGAACGTCGTGGTGGAATACGCTATGCTATTCCACCCTACAATAATTATTTCGCAGCCGTTAATGCCTGTTCAATATCAGCAATTAAATCATCAATATGTTCTAAACCAATTGACAAGCGCACCATATCAACCGCCACGCCAGCCTTTGCCAATTCTTCAGGATTCAATTGCCGATGGGTTGTTGTGGCAGGATGACAAGCCAAAGATTTTGCGTCGCCGATATTAACTAAACGTGTCACTAATTGCAGTGCATCAATAAATTTCGCGCCTGCTTCCAACCCGCCCTTAATTCCAAAACTCAAAATCCCCGAAGCCCGTCCGCCCATATATTTATCTACCAACGGCTTGCTAGGACTGTCTGCTAAACCTGCATATTGCACCCAATTTACTTGTGGATGCTGTTGCAAATAACGAGCAATTGCCAGCGTGTTATCGCAAATTCTATCCATGCGCACGGCTAATGTTTCTAATCCTTGTAAAAACAAGAAGCTATTAAACGGCGAAATTGCCCCGCCCATATTACGCAACGGCACAACCCGCGCCCGAGCAATGTACGCCGCCGCACCGAAAGTCTCGCTATAATTTACGCCGTGATAAGAAACGTCGGGCGTATTCAAACGCTTAAACTTCTCTTTATGTTCTGCCCATGGGAACTTGCCCGAATCGACTAAAATCCCGCCGATACTCGTCCCGTGTCCGCCCATGTATTTAGTCAACGCATGAACCACAATATCTGCACCAAATTCAAAAGGACGGCATAAATAAGGCGTTGGCACAGTATTATCAACAATCAACGGCACGCCGTGACGATGGGCTAACTCTGCTAATGCACTTAAATCAATAACATTGCCTAAAGGATTGCCAATGGATTCGCAAAAAATCGCCTTCGTTTTCTCATCAATTAATTTTTCAAAACTATCAGGCTCACGATAGTCAGCAAAACGCACTTCAATGCCATATTGTGGGAAAGTATGAGCGAATAAATTGTAAGTTCCACCGTATAAAGTGCTTGAAGTGACAATATTATCCCCTGCTTCTGCCAAAGTCATAATGGCATAAGTAATGGCGGTCATGCCCGAAGAAAGAGCCAATGCACCGACTCCGCCTTCTAACGCAGCAACCCGTTTTTCTAAAACATCAGAAGTAGGATTCATAATCCGCGTGTAAATGTTACCCGCTACTTTTAAATCAAATAAATCCGCGCCGTGTTGTGTATTATCAAAGGCATAAGAAGTTGTTTGGTAAATGGGCACAGCAACGGCTTTAGTGGTAGGGTCTGGGCTAAAACCAGCATGAATAGCGAGTGTTTCTATCTTCATAATGTCATCCTTTGGTTGTATGCTGTTTAATTAATGAGGATTTTCAGGGTGATGATTAACTAATTCGGTTAAAACATTTTCTATGGGTTCTAACTCAAAATTTTGTAAGAAGTTATCTATCAATTGATAAGCTGGGTTATCTTCTGTCAACTGAGATTTTTTAATTTGTAATTTAATTTCTTCTATATCACCCATTTTACAAGCTTCATATAATTTATGCGTTTGGTCTTTGCTTAAATAATTTTTAAAAACAGATTCTAAATTAATAGTTTTAGCTAACGTAGCAATAGAAGCAGTAGAAGGTATTTTTTGTATTGGATTGTCTTGATAAATCCAATCAATTTTTAAGAATTTTTGTAATAAAACAAGTAAATCATCTAAATGAATGGGCTTTGCTAAAAAAGCAGAACAACCCGCTTGAAGACTTTGCTGTTGATTTACCTCAAAAACGCTAGCAGAAACGGCAATAATTGGTAACTCTTTATAATGAAGAAGTTGACGTAATTGGCGTGTCATTTCTAACCCTGTCATTTTCGGCATCATTAAATCAGTAATGACACCATCTACTCGAATAGAAGAAGCAATCATTAAACCTTCTTGTCCATTATTAGCAAGAAAAATATCAAAGCCTAAATCTTTTAACCATTCACTAAATAATTCCAAATTTTCCTTATAATCATCCACTAATAAAATCTTCTTCCGCAACCCCACATAACCAATAATTGCATGTTCTAAAGAATCTACTTTTTGAGGAACAGGCAGCGCAATAACAGGTAAAGGTAAAGCAAACCAAAAACAACTCCCTTTTCCTAATTCACTGCTAACTTTTAGTTGTCCATCCATTAGTTCTACTAAAGATTTACTAATACTTAAACCTAATCCTGTTCCTTCTGCCCGATAACGTTTATCACCAACTTGTTGGAAAGGTTTAAACAACTTTGGTATATCTTCCTCAGCAACGCCAATGCCCGTATCTTCAATTTGAAAACGTAATAAAGTTGTAACGTTGTTTAAATATTCACATCCTACTTTAAAAGTAACGCCGCCATGTTGAGTAAATTTAATCGCATTGCCCAATAAGTTTAATAATACTTGCCGCAAACGTTTCTCATCAATTAATAAACTGGTGGGTAAATCGGTTAATTCCTCATAAACAAAATAAATATCTTTTTGTTCGGCGCGTAATTGAGCTAAATCAACAATAGATTGTAAAAAATCATTTAATAAAATAGAAGTTGGCATTAATTCCAAACGATTAGCTTCTACTTTAGCTAAATCTAAGACATCATTAATTAATGTCAGTAAATAATCGCCACTGCGTTGAATGGTATTAATCGCATTACGTTGTTTAGGCGTTAAACTAATATCGCGCTGTAAAATTTGAGCAAAACCTAATACTGCATTTAAAGGTGTGCGTAATTCATGACTCATATTTGCTAAGAAAATACTTTTTGCTTTATTAGCAATTTCGGCGGATTGTTTCGCTTTCATTAATTCAGTTGCTGCTTGTTTACTTTGCGTAATATCGCGCACAATGCAGCTAATAGAATTCGGCTGTCCATCATGGTCTATCGTTAAAAATGCGCTTATATCAACATCAATAAATTTGTCTAAAATATGATTATATAAACATAATTCACCCCGCCACTCTCCATTTGATAGCACAGCGGGTAATACAATTTCTTCAAAGGTAATTTTATCAACGTCTTTTAAATAATTGATAAAAGATTTGTGTAATGAATCGCCTACTCGTTTTAAGCCTAATAATTTTAAACTTGCAGGATTTAGATAGAAAATTTTTAGATGTAAATCCATCATACAAATTAAATCAGGACTGTTTTCTAAGATGGTTAATAAGCGATAAGTTTCTTGTTCTGCTTGCACACGCTCAGTAATATCTTCAATAAAAACGAATAATAGCGTGCTATTAATAACAGGATAATAAAGAGGAACTTTAACTGTATGGGCAAAAATATGATTTTTACCAAAGCTCAATTGTTCGGCATGAATTTCTAAGGTTTGACCGTTAGCAATGACTTTTTCATCAATAGAATGACGTTCTGTTGCTTGATTAATTTCAAATAGGTCAAAATCTGTTTTATTTAAAATTTTGTCTCTGGAAATTTCAAATAAAGCTTCAGCTTTTTTATTAGCAAATACATAGCGATAATTATCAGAACTATTTTTACAAACCACCGCATAAGGCGCATGGTCTAATAATTGATAAAATAAGTTTTGTTGTTTAAGAATATCGCTGGCTTGTTTTTCAATTAATTCTGAACATTGACTTAATTGTTTCTGATGATTTTCTTCTAATTCTAAAAAACGTTGTTTAAGTTTCAAATATTTTTGAATTAAAATAATAAACATTAGCAAACATATAAAACTGAACAAACAAAAATTTTGATACCCTATTAACGCCCATGAATTAGGCATTGAAGAAGGCAATATCCAGAGATTATAAATAGCGAAAACACATCCTATCGCTAATAAAAAAAGTGAGGTTTTAGGCATAGTAACTGTTTTAAATCATTAAATTGAGATTAATATATCGCTTATTTATCAATCTACAATGTATTTTATAATTTAGGGGCGGGTTTCCCTGTCAATTCTTCAATGACATTTTGAAATAACTCAATCTTTTCGGGGGTATCTACTTCCATTGCTGCTTTTAATGCAGGTAATTTAGTTTTTTGTGCAAGTTGCATTTTACCTAGCATTCCTAATTCTTTACCTATGTATTTATAATATTCCAACAGTCTTTCTGCCATTTTGATATCCTTTCTTTAAAATTTTGCAAGGGCTTCAATATAAGGTTTTGCTTTATTTCCCCATGCCGCAGGCGGTTGAATTTCCCATGCACAGTGTTTATCTCCCATTCCTACACAACTTGGTTCAATACAAATCAATTTTTGCCCAAAAAAAGCACTACTCCAACCTGCAGCATATCCCATTAATGACCAGCAAACAGGTTCTGTAGAAGGTTCATTAAAAGTTAAATGTTGCTCACTTTCATAAGAATTTAACCATTGTCCAATTGCGTAAAACTTTCCTTTCTGTCGATTAAAATAAAAATCTGTTGTTTTCGCTTTAACAATGCCTTCCCAAGTATGAATTACTGTGCCGCTCAGCGCGAGTTCAGCATCAGATTCAAATTGAAAATTAACTCGCATACTTAAGAAATCAGCAAAACCATGTTGATAACCAAATCGTAGGAAAAAAGCTCTTGCTTTTTCAAATCCTAATTCTTCTAATAAATTTTGACGAAGTAAACCTATTGCATTAGCATCAAAAATAACTAAACGATTTTCTTGAAAACTGGTAATTCCATTTTCAAAATCAAATTTAATATTTTTGGCTAAATTAAAATCCATTGCTTTCATTTTTCTTTCCATTTTATTAAAAAAACTTCATTAGGAAGTAATGAAGTAATTATAAAATTATTGGGCTTATTAACAAAGCATATTATAATAGAGAACAAATAAACTTGACTATTGTAGCAATAGTCTTTTTTTTCACCTAGAACTAATCACAGATTTTTATTTATAACACCATGGCATATCAAGTCTTAGCTCGTAAATGGCGACCGCGTAAATTTTCAGAAATGGTCGGGCAAACTCACGTTTTACGCGCTTTAATGAATGCGCTGGATAATGATCGTTTGCATCATGCCTATTTATTCACAGGCACACGCGGTGTGGGTAAAACAACCATCGCCCGTATTTTTGCCAAATCTTTAAATTGCGAAACACAGGGCGTAAGTTCTAATCCGTGTGGGCAATGTCGCACCTGCACCGAAGTCGACCAAGGGCGTTTTATTGATTTGATTGAAGTAGATGCGGCTTCACGCACAGGGGTGGACGATACGCGGGAGTTGCTGGATAACGTGCAATATGCGCCAAGTCGTGGACGTTATAAAGTATATTTGATTGACGAAGTTCACATGTTAACAAAGCAAAGTTTTAATGCTTTGTTGAAAACCTTGGAAGAACCGCCGCCGCATGTGAAATTTTTGCTAGCAACAACTGATCCACAAAAATTGTTGCCGACGGTGCTATCTCGTTGTTTACAATTTAATCTTAAACGCTTGCCGTTAGAATTAATTGCGCAACATTTGACCCGCATTGTCGAAACTGAACAAGTGCCTTTTGAGCCGTCTGCGTTGTTGTTATTGGCGACGGCGGCAGATGGCAGTATGCGCGATGCTTTGAGTTTATTAGACCAAGCGATTGCTTTTGGGGCGGGGCAATTGCTCACGACTGAAGTGAATGCGATGTTGGGCACAATGGATAAAGGAGCAATTGTGCGTTTAGTGCAGGCGTTGGCAGATAATGCCGCGTTGGATGTGTTAACGCAAACGGCACAATTAGCAGAGCAAAATCCTGATTTTAGCGTTATTTTAAATGATATTTTAGTTTTATTACAAAAAATTGCCCTTGCGCAAGTGATTCCCAATAGTTTAGATAACTTATTGCCTGAAAATGAAATTATTCTTGCCCTTGCTCAGCAATTATCGCCCGAAGAAGTGCAACTTTTTTATCAAATCGCGCTGACGGGACGGCGAGATTTACCGCTTGCCCCTGAGCCACGCGGCGGTTTTGAGATGATTTTGCTGCGAATTTTAGCCTTTCGTCCTGTAAATTCTGCCACTGCACTGTCGACTGTGACCAGTGCGCCTCCCCGCCCTGTACCAATGGTTGAAGGAAAAAGACCCGTTTCTACGCAATCGCCTGCTGCGTCGCCTTCAACTTCACCCGCTTCCGTCGCCCGCGCTATGTTGCAAAAAACAGCCGTTACACCGCCTGTGACAACAAGCGTGAACGTTCCGCCCGCAATTGCAGGAGAAAGCACAACTCATCCTCAGCCACTGCAAAAAGTTGAGACAGCAACCACGTTTGAATTGAATGACAATAGCGACTGGACATTATTAATTAATCAAATGCCATTAGAGGGGCTAATTCAACAATTGGCAACTAATTGTAGTTTTATCAAAAGGGAAAATATGGTTGTGCAATTGGCATTGACTCCAGAATACAAACCTTCTCTTTTGGGGCAAGAAAAATTAGAGAAAGCTTTACAAAGCTATTTAGGACAAGCTATTAAATTAAATATTCGGGTTGAGCAAGCTTCACAAAGTTTAGGCGATTCGCCCGCCGCGCAACAACAGCAACAACAACAACAGCAACGGCAGCAATTAGAACATGAAATACATAACGACCCTTTTGTCGTGGAATGTAAAAAACAATTTGAAGCGAGAGTGACGAAAATTATCCCTAAAGTATCTGAATCTACTGAGAAATAATTTTGTAGGGAAATATTAGAATGTAGGGTGGAATAGCGAAGCGTATTCCACCATGAAACGCCACAAAATTGTCTGAACCCTGTCACACAATTCACTTAACTTCCTTAATTTTTTCATTATGTTAATCAAGCAAATTAAGTGAATTAAGGTTCAGAAAAAATGGTGGAATACGCTTTGCTATTCCACCCTACAATAATAAAGTTACAACAAACTATTTT
>CAZKST010000102.1:5134-9910 GCA_964555395.1 uncultured Thiotrichaceae bacterium | reverse complement strand
AAGCACAATTAAAAATAAATTCATAAAATCTTAGAAGTTATGCAATGCACTATTAAAGGTTTAAAATTAGGTTAATTATGAAAATTAAGTAAATTATGGTTCAGACAATTTTATAGTGCGTTTACTATAAAAACCGTCTTCGAATAAAAAAGCCTCTTGAAATTTTTAAGAAATAGCCAAGATTGTTTCTTATTATTTTCTTTAATAACCCTGCTAAATTTTGCCTCTTAAGAGGATTTTATGACTTTAATTGTAATTGATTATTCATCTTCGACCACGTTGCCAACTCCACTCCCCCCACAACAAAGCAGTGGTAAATTTGTTGTTATGCAGCAAGTAATAGGACAACATGAAGGAGAACGGTTTGCCCTGTTTGCTCCTTTTGCAATGGCTGAATATCATGCCAATATCGTTGAACAATTTGCTGTAGAACAACAATTAAACGGACGTTATAACAACAAACGTGATGAATTTTATTTGCAATCAGATGATTGGCAAATTGAGGGCGGTGGCTTATGGCAATATCAAGCTGAACAAAACTGGTTACGCATCTACGGGCAATCTATGGCGTATGGCAGAATTGAAGATTTAAACGAATTGGCGACCGCATTGCGGGCAGCAGGCGCGTTTAATCAAGCTAAAATTCTAGTGGGTTGATTTACCAAATAATGGGTGTTTTGCCCACTTGGGTTAAGTAAGCATTGGCTAAACTAAAATGGCGACACCCTATAAAATGACGCACAGATAAAGGCGAAGGATGTCCTGCGGTTAATACACAATGTTTTTGTTTATCAATCCATTTTCCTTTATCTTGTGCATATTTACCCCACAGTAAAAAAACAATATGCTCACAATGTTGATTAATTAACTGAATCACCGCATCGGTAAATTGCTCCCAGCCTTGTCCACGATGCGAAGCCGCTTCATGTGCTCGCACCGTTAAAATGCTGTTGAGCAATAAAACGCCTTGCTGTGCCCACTGTTCTAAATGAGAATCTCCGTGAAATTGACCTATATCAGCTTGTAATTCCTTAAAAATATTTTTTAAAGAAGGTGGCAATTTAACGCCCTGATGAACCGCAAAACACAAACCATTTGCCTGTCCAACATCGTGATAAGGGTCTTGCCCTAAAATGACAACTTTTAAATCGGCAAAATGACAAGCGGCAAAAGCGCGAAAACACTGCTCAAGCGGCGGATAAATTGTATGTTGTTGATTCTCTGCTAGAACAAAAGTTTGTAATTGCTTAAAATAAGAAGCATTCAATTCAGCCGTTAAATAGGATTGCCAATCTTCGGCTAAAGCTGGAAAAGTCATTAATGACATGATTAAAATCCTAATATTTTCTTAATAAATGTGAGGCGTAGAAATGGAGTCAAACGCTATGGATGTCATACTTGGTCTTTTTATTTTATTTGGATTGCCTTTTATTTTTCTTTGGTTATTTTTGCATTATCGCTACAAAATGATTAAAGCACAAAGCGGCGTTGATGATGCGGATTTAAAACGTTTAGAACAAGTGCAAAAACAAACCGAGCATTTAGAGCAACGGATTAAAACCTTAGAAACCATTTTAGACCACCGCATTCCAGATTGGAGACGTTCAATATGAATGATAATCCCTATCGCGCCCCCCGCGCTTTTGAGTCAGCTAATCCCAATATTTTATATAAAGATTTAGCCAATGCGTGGATTACAGGCGTATGTGCGGGCATTGCTGACCGTTTTAATTTATCTGTGGGAATGGTGCGATTATCTTGTATTATTGGTATGATTTTCTTGCCACCCATTACTTTTCTTATCTATGTATTAGCCAGTTTCTTTCTACCGATGAAACCCATTGCGAAAGAAAAAACAGGCTATTATTTGCGTGATAGTTTAGTTATTTTAGACGAACAATTAACTAAACAAAATGAGCGCATTTCTCAACTAGAAAGTTATATTACTTCACAAGATTTCGACATCAGAACTAAAATTCATCTTTAACTTTTTTCTTCTATTTTCTATTTAACATCGTTTAAAACACGATGTTTTTTTATTTAAAAAACTATGCCTAATTCTCCTTTATTGCTCGTAGATGGTTCTTCTTATTTTTACCGTGCCTTTCATGCTTTACCCAATTTAAGCAACTCAAAAGGACAAGCCACAGGTGCGATTTATGGCATTACTAATATGTTACGTCGGCTGTTAGCGGAATATCAACCGACTCATGCCGCCGTGATTTTTGATGCTAAAGGAAAAACATTTAGACATGAATTATCCGCCGATTACAAAGCCACCCGCCCGCCAATGCCAAGTGAATTAGTATCACAAATTGAACTCACCCATGAAATGGTTAAAGCGTTGGGCTTTCCTTTATTGGTTGTGGAAGGCGTAGAAGCGGATGATGTGATTGGCACATTAGCCCTGCAAGCAGAGCAACAAGGACGACAAGTTATTATTTTTACAGGGGATAAAGATTTAGCCCAATTAGTAAATCCCAATATTATTTTAATTAATACCATGAATGATTCACGCTTAGATGAAGCGGGCGTGCAAGAAAAATATGGGGTAAAACCGAATCAAATCATTGATTTTCTTACATTGATGGGCGATAAAAGCGACAATGTTAAAGGCGTGGATAAAGTCGGCGAAAAAACCGCCGCAAAATGGTTGCAAAGTTATGGCAGTTTAGAAAAACTCCTTAAATATCATCAAGAAATTAAAGGCAAAGTTGGTGAAAATTTACGGCAAGCAATGGAATATCTTCCGCTTTCCCGTCAATTAGTAACAATTAAATGCGATGTTGCATTAACTGAAACCCCTGAAACTTTAGTTTTAGCCGCTGCCAATCAAATGCAGTTAAAAAAATTATTTGCTCACTTAGAATTTAAACAATGGTTAGCAGAATTAGAGCATAGTGCCGTTTTACCAGCCGCCAAATTTGAGAAAAAAACAGCGCACTATTCTACTATTTTAAGCGAAGAACAGTTTAACAATTGGATAGAGAAACTAGAAAAAGCAACGCTATTTGCTTTTGACACTGAAACCACAGGTTTAAATTATTTAACAGCAGAATTAGTGGGTTTATCTTTTGCGGTATTAAATGAAGAAACTATTGAAGCGGCTTATTTACCTTTGCAGCATAATGCTTTAGATGCACCTAAGCAACTGAATTTAGATTCTGTGCTTAAACGTTTGCAACCGCTTTTAGAAAATCCACAAAAAATTAAAGTGGCGCAAAATGCAAAATTTGATTGTCATATTTTAGCTAATTACAACATTCAAGTGCGCGGTGTGCAATTTGACACTATGCTAGAATCTTATTTATTGGACAGTCAAGCAAAGCATGATTTAGATTCTTTAGCAGCGCAGTATTTAAATCATAAAACCATTACTTTTAATGAAATTGCAGGCAAAGGGGCAAAGCAACTGACTTTTAATCAAGTCTCAGTAGATATTGCCAGCCAATATGCGGCGGAAGATGCTGATGTCACTTTACAATTACATCATTGTTTATGGCAACAATTGCAATCACCTTTAAATAAAGGATTGAGAACTGTTTTTGAAACTTTAGAAATTCCTTTAATTCCTGTCTTAGTTGAAATAGAAAGAAACGGCGTTAAAATTGCCGTTGAACAACTTCGCCATTTTAGCCAAGAATTAATGCAACGCATTGACGCATTAGAACAACAGGCTTATCAATTAGCAGGAACAAAATTTAATTTAAACTCGCCTAAGCAATTACAAAGCATTTTATTTGAGCAACTCAATCTCCCTGTTTTAGAAAAAACACCGACAGGACAAGCATCTACAGCAGAATCGGTTTTGCAAGAATTAGCGCAAAATTATCCATTACCTGCGGTCATTATGGAGCATCGTAGCTTAAGCAAATTGAAATCAACTTATGTGGATGCTTTACCTACTCAGATTCAAGCAAAAACAGGACGGGTACACAGTTCTTTTCATCAAGCCATTACAGTGACAGGGCGTTTATCTTCTAGCGACCCCAATTTGCAAAATATTCCCATTCGCAGTGCTGACGGGCGCAAGATTCGGCAAGCTTTTATTGCTAGTGAAAATTATAAAATTCTTTCAGCGGATTATTCACAAATTGAATTGCGCATTATGGCGCATTTATCAGGCGATGAAAGTTTATTAAATGCTTTTTCTACTAATCAAGATGTGCATCGCGCCACAGCGGCGGAAGTGTTTAATGTTGCAGTAGCAGAAGTCAGTAATGAGCAACGGCGTAAAGCAAAAGCAATTAACTTTGGTTTGATTTATGGAATGTCAGCTTTTGGTTTAGCAAAACAATTAACCATTGAGCAACAAGAAGCACAATCTTATATTGATACTTATTTTGCGCGTTATCCGAAAATAAAAGCGTATATGGAAAATACCCGCGAATTAGCAAAGCAACAAGGCTATGTAGAAACGGTATTAGGACGGCGTTTGTATTTACCCGATATTCAAGCGCGACAATATCAAAAACGTCAAGCAGCAGAAAGAACGGCAATTAATGCACCGATGCAAGGAACTGCGGCGGATATTATTAAGAAAGCAATGATTGATATTCATCAATGGTTGAAAGAAACGCAATTAGATTGCAAAATGATTTTGCAAGTCCATGATGAATTAGTGTTTGAAGTTGCCAATGAAATTGTAGAAACTGTTAAACCTAAAATTCAACACTTAATGAGTGAAGCAATTACTTTAAAAGTTCCTTTATTAGTTGAAGTCGGTGTGGGTGATAATTGGGAAGCAGCGCATTAATTTGTGTGGGACATTTCTTT
>CAZKST010000102.1:0-5034 GCA_964555395.1 uncultured Thiotrichaceae bacterium | reverse complement strand
TAAGAGGAGTTTAAATTTAGGTGGTTTATGTAAAAAGTGAGGCAACTATTCGAATTTTACTGATTGATGACCATCTGGTTGTTCGCGCAGGATATCGTCGTTTAATTGAGCGGCAGGCACATTTGCAAATCGTAGCAGAGGCAAGTAATGGAGAAAGTGGCTATCAATTATATTTAGAGCATCAACCTGATGTGGTTGTAATGGATTTATCTATGCCCGGACGCGGCGGCATTACTACCACCCAGCATTTATGCGCTCGGTTTGAAAAAGCCCGAATTTTAGTTTTTTCTATGCACGAAGAACCCATTTTTGCTGAACATGCTTTTGCAGCGGGCGCGGCGGGTTATATTACTAAAAGTAGTGCGCCTGAAGTTTTAATTGAAGCAATTGAGCGAGTTGCGCAAGGTGAAACGTATTTAGGCAATGATATTGCGCAAAAATTAGCTTTAAATAGTGTGTTGAATAAAACCAATGCGGGTATTAATCAATTATCGCCGCGTGAATTTGAAATTTTTCGCTTATTAGCAGAAGGGTTATCAACCACCGAAATTGCAGAGCAATTAACAGTAAGCCATAAAACAATTGCTAATTATTACAGTCAGATTCGGCAAAAATTAAACGTAAATACTACGGCTGAATTGATTCGCTTAGCAATTCGACAAGGGGTAGTTAAGTTATAAATCATGAGTTTACGCCTAAGAATTAGTTTATTTATTGGGGGGAGTACCGTTTTAATTTTGCTGTTAGCTTTAGTGTTAATTGTCAATAATGCGCGTTATGCCGTGAGCGATGAAATGGATTCAACCGCACAATTAACGCTAGATTTATTAGAAACGGTTTTAACGGGTTTACCCAATGATAGTGAGCATTATCAAACTATCGTACATCATTTAAAAAATATGGAAAAACGGCGGCATTTGATTATTTATCTATCAGATAAACAAAAAGATTTAGTTCATCATCCCGCTGATTATACTGCGCTTGCTGTTCCTGTTTGGTTTAGTTATTTAGTTGCACCTGCTCCCAAAATTTTCCGCCGAACCTTATCTGCTAATCCTGCAAATGAATCACCGACCGATATTATATTGCAAACCGACCCAAGTGATGAAATTGAAGAAGCGTGGCAAGAATCTTCAACTTTGCTTATTTTAATTGTTTTATTTGCACTTGGACTGATTGTGTTACTTTACATTGGCTTAGGCATTGCATTACGTCCATTAACCCAATTACAACAAGCAATTAATGCAATTGGACATCGCCAATATCAAACCCGTTTACCTGTTTTTCAATTAGTGGAATTTAATCATTTAGCGCAGCGTTTTAACGATATGGCGCAGCAGCTTCAGCAATTTCACCAAGAAAATCAACGCTTATTACAATATTCTCTTACACTGCAAGAAGAAGAGCGACGTATTATTGCCCGCGAGTTACATGATGAGTTAGGACAATGTTTAACAGCTATAAAAACTGATGCTTATTTAATTATTGCTGATAGTACACAAACAAACGTCCGCGAAAGTGCTCGCGCAATTACCGAAACAACCCAGCATGTTTATGGTGTTGTGAAAGAAATGATTCGCCGTTTGCGTCCAGCAGCATTAGATGAATTGGGTTTAATCCCTGCGTTGCAACAAACTTTACAAGATTGGCAAAATCGCTATCCCAACACGGAAGTGATTTTTAACGTTATCGGGGAAAGTTCCCAATTAGAAATAAGCCATTGCATTCATTTATATAGAATTGTGCAAGAGGCTTTGACCAATACCGCAAAATATGCCAATGCCTCCCATTTAAACATTGAGTTACGCATAGAAGTGACTGGCATACAACTCACGATTGCTGATGATGGAAAGGGTTTTAACCCACACAATACAGTTGGGGGTTTTGGATTATTGGGGATTCGCGAAAGAGCAGAGGCATTAAATGGAACATTTGATTTAATAAGCCAACAAGGCGCAGGGTGTCGCCTTATTATCCGTATTTGATAGGCTAACAAGTTAAGCAAGCATAAAAATCGTAGGGTGGAATAGCGAAGCGTATTCCACCATGAAACGCCGCAAAAGCTGGTTGAATGTCTCAATAATGAAACAGCATGTATCAAAAATTGTAAAATTGTGCTATTATTTTAACATAATCCCAAAAATGCTTATTTTAGACAGTTTTCCTACCTAAAATCGGGAAAAATTCCCGATATAATCTATTAGCTTTTCCCTTCTCATTTCCTTTGAACAGCAATTATACTTTTCATAATTATCATTGATGATAATCAGTTAGTTAAAATCTAATCCATTGTCATTTTTTTCAAAAAACATAAAAAAATTCTGAATGATAAATTCCGCATTTTTTATGATAAAAGCTATCAAAGGAGCTAAATACAATGTTATCTATCGCACGTCATCCTCTTGCGTTCAGTATTGCACTTGTTTTGTGTCATAGTCCACTTGCACTCGCTGATGCCAAAAAAACGGTGTCGTGGGAAGACATTGTAAATGATGATAAAACCACTGAAGATGTGTTGATGTATGGTATGGGCGTAAAAGCACAACGCTGGAGTCCTTTAAAAGAAATCAATTCTGATTCCGTTAAAAAACTACAAGCTGCTTGGAGTTTTTCTTTTGGTGATGAAAAACAACGCGGACAAGAAACGCAAGCCATTATTCATGATGGCGTTTTATATGTGACTGCTTCATTTTCCCGAATTTTTGCACTTGATGCGCGGACAGGTAAAAAGTTGTGGGAATATGCTCACCGTTTACCCGATGATATTCGTCCTTGTTGTGATGTTATCAATCGCGGCGCGGCAATTTATGGTGATAAAGTCTTTTTCGGCACTTTAGATGCCAGCATTGTTGCCTTGAATAAAGACACTGGAAAATTAGTATGGAAAGCCAAATTTGAAGACCAAAAAGTCGGTTACACCATGACAGGTGCACCGACGATTATTAAAGACCAAAAAAGCGGACGGGTCTTATTAATTCATGGTTCTTCAGGGGATGAATTCGGCGTAGTGGGAAAATTATTTGCGCGTGACCCCGATACAGGTAAAGAAGTCTGGATGCGTCCTATGGTTGAAGGACATATCGGACGATTAGAGGGTAAAGAAAGCACAGCAACAGGTAATCCTAAAGCCCCTTCTTGGCCGCGTGATAAAGATGGAAACTTAGTTGAAGCATGGAATCATGGCGGCGGCGCACCTTGGCAAAGTGCTTCTTTTGATGTGGAAACAAATACAATTGTTGTTGGTGCTGGTAATCCTGCCCCTTGGAATGCGTGGATGCGCCATCCCGGTGATAGTTTGTTCACTTCAGGACAAGCTTATGTTGACCCTACAACGGGTGAGTTAGTCGGTTTTTATCAACATACGCCAAGTGATACTTGGGATTTCTCAGGTAACAATGAAATTGTGATTTTTGATTATAAAGATGCACAAGGTAAAACCATTAAAGCGGGTGCTCATGCTGACCGTAATGGCTTTTTCTATATCACAGATACCAATAAACTCGCCGCCCGTGGCGCAGCCGAACCGAATAAACCCACTGCTTTAATTAATGCTTTTCCCTTTGTTGACGGGATTACTTGGGCAAAAAATATTGATTTAAAAACAGGTCGTCCCGTAGAAGTTGAAGGACAACGCCCCCCCATGCCACAAGGTGAAGAAAAACAAGGTAAAGCGGTTGAAGTATCTCCTCCTTTCTTAGGCGGTAAAAATTGGAATCCAATGGCATATAGTCAAGATACAGGCTGGTTTTATTTAGGCGCAAATCATTGGAAAGAAAATTATTGGGCTGAAAATTGTACTTATAAAGAAGGTGCGGCGTTTTTATGTATGGGCTTTAGAATTGCCCGCTTATTTGATGACCATATCGGAATTTTACGCGCTATTAATCCACAAACAGGCAAAGTTGAATGGCAACATAAAGAAAAAATGCCTTTATGGTCAGGCGTGTTGGCGACGGCAGGCAATCTGATATTCACGGGAACAGGGGAAGGCTATGTTAAGGCTTTCAATGCTAAGACGGGTGAAGAATTATGGCAGTTTCAAACGGGGTCAGGCATTATTTCCAGCCCAATTACATGGGAAATGGACGGTGAGCAATATATCGGTTTAGCTTCAGGTTATGGTGGTGCTGTTCCTTTGTGGGGGGGCGATATGGCAGATTTAACTAAACCCATTAAACAAGGTGGCTCATTTTGGGTGTTCAAAATTCCAAGTTGGGCAAAAGAATTGGCAGCAGCAAAAACAGCGAAATAACCTAAACTTAGCAAATTTTTTTGCTAAAAAAGCGTTTTCTAAACCACTTTGATTAAATAGGTAAATATGCGTGTTTTAGCCCTTCTTTTTTTATGTGTGCTTAATCTTGCCAGTTTTGCTGAGGAAATTACGACCACTGATGAAAAAGTCATGCCGCTGGTGATTAATGGTTGCGTGATTGAACCGCGCACCGTTTGCCCCAAAGCCGATTTGCGTAATGCAGATTTGCGTCATGTAAGATTGATGCAAGCAGATTTAAGCGGAGCGAATTTGCAAGGCGCAAATTTGGCGCGGGCGGATTTGCGGCATATCAATTTGATGGGAGCAAATTTACAAGGCGCGAATTTGATGGCAATCAATGGCTGGGCGGCGTTTATGCAAGGGGCAAATTTGCAAAATGCGTCATTAGTCGGGGCAAATTTAGAGTTTGCGCGTTTAAGTGCAGCGAATTTGGAAAAAGCAAATTTAGAAGGTGCAAGTTTAGAAATGACTTTGTTTGCTAAAGCAAAATTGATTGAAGCGAATTTGCGTAACAGTAATTTGCAAGAAACAAAGTTTTATAACACAGATTTATATGGCGCAGATTTAACGGGCGCGAAAGTGTTATACACCATTTTTGAAGGTGCACAGATGCAAAACTGTATTCAGTGTCCAATACACTGGTAATTTGCTGTTATTTGAGTGAATAGCAAATGTGATAGTTGTATATTGGGAAATGTTGTAAATAATCAGCTTACCTGTTGGGGATAACTCAACAGGTTTTTTTATGCCTACTCGTCAGA
>CAZKST010000101.1:0-9959 GCA_964555395.1 uncultured Thiotrichaceae bacterium | reverse complement strand
CGCCGTGTTGCAATTGCCTCATACGGATTATCAGGCCAGTAATGTTTAGGATAACGTCCTTTCAATTCTTTTTTAACTTCCGCATAAGTATTTTCCCAAAAATTTTGCAAATCTTGCGTGACTTGAATCGGGCGATGGGCGGGCGACAGTAAATGTAACATCACTTTAATTTTACCCTGCGCTATCGTCGGCGTTTGCTGCCAACCGAATAATTCTTGCAAACGTACCGCTAAAATCGGCGGCTGGTCGGGCTGATATTGCAAGCGAATTTGTGAGCCGCTGGGCACAGTTAGATGCGTCGGCGCGAGTTGTTCTAATTGCTTTTGTTGTTCCCATGTCAGCAAATTTTGCAAAATATCATATAAATTCAACTGGTTTAAATGGCTTAAACGATTGACATTAGTCAAATACGGCGCGAGCCATTGCTCTAAATTAGCGAGTAACCATTCATCACTCACTTCTTGCCATGCTTGCTCAGGTAACCAATGCCGCAACGCAAGCAAACGCGCTTGCCATTCGCGGGCTTTATCCGTCCAAGGTAAGGCATTCAAGCCCGCTTGCCGAATCCCTTGCAATAATGCTTGTAAACGCATTTTTTCGTCGACTTTGTTCAATGGCTGACTTTGCAATACTAATTCGCCTAAACATAAAGTCTGTTGCGCAAGCACGCAATCTTGTTGCGTATCCCAACTAATTTGCTGTTTTTTGACTAAAATATCGGCTAATTCTTGCAATATCGCGTTTTTACTCAAATGGGCGGCAAGGAAAATTTTTGCCTCCGTGTGTCCCGCGTCTAAACTGGCAACCACAATAAACTCACTGCTATGATTGCCCGCCGCTAAAATCGCGCCGCGCCCATTGGCTAAACGGTAGCGTTCATGACTCCCCGCCCGCCGCTGTGCAACACGGTCAGGATAGGCAAACGCCAGCAAAATCGCGACGGTTTCTTCATCTATCGCTTGTGCCGTATTTTTTGCAGAATTAGGCAATTGCGACCGCCATTGTTGCGCCGCTTGATTGACTTGAAAACAACTGCCAATATCTGCGCCGCGTTGTTGGGCAATGGCTTTGCCGTGCTGTCTAAAACAGCGCAACATTTCCAAACGCGCCATAAAATCAGCATTGCGTCCATCGCGCAGCACATCGCGCTCAGAAAGCAACGCGGCAATATCACAAGCTAACGCTCCCCAATTTTTGTCGACAGCGGCGCACATCATCCGCGCTAATCGCGGCGACATTGCCCATTGATTCATGGCTTTGCCTAAATCAGTCAAATGTCCCGCATTGTCCAATGCGCCGAGCATTTGTAACACTTCCCGTGCTTGCGCTAAAGCAGCGGGCGGCGGCGGGGTTATCCAAGTCAATTGCTCAACAGCTGTTCCCCAGTGCGCTAAATCCAGCACTAAGCCCGTTAAATCCGCTTCTACAATTTCGGGCGGCGTTTGTGCGGCTAAACTGTCTTGCTGGGTTGTCGTCCATAAACGGAAACATTGCCCCGCTTGTAAACGTCCTGCCCGTCCAGTGCGTTGTTCGGCAGAAGCTTTTGAAATACGTTGCAATTCTAAGCGCGTCATTCCCGTGCGCGGGTCAAATTTTGGCGAGCGTCGCCAGCCGCTATCGACTACGGTGGTAATCCCTTCAATGGTCAAACTGGTTTCGGCAATCGGCGTAGTGAGTACAATTTTACGCAAACCAGCGGGCGCGGGCTGAATGGCGTGTTCTTGGTTTTCGCGTGATAAATCCCCATACAAGGGAAAAAGTCGTATGTTAGTAGGTAAATGTGGCTCTAACCGCTGTTGCACTTGGCGAATTTCACCGCTACCCGGTAAAAAAGCCAAAATATCCCCCGTCGTTTGCGTTACAATGCGCTGTAAATTATTGCTCATCTGCTCAGCAATCGACTGATTAAATTCAACGGGTTGATAATGAACCGTCACAGGAAAAGCGCGCCCTTCGCTGGTGATAATTGGCGCATTCAATTGACTGGCTAATTGAGTAGCATCTAAAGTGGCGGACATTAAAATAATTTTTAAGTCTTCACGCAAAACTTGCTGAATTTCCAAACAAAAAGCAAGTGCAGTTTCTGCATTTAAACTGCGTTCGTGAAATTCATCAAAAATAACCACGCCGATGCCGCTTAAATCTGTATCTTGTTGCAATTGACGGGTTAAAATACCCTCAGTGATAACCTCAATCCGTGTGCGCGCTGAGACTGCTGACTCAAACCGCATTTTATAACCAACCGTTTCACCAACCGATTCACCCAATTGCTTTGCCATGTAGAGTGCTGCTGTTTTAGCCGCCAACCGTCTCGGCTCTAACATCACAATTTTTTGCTGTTGTAACCACGTTTGATTTAACAACGCCAAAGGCACGCGGGTCGTTTTTCCCGCACCGGGGGCAGCCTGTACAATCAACGTCGAATGTTGTTGCAATAAGGCTTGAATATTTGGCAGGATAGCATCAATAGGCAAAGAATGAACAGACATAAACCGCGCACATTAGTCAAGAAAAAAGTGAGTCAAAGAATTGTTTAAAAAACCTTACCCGATTTGAATCACAAAATCAAATAATGCTTTTCTTTCCCATTTTGAGCAAGCGCGCTTTTCTTTAGGAGATTATCCGATATGCGATTTAAAGATATTTTTGTGCTACAAATCATTGGTTCTTTAACGGGACATAAATATTCAGGGCGTTTAGATTTAAAATTAGATAAAGGAACAGCCTCTATTTGGTTTGAATTAGGGGAGGTCATGGGGATTGATTATTTAAATTTGCCAGTAGAAAAAATCTTGCCTTTGATTCTTTGGCAGAAACAAGGCGAATTGAATTTAAATTCTGGCACACTTCCTACCCGTCAAACCTGTCAAAATTACCCCGCTTTATTAGAGAAAAATCTCGTTCAACATGCTTTAAATATTCCAGAATTATGTCCCATTTTAATGTATATGAGTTTAGAGCGTTTCTCTGCTCAACCGATTAAATCTTTTCAATACAGCGTGCAAGCAATGCAATTATTAAAAGAAATCACGGGACATATTAGTGTTGCTAAATTAAATAGCAATTTGCCGCCATTAATTTTGTGGCATATTTTATTGTTCTTAATGGGTACTGGGGTTTTAAGATTGGAATATGAAACACCGCTGATGGTATTGCTGCGCAAAATTCAAGAAGAAATGGTGAATAAAACAAAAAAATTCATGGGTTCTAATGTCGCAAATACTTATCAAGAGCGTTTACAACAAAAAGTAGAACAATCACAACAAGAATGGGTAACGCCATTAGCAAAAGAAATTAGTGGTACTGCACTTTTAGTAGCTTGGATAGCTGATTTTAATGCAACCAATGAAGAAGTTGGCAGCATTTCTTTACAAAGACGCAATTTAGAAAGCACTTTACAAAACTTATCATCGACGGAAAATCAACTGTATCGTTATTTAACTGCTTAATTTTCAATAAGGATAAATTATGTTTCCTTTATCAACTTTACTTACTGCATTTTTTTTAGTGATTTTATATGCATTAGCTTTTTTAAGTTGGATTAAAACAGGTGATAGTCAATTAACGACTTTATACACCTTATTTTTGCAATGTTTAAATGCTTTTATTGCAGCTATCTTTTGTTTCTTAACAATGTCTTTATTTGATAAAAAAGATGTGACTCGCTACGCATGGCAATTTTTCGCATTAGGTTTATTATGTTGGGGTTTAGGTTCAATTTCAGAAATTAGTTATTATGTCATTACCAAAGGTAATGAAATGCCTTTTCCTTGGTATGCGGATTTTGGTTATTTAATGCTCGCGCCTTTTATGATTTTTGGGTTGCGGATGATGCACCAATCTTTAAATGCACCGATTCCACAATGGGGAATTTTCCTAAGTGTTCTATTATATTTTATTTCCGTCGGAGCAGGCATTTGGTTAAATTGGCGCGTATTTGTAGAAAGTGCTCCGTTAGCTAATCAAGTTGTCACTGTTTGTTATTTAATTTTAGACCCCTTGTTATTATCTATGACCGTTGCAACGGCTTCCGTTTTAGGGGGTGGTTTATTAGCGCGGGCGGGCTGGTTAGTGGTGATTGGCTTAATCATTTTCTATATTGGCGATGTATTATTTATTTACTTCCATAATATTCATCAACCTGATTTAGGTAGTATATGGTTAGATTTAAGTTGGCCAGTTGCTTTTGGTTTTATTACGTTAGCAGCGGCAACAACCCGTTCTTTATTTAAAAATGTGAGTTAATTGTTTTATCTAATATTGTCTGAATCTTAATTCACTGTGTTTCATAATTAACATAATAAAAAATTAAGGAAATTAAGTTAATTGTGTAAATTAGGGTTCAGACAATTTTGTAGCGTTTCATGGTGGAATATGCTTCGCTATTCCACCCTACAAATATCCTTTTTTCTTTAAATTTTCATGAAAACTTATTTAAAAACTGCTCCCGAATTTCAACACCACGCACTTCCAAAGTTAGGCGTATTACTGGTTAATTTAGGCACACCTGATGCGCCCACTACGCCCGCCGTGCGCCGTTACCTAAAACAATTTCTCAGCGACCCGCGTATCACTGAATTACCACAATGGTTTTGGCAATTGATTTTGCGCGGTATCATTTTACCGTTTCGCGCTCCCCGCTCTGCCAAGTTATATGCCAAAATTTGGACAGAGCAAGGTTCGCCTTTATTATTTCATAGTCAACAACTTGCTGATAAATTACAAGTGTTTTGTCAAACCCAAATGACAACACCGATAAAAATCGTATTAGGAATGCGCTATGGCAATCCCTCTATTGCCAGCGCATTGGCAGAACTGCAAGCAGCAAATGTGCAGAAATTATTGATTTTACCGCTTTATCCACAATATGCTTCAGCGTCTAGCGGCTCGACTTTTGATGCACTTGCTGATGAGTTAAAACACTGTCGCTGGATTCCTGAACTGCGTTTTCTTACACATTATCATGATGATAAAGATTATATTTGCACGGTTGCCGCACAAATAGAAAATTATTGGATTGAACATCAACGCCCTGATAAATTGCTTTTTTCCTTTCACGGCATTCCGCAACGCTTTTTTAACGCAGGTGATCCTTATCCTTGCCAATGCCAAAAAACCGCCCGTCTCATTGCTGAACATTTACAATTACGCCCTGAACAGTGGCAAGTCAGTTTTCAATCGCGCTTTGGCAGAGAAGAATGGGTAAAACCTTATACAACAGAAACTTTACAAGCACTCGCGCAAGCGGGCACGCGGCGTGTTGATGTGGTTTGTCCTGGTTTTGCAGTGGATTGTTTAGAAACTTTAGAAGAAATTGAAGGCGAAAATCGCCATGCGTTTTTAAATGCAGGGGGGAAAGAATTTCATTATATTCCTGCGCTTAATTCAACAGATGACCATGTACAACTGTTAGCTAATTTAATTCAACACCATACTCAAACATGGCAAACGCCTTTTACTGAATTGCAACGACAAGCAGAACAACGACAACAGCTTTATACTCAAGCACAATAAAGTCGTTTTTAGGAGTTTGTAAATACCATGTCTGCGCAAATTGCTCGCCATAGCCACTGGATTCTGTGGCTTAGTTTTCTGTTTTTTCTGAGTTTTTTTACTTGGGCATATTATGCAACCGTAGAAGAAGTGACTCGTGGCATTGGCAAAGTTATTCCTTCTTCACATGTGCAAGTGGTGCAAAATTTGGAAGGGGGAATTATCTCAGAATTGCTGGTAAAAGCGGGCGATATTGTGGAAAAAGACCAAGTTATATTGCGTATTGACGATACACGCTTTGCTTCTTCCTTTCGTGAAAGCAAATTAAAAAGCGTTGATTTACAAGCAAAAGTGGCACGATTAACCGCTGAAGCAAATGGTGATAAATTCAATATTCCCAACCCATTAATTGAAAATAAAGATAAAGCCGCCTTGCTGGAAGCCTATCAACGCGAATTAGCGTTGTATCAATCTCGTCTGCAAAATTTACAAGCGAATATTGACATCTTACAACAGCAAAAAAATCAAAAACAGCTTGAAATTCGCGAATTAGCAACTAAACGTGAACAATATCAACGCAGTTTAGATTTAGCGCGTAAAGAATTGAGCATTACTGAGCCCTTAGTGAAAAAAGGCGTAATGGCAGAAGTTGATTTACTGCGTTTACAGCGTGAAGCAGCTGAATTAAAAGGTAATTTAGATGTAACTCAATCTATGGGACCGCGGGCCCAAGCGGCAGTGGATGAAGCCGACCGCAAGATAAGAGAAATTCAGTTAAAGTTTAAAACAACCGCTTTAGGTGAATTAAACGCGGTAAAATTGGAATTATCACAATTAGGCGAAAGTAGCTCCGCCATTCAAGACCAAGTTCAACGGACGGCTGTCCGCTCCCCCGTGCGCGGCACTGTAAAACAGGTGAAAGTGACGACTGTCGGCGGCGTGGTGCAACCGGGAATGGAATTAGTCGAAATTGTGCCGTTAGAAGATTCGTTATTAATTGAAGCGCGGATTCGTCCCGCAGATATTGCATTTTTACACCCACAACAAAACGCGATGGTTAAATTAACGGCGTATGATTTCTCAATTTACGGCGGCTTACCTGCCATTTTGGAACAAATTAGCGCGGACAGCATCACCGATGAACGCGGCGAAGTCTTTTTTTTAATTCGCCTGCGCACGCAAAAAAACGCCTTAGGCACGCCTGAGCATCCCTTGCCCATCATGGCGGGCATGACTGCTAATGTGGATATTTTGACGGGTAAAAAAACAATTTTACACTATTTACTCAAACCGTTTTTAAAAGCAAAGGAACGGGCGTTTACGGAGCGGTGATAAAAAAACCTGCTAGGTTTTAGAAACCTAGCAGGTTTGTCTTCTGGAAAAAGTTTAAAATTCCATCAAATTAAGCAAACTTTCTACTTTCCCCCGCACCGCTGACATTATCAACACAGCGTCCGCATAATTCGGGATGCTCGGCGTGTGTGCCTACGTCGGCGCGGTGATGCCAGCAGCGGGTGCATTTGGGATGCGGCGTTGCTTCTGCCACAATCCAGCCTAAATTATCCCCTAACACTACAGCCGTATCTGGTTTTGCTTGACTAGATAACACTTTCGCTTCGGAGGTGATGAACACAAAACGCAATTCATCGCCTAAAGTCGCCAGCGTTTGCGCTAATTCGCCATCGCAATATAAAGTGACTTGTGCATCTAAAGATGAACCAATCGCGTTGGCAACGCGCAATTTTTCCAATTCTTTGGCAACTGCTTCGCGCACGGCGAAAATTTTATCCCATTGAATAGTTTCATCTTGTAAAGGGTGTAAACCGTCGTACCATTGTTTGAAGAAAATTGAATCGCGTTCTTGTGCGGTGGGCAAATAACGATACATTTCTTCAGCGGTAAAACTGAGAATTGGCGCAATCCAGCGACAAAATGCTTCAGCAATGTGATATAACGCCGTTTGTGTCGACCGCCGCGCCAAACTGTTGGCTTGCGTGGTGTATTGGCGGTCTTTGATGATGTCTAAATACAAACTGCCTAATTCAATCGCGCAGAAATGATGCAGTTTTTGATACACCAAATGGAACGCATATTCATCGTACGCCGCGATAATTTCTTGTTGTAATTGATAGGCTTTGTCCACAATCCAACGGTCAAGGGCTAACATGTCTTGATGTGCTACGCAATCCGTGCTTGGGTTAAAATCGAACAAGTTGGCTAATAAGAAACGTCCAGTATTGCGAATGCGGCGATAAGCATCGGCAATGCGTTTTAAAATTTCATCAGAAATCGCAATTTCACCGCGATAATCGGTTGCTGCAACCCATAAACGCAAAATATCTGCGCCTGAAGATTTAATCACTTGTTGCGGTGCAATCACGTTGCCGAGCGATTTAGACATTTTATTGCCTTTCGCATCAACTACGAAACCGTGCGTTAACAAGCCTTTATACGGTGCTTGTCCGTTGCGACTGGCGACAGAAGATAATAAGGAAGATTGAAACCAGCCGCGATGCTGGTCAGACCCTTCTAAATACAAATCGGCGGGCGCGTGTAAATCAGGATGTGAATCAAGCACGCTTAAATGGGTTGTGCCTGAATCAAACCACACATCTAAAGTGTCTTTTAATTTTTCATAATCAGCCGCTTGTTCGCCAAGCAATTCGCTGGCTTCCAAATCAAACCACGCATCAATGCCACCTTGCTCAACCCGTTTTGCGACTTGTTCGATTAATTCTGCGGTATTGGGATGTAAATCGCCCGTTACTTTATGCACAAATAACGCAATTGGTACACCCCACAGCCGTTGCCGCGAAATACACCAATCAGGACGGTTATTAATCATGCCTTCTAAACGCTCACGTCCCCAATCTGGAGTAAATTTTAAACTTTCAATCGCTTGCATCGCTTGTGCGCGGAGTCCATTTTTTTCCATCATGATAAACCACTGCGGCGTAGCGCGGAAAATCACTGGAATTTTATGCCGCCAGCAATGCGGATAACTGTGACGAATGCGCTCATCGCGGACTAATTTGCCGCGCTCGGTGAGCAATTCAATGATAAAGGTATCAGCGGAAAAAATAGATTTACCCGCCACAAATGGCACATGCGGTAAAAATTTACCTTCACCATCGACAGGATTATTTACAGGCAAATTGTAACGTGAACCAACCACATAGTCCTCTTGACCATGCGCGGGTGCGGTATGCACTGCGCCTGTCCCTGCGTCGGTGGTGACGTGTTCACCGACAATAATCGGTACTTGTTTATCTAAGAAAGGATGCTGCAATAACACACCTTCTAATTCTTGCCCTTGGCAATACGCGACAACATGCGATTTTGTTAAACCATAACGCACTTGCACATCTTTCAATAACGCTTCTGCAACGACTAAACGTTCGGCGGGTTTATCGCCCTCTGCTTCACATTGTAAAACCACATATTCAATTTCAGGATTTAAAGCCACCGCTTCATTGGCGGGCAACGTCCACGGCGTAGTTGTCCAAATCACGACAGAAAGTGTGCCGCTGCCGACTTTATCAGGCACATGATGACAACGGGCGAGCAAGGCTTCAGGGTCAACCGCAGAGAAACGCACGTCAATCGCATAAGAATTTTTATCCGCATACTCGACTTCCGCTTCAGCCAACGCCGAGCGGCAATCCGTACACCAATACACAGGTTTAAAACCTTTTTGCACATGGTCAGCGGCAATAATTTTACCTAAAGCGCGGATAATATCGGCTTCAGTATGATAATTCAGGGTTAAATAAGGTTTTTCCCAGTCGCCTGTCACGCCTAAACGAATAAAATCGGCTTTTTGCCGTTCAATTTGTTGATGGGCATATTGCCGACACGCCGCTCTAAAAGCCTTTTGGTCAGCATGATGCCCCGTTTTACCCATACTTTTTTCTACTTGTAATTCAATAGGTAAGCCGTGACAATCCCAACCGGGAACGTAAGGCGCGTCAAAACCGCTCAAGGTTTTTGCTTTCACAATAAAGTCTTTTAAAATCTTATTGACTGCATGTCCAATATGAATATCACCATTTGCATACGGAGGACCATCATGCAGAATGAATTTTGGACGAGATTTCCCTATTTCACGAAGTTTTTGATATAACTCAATTTCCTGCCAATACTTTAATGTTTCAGGTTCACGAGTAGGCAAATTCCCCCGCATGGGAAATTCAGTGGTAGGCAAATTTAAGGTACTTTTATAGTGTTCGCTCACAGAAAATTTCTCACAAGTCAAAATGATTAAATAAAATAGACGACGATTTTAACTGAATATGACGACAAAAGGAAAATCTTGAATTAAACGTGATAGATAAAAAAGTTTAAAATAGGCTATCGTTACAAGCAACTTTACCTAATTTGAGGCAATGCTATGTCCCGTTTTATCAATCCCTATACTGATTTTGGTTTTAAAAAGCTTTTTGGTGAAGAAGCCAATAAAGATTTGT
>CAZKST010000100.1:0-9992 GCA_964555395.1 uncultured Thiotrichaceae bacterium | reverse complement strand
CGTTTACGCGATTCTTTTGCGCATTCCATGTCTGCCATTCCTTCGCAGGCAAGGGCAATAACGACCCAATTACGCACCCGCAACCATTTATTATCCACAGCTAAAGAATTGGATTTATTCGCTAAATTTGCTGCGCGTGCCCAATCTTGTTGTTGTAAACGAACACCTGCTAAATTGTGCCACAATACTGAATTTCGCGGGTCAATGCGTAAAGCACGTTCTAATAAAGCAACCGCTTGTTCATTTTGATTGCTATCAAAATTTTGTTTTGCCTCGCGTAATAAAGATTGAATTGCCGCTGTTGAATCGGAAGGGGCAGACGCAGGTGCAGCAGAACGCGCAGCAGATGAGGCAGGCGTATCAGGCGCGGCAAATAACGCAGAACTGCATAATAATAAAACAATACTGCTTAAGCGAAATAGAATACGGAACATAATGCAAAACCTTGAGCTAAAAGTGAGAATTCGCAACCAGTTGTCTAGTATAGCAAGGGCTAGAAAAGTCATCAAAAGATGCGTTCGATAATTTCTTAATCCAAAGTTTCCCGATACCGAAGCGCGCCAATTAACATAACGATGACCATAAAAATTAAAATGGGGATTAAATGTGGAATACTTTCGTTAATTCCATTCCCTTTTAGCAAAATACCGCGTACTAAACGTAAAAAATGGGTCAAGGGTAAACATTCACCTATCATTTGCGCCCAATGCGGCATTCCACGAAATGGAAACATAAAACCCGAAAGTAAAATCGACGGCAAAAAGAAGAAAAACGCCATTTGCATCGCTTGCAATTGGTTAACAGCAAGGGTTGAACACATAATTCCAATGGTTAAATTAGCAGCAATAAACACTAACGCTATAAACATTAGTAAAATTAAACTGCCCAGCATTGGCACATTAAACAGGAGTTTTGCGGCGATTAAAATCAGCGTGACTTGTATATAACCGACTAAAATATAAGGCACAACTTTGCCTATCATCACTTCTAAAGGACGCACAGGCATCGCAAGCAAATTTTCCATCGTGCCGCGTTCGCGTTCGCGGGTAATGGCAAGCGCGGTAATCATCACCATGGTCATCGTCAATACAACCCCCATTAAACCGGGTACAATATTATGTTGGGTAATTCCTTCTGGGTTATATAAGCGATGAACGCGCAAATCTATGGCAGGTGTTTGACTGTGTAAAGATTGCAACGCACCTTTAAAATCACGGTCTAATGCCGTTTGTGTAAGGCTAGCTAAGGTCGCTAAGGCATTGCTGGTGGCGGAAGGATCGGTTGCGTCCGCTTGCAAGAGTAAAGTAGGATGTTCGCCCCGCACTAAGTCCCGCTGGAAATTGGGTGGAATAATAATTGCAAATTGAATATCCCCTTGTTTTAATAAAGTTTCTAGCTCTGCTTCAGTGGCGGGCGTGCTAACCACCTCAAAATAACCACTGTAACTAATCGCGTGCAATAAAGTGCGGGCACTCGCACTAAAATCGGCTTGCAAAACGGCGGTGGGTAATTTTTTTGGGTCTGAATTAATTGCAAAGCCGAATAAAGTTAATTGAATTAAAGGGATGCCGATAATCATACCAAAAGTTAAACGGTCGCGGCGCATTTGGATAAATTCTTTAACCACAATTGCCCACCAGCGATGAAACGTAAATTGTGCATTCATAAGCTGGTATCCTTCGCACTTTGCATTAAACTGATAAAAACATCTTCTAAACTGGGCTGCGTTAAAAGCCAACGATAGCGATTATCTTGTTGATATTTTTGCAAAATAGTGTTTAATTGTTCACGATTGCGACCACTGACATGTAAACAATTGCCAAATGCGACCGCCTGCTCGATTTCAGGTAATTGTTTTAATTGCGTTTGTAACTGCCACAGCTCACTACCTTCTACAATCCAAGTCGTTAAACCAGAATTTTCAACGACTTGTTGCACTGTTCCATCTGCTAATAAATGCCCATAAGCAATATATGCCAAACGATGACAGCGTTCAGCTTCATCCATATAATGCGTACTCACTAGCGTAGTCATACCGTTAGCGGCTAAATGATGAATTTGCTCCCAAAAATCGCGGCGGGCGGCGGGGTCAACACCAGCGGTCGGTTCATCTAACAGTAATAGTTGTGGCTCATGCAATAAACACGCGGCTAACGCTAAACGCTGTTTCCAACCGCCTGATAATGTTCCTGCTAATTGATGGGCGCGGGTCACTAAACCTAATTTATCTAAACTTTCCCAAACCCGCTCACGCAAATGGGATAAATGATACAAACGGGCGACAAATTCTAAATTTTCCCGAATTGTTAAATCTTCGTATAAACTAAATTTTTGCGTCATATAGCCAATATTTCTCTTAATTTTGGCAGAATCATGCAAAATATCGTAATTTAAACAAAAACCTTTACCACTGTCTGGCGTTAATAAACCGCACAACATTCGCATGGTCGTCGTTTTACCGCTCCCATTGGGTCCTAAAAAACCATAAATTTCGCCGCGTTTTACTCGCAATGCTAAATTATCTACAACACGCCGTGTCCCAAAATTTTTGCTTAATTGACTGACATCAATAACAAAATCTCCCTCTTCGCCCGCTCGTGAATTGATTAAACCGCTCATTTTGCGCTCCTATTCAGCAGAGGGTAACCACACACTTACAGGTTGCCCCATATTTAATTTTTCAGCAACAGCGGGAGCAGGACGCGCTTCAACCATATACACTAATTTAGCGCGGGTTTGTTGGCTGTAAATTACGGGCGGCGTATATTCCGCTTGTGGTGAAATATAACTAATGGTAGCAACTAAATTTTTAGCACAACTATCACATTCAAACTGCACACTGCGCCCCGTTTGTAAGCTGCCTAAAGCCGATTCAGGCACAAAAAAACGGAGTTTTAACTGTTGCGGCGGCAATAATGCCAATACAGGACTGCCAGCATTCACCCATTCCCCAACATAATGGACTACTTCAATAATTTTCCCTGCTTGCGGCGCGCTGACTTGGGTTTGTGTTAATCGCCATTGTGCTTGCTCAACTGCTTTTTGCGCGGTGTCAACGTCGGCTTGTAAGGCTTGCAAGGCATCTGCCCGCCCGCCCAATTGCGCCACTTGCCATTGTGCTTGCAATTCTGCCAAACGTCCCCGATTTTTTTGGACTGCACTTGCTTGACTATCAACCGTTTCTTGTTGAATCATTTGCTTTTTATACAAAGTTTCGCTACGTTTTAGCTCTGTAATAGCTAACGCTAAATCTGCTTCAGTTTGGGCAATACGCGCTTGAATTTCTGCCAATTCTAAAGGGCGTTGTCCTTTTTTTGCGTCAGCTAATTTTGCTTGTGCGGCTCGCAATTTTGCGTCAGCTTGCTGCATATTCAGCTGCTCATTATCATCAACAACGGAAAATAATAACTCGCCCGCTTGTACGTTTTGTCCTTGTTTAACATTGACTTGTTTCAATTGCCCTGACACGGTTAAAGGAGATAACCAAATCAATTCCCCTTCTATATAGCCTTGCCAATAGCTGGGAGTTGGCGCAGGCAACAAATGGAAATTTTCCCACCAAGTTTGCCAACCACTTGCCGCACTTAATCCAAAAATCAGAAGCCAAGATATGTTCATAAAATAAATCTCAAGGTTTCGTAGAAATTGCTTTAATGGCTAAATTAATTCTTTGTTGCAAAGCCTTATCATTTAAGAGATTTTCCAAAATGATATTTAAGGTTTCAGGTTCTACTGCTTGATTATGCTCAAAAATCACACTCACAAGATTAGACGCGCCAACACTGCCCGCGATAAAACCCACTAAATTGATAATAGAACCTTCAACAATTTCACCCACTTGCTGCCCTTCCTGCAACAGGGAGTGCAAAATGGATAAATGACGATGAATATTATTTTTTGCGAATTGGATAACTACCGAATAACCATTTACGCCATCCATCATTAACATAATGATTAATCGCCGATTTTTCCGACTAAATTCCCCTAAACATTGCAAAAAAACGCGGAGTTTTTGTAGGGGTGAGCACTGCTGTTGTGCTGCTGCTTGCAAGTCATGCGTTAATTGTTGAAACAATTGCTCATAAAAAGTCTGCAAAACTTGAGTTAAAAACGTGTCTTTATTTTTAAAGTGATAGTGAAACATGCCTAAATTAACCCCTGCATGTTCAGTCACTTGTCTAATACTTAAACCTTGACAGCCTGTTTGGGGCAATAAAATTAATGCAGATTGAATCAGATTTTGGTCAAGATGGCGCGAGTTTCTAGTCATTTGTATAATTATACATTTGTATAGTTTTAAGGCAAGAAAAAATATGCTTGGCTTGAAGCATTGTATCTATAAATTTTATAGCTATAATTTTTATAGGTTGATATTAATAACAAGGCATACAAAGCATGTCTAATTCGCTTAGTATTATAGAAGCAATTGAAATTGTAAAAGATATTTCTTCACTTAAAGTTAAATTTACAAAGCACGCCCAAGAGCGAATGGAAGAACGTTCAATTAGTTCTAAGCAGATTTATACCGTTCTAAGTAAAGCTAATATACTTGATACTCCTATGTATAATAAGGAACATAATGAATGGCGAATAAAAATTGAAGGAGTTGCAGCAGGAGATGTTATAAGATTAATTGTAGCAATACATTGTTTGTATGGTAATCAATTTCCTTTAAATGAGCGTAAATGTGATTTAACGATTATCACAGTTATTTATATAGATAGCATTTAATTTATTGATTTTTTAAAGGATAAAAGGAGATAAACATGTATCACTATACATTATGTGGGCTTTCTAATGTTTATTTAGTCAATGGTTTTGAATTGTCTCAAAATGCACATGGTGAATGTATATCTATAGATAAGTTAGAAGAATTACATGAAACTATTGCAATGAGCATTATTCAAACTCCTCGCGAATTAACTGGAGAGGAATTCCGTTTTTTAAGAAAAGAAATGGATTTATCTCAAAAAAAATTGAGTGCTTTATTATCAGTAGATGTGCAAACTGTTGCTAACTGGGAAAAAGACAAACCGACAGCAATAGCAAGTAAATTGCTAAAATTTATTGCTAGAAGTCATTATACCGACACAGGTTTTAAGGATTTTATTCATTCTTTAGCAGAAACCGACCGCCAAGAACATGAAATATTATACTTTAAGGAAATGAATTCAAATTGGTTAAAAGTCGCTGCTTAAGTTGAATTTTGAGGAAAAACAGACTTTTGAACTGTTTCAACAGACCTGCTAGGTTTTAGAAACCTAGCAGGTCTTTGTTTTAACTAGAATAACTTACTAAACTGAAACAAAACCGAATACGAGTTATATAAACGCTTCAGATGAGCCAATGCGTTCAACATCTACAGACACTAGCAATGTATGAATTCCCCCACCAAAAATAACGCCTTTTAATGGCGTAACATCCCCATAATCCCGTCCCCATGCCGTGACAATATGTTGAAAAGTAGGAATTTGGTTATTGGTCGGGTCAAAATCTACCCAGCCTAACTCTGGCACAAATACGGACATCCACGCATGTGACGCATCACTTCCTTGTAATTTTTGCTGTCCGGGCGGCGGTAAAGTTTCTAAATAACCACTGATATAACGCGCCGCTAAGCCCATTGAACGCACGCAGGCAATCATTAAATGCGCAAAATCCTGACACACACCGCGCCGATGCTCTAATACTTCTTCTAAGGGTGTAACAATCGTGGTGAAATTTGGGTCGTATTTAAATTCGGTAAAAATGCGGCGCATTAAATCGCGCACAGCATCTAAAATGGGACGCTGGGCGGTAAAAGAGGGTAAGGCATATTTATGCAATTGCTCATTTACGACTACAAAAGGAGAATCTAATACAAATTCACGCGCATCAAATACTTCTGAAGTTTGAATTGAAGAGGGTTGTTTTAATAAATCACGGATACTTTCCCAAGGCTGTGAATCCATAGGTAAATGGGTAAAACCTGGATATTGTACATCTACTTCGCTTTTTGCCGTGATAGTTAAAATTTGATGAGGAGATTGCAATGCAAAATAATCGACTTTATTACCGTAATAATCAATAACTTGTTGATGCACCGCAGGATAAGGCTCAATGACAACACAAGAATTTAAACATTTTTGATAACCGGCATCGCGTGTGGCTAAATGCGCTTCATTATGACACAATGATACCGCATCACTATAATTATAATGAGTTTTATGAATAATTCGGTATTTCATAAATAAAATTCTACTTTGTATTAGGCGTGGGGAGGGGAAGCACTGAAAAAGTGCAGGTGTGCATAGTGTAATAAACTATCATACTAAATTACGAAAGGAGATTGAATCTATTATGAAGTAAATGCTGCATCGCCATAACGCTTTGATAGAAACTAGGCATATAAAACACGCTTTAATCAAATTGCTAATCCAGTTTTTAACATCTCTTAAGCTCGCCTTAATCTTTAAGTTTTATACTTTGCATTATCGAACTCAATGCAAAACTTAAAGCCAGAGGCTTTTATGAAAAAACAATTATTAGGTAGCTTATTGTATTGCTGCATCGGGCTGTCGCCTGTCAGTGCAAATGAAACCTTAGACGCTTTGTTTAAAGAATATCGTCAAGCAGGCGCGGGAGAAATGAGTGTTGAACGCGGTAAAAAACTGTGGTTTCAAGAACAAATCAGCAGTAAAGGCGATAAACGAAGTTGTGTCAGTTGTCATCAAGCCGATTTAACCCAAATGGGAAAACACGCTGATACTGGAAAAACCATTGAACCCCTTGCCCCTTCTGTAAATGCTAAACGATTGACTTCTATCGCAGAAATACAAAAGTGGTTACGTCGCAATTGTCAGTGGACATTTGAACGCGAATGCACTGCACAAGAAAAAATGGACGTTTTAGGGTTTATTCAAACACAATAGGTTTTTTTAAAAATGAAACAGTGGACTTTGTTTAATCTGATTACAGCGTTGGCTTTGTTGACAACTTCCGTTTGGCTTTTTGCGGGTGAACATGAGCATGAACGCGAACATGGGCGCGGTACATCTGTCCCCGTAGTCAGTTTAGAGCTGTATAACAAAGAATGTGGCAGTTGCCATTTTGCGTATCAAGCGGGTTTACTGCCTGCACGCTCATGGACAAAAATGATGGGCGAATTAAATAATCACTTTGGTGAAAATGCCGAATTACCCGCCGAACAACAACAGCAAATTACCCAATATTTACAAGCAAATGCAGCGGATAAAGTGAGCAGTGCCGTTTCGGCAAAATTGTTAAAACGCTTAAATGCTCAAACCACCCCTTTGCGCATCACTGAATTGCCTTATTTCATCAAAGAACACGATGAAATTCCTGCAAAAATGGTAAAAGATAATCCAGATGTAAAATCATTAAGCCAATGCGCAGCTTGTCATAAAGCAGCAGATAAAGGGCTATTTAATGAAAATACAGTAGAAATTCCCAATTATGGTTTATGGGAAGATGATTAAAATTAAGTTTCTCAGTGTTAGAAGGAACAAACTATGCGTTTATTAATTGTTGAAGATGACCCTTTAATTGGCGATGGCATTCAAACAGGCTTAACGCAAGAAGGCTATGCAACCAATTGGGTAAAAACTGCCGAATCTGCGGAGCATACATTAAAATTAGAACACTATGACTTAATTATTTTAGATTTATCTTTGCCGCAAAAAGATGGTTTAACGTTATTAAAACAATTACGTTCACAACAAAATACCATTCCTATTTTAGTGTTAACCGCCCGTGACAATGTAAACGATAAAGTAAAAGGCTTGGATGCGGGCGCAGATGATTATTTAGTAAAACCTTTTAGTTTAAGCGAGGTGAGTGCCCGTTTACGCGCCTTATTGCGCCGCGCAAATGGGCGGGCAAATCCACAATTATGTCATGGCGGTTTATGTTTAGACCCCGCTGGACATCGTGCAACGTGGCAAGGGCAAATGTTAGCTTTATCGTCTAAAGAATTTCGCTTATTACAAATGTTGTTAGAAAATCATGGCAAAGTATTATCGCGGATTCGTTTAGAAGAAAGTTTATATAGCTGGGATGAGCCGATTGAAAGCAATGCCGTAGATGTGCATATTCACCATTTACGCAAAAAATTAGGTAAAGATTTTATTCACACCGTGCGCGGTGTAGGCTATATGATTAATTGCCATTAGTCATTATTAGGAAAAATTTATGTACTCTTTGCGCCGCAGATTATTAATTTTGTCTTTAACAACTGTCATTGTCTGTTGGTTAGGAACATTAATCTGGGCGCAATCCGAAAGCAATCACGAAGTAGAAGAACTTTTTGATGCAACTTTAGCCCAAACCGCCCGCACTTTATTTGCATTGATTAAACATGAATATGCGAGAAATCCAGAATTAAATTTAGAAGCCATTGAAAATACTTGTTGCGGTCGGCATCATTATGAAAGCAAAGTAGCTTTTGTCGTTTATTTACCTAATGGCAAACGTTTTCATTCCATTTCTGCCCCGCTGTTTTCTAAGAAAGAATTTCAAGAAAAACCAGAAAAACGTTCACACAATCGCGATTTTCATAATGAAGAAATTGAAGGGTATTTATGGCGGGTTTTTAGTTTAAATGACGATTCTGGCTTTTTCATTCAAACAGGTGAACGTTATGATGTGCGAAATGAATTAACAGAGGAAATTTTATTTTCTTTAATTACGCCACTATTAATGTTATTGCCACTTTTAGCGTTTGGAATTTGGTTTAGCATTGGACATAGTTTAAAACCCTTAGAACAACTCAGCCATGAAATTCTTCAACGTGATTTTAATCAACTACATCCCCTTTCTTTAAAGAAAACGCCTAAAGAACTCATTCCAGTTTTAGAAGCCATTAATATTTTATTTCGGCGGCTAGCCAAAGCATTTGAGAATGAACGGCGTTTTACTTCTGATGCTGCCCACGAATTGCGCACGCCACTGGCGGGGATTAAAACGCAGGTAGAAGTCGCCTTGCGTGATTTAACTTTAACATTGCCTGAAAATAAACAAAGCACGCCCGCCATTCAAGCCTTGCATCAAGCCTTGCGCGGCATGGAACGCGCAACCCATTTAGTCGGGCAATTATTGGCGATGGCGCGCATGGATGCTGCGCAAGATTTACCACTGCAAAAAATTGATTTATATCAACTTTGTGTCAATATCATCAGCGAACAAATGAACGCCGCGCAAGACAAAAATATTGACTTGGGACTAGAAACTCCATTAACCCGCCTAGAAATTTCTGCCAATGAGGACGCACTGTATTTGCTGCTGCGCAACTTAGTTGACAACGCGATACGCTACACCCCTGAAAATGGCATGGTCACCATTCAAATAGACGTGCCCCATTTACCGCTAAAACTAGCACAGCCCAACACTTACGCGGTATATTTGCGCGTCATTGATAACGGCATTGGGATTCCTGAAAATCAAAGAGAATCCATGTTATCGCGTTTTAGTCGCGGCGCGAATAATGATTTCACAGGCAGCGGGTTAGGTTTATCTATTGTGCAGCGCATTACAGAGCTTCATCAAGCCAGTTTACATTTAGAAACGCCTACTGATGGGCACGGTTTACAAGTCACTGTAGCTTTAAATCATTGCTTTGTTTTTGAGTACGATTTTTAGGTATTTTTATTTTATCTTGTTCCCACGCTCCCGCGTCACAGCCATTAAGTTAAGCAAGCATGAGAATTGTAGGGTGGAATAGCAAAGCGTATTCCACCGTTTTGTCTGAACCTTAATTCACATAATTCTCATGATTAACATAATGAAAAAAATAAGGAAATTAAGTGACTTGTGTGACAGGGTTCAGACAATTTTGCGGCGTTTCATGGTGGAATACGCTTCGCTATTCCACCCTACAAACTCCTTTTAGTAATCAATACACCGCCCTTTGTGCTCCCAATCGCCAAAGCGCGTTGGTTCGGGGCGACCTTGAAAACCATCAATCTCTACAGGCAATTCAATCGGTGTTTCTAACG
>CAZKST010000099.1:6597-10153 GCA_964555395.1 uncultured Thiotrichaceae bacterium | reverse complement strand
GGTTCAGACAAAACGGTGGAATACGCTTTGCTATTCCACCCTACAAATTAATCCTGCTTAAATAATTGCAACACCGCCGCTTGAGAAACCGCCTCATAAGGCTCTTCGCGAATGCTATCGTGCAGGTGCATCCGATAATCTACAAACTGCTCAACCGTTTGACAATGTAAAAAAGGATTGCCCACCACCTGCTCCGCCATCGTCGTCGATACATTCACCGCGTAATCATGCCCAGGACGTAAAACAATTTGCGGTTCAATATGCGCCGCTAAATGTTTTAATGTATGAAACATCTGCTCAGGGTCGCCGCCAGCCAAATCACACCGCCCACAGCCAAACACAAACAAAGTATCCCCCGCAATCACATCATGCGATAAGTGATAACATGCCGAGCCGGGTGTGTGTCCGGGCGTATGCCATAAATCAATTTGCGTATTTCCCAATTGAATTGCATCGCCACCATGATGCAACGCCGCCGATTTTAAATGCTGCCCCCAAAATTGCGCTTCAGCTTTAGAAAGATGCACTTGCGCATCATAATGCGTTAATAACTCATTTAAACCATTCACATGATCAAAATGACAATGCGTCAATAACACATCCGTAATCTGCATACTATTCGCTTTAGCAACCTGCACAATCGAAGTCACATCCCATGCAGGGTCCACCACCGCCGTGCGCCCTGTCGCTTTGTCTTGAATCAAATAAATAAAATTTTCCATTCTGCCGACTTTTAAAGTCACAATGTCATAGCTAGGCTTGATATTCATGGGATTTTTCCTCAGCAGATTAACAATAAATTCGCCCAAATTGATTTAATTGTTGTCGATAGTCTTGCCAATTGGGCATTAAAGTTTCTAACAAAGCATAAAAAGCGGCACTATGATTAAACTCGCGTAAATGACAAAGCTCATGATTGATTACATAATCAATACAACTCAACGGTGCTTTAATCAACAAAGTGTTTAACAATAACGTTTTTTCAGACGAACAACTGCCCCAACGGCGTTTCATCATGCGAATATTAAAACTAGGCAATTGAAACGGAAATAAATCAGTAAGCTGCGGATGTGCTTGTAAAACTTGGAAACAATGCTGTAAACGTTGGGAAAAAATTGCTTTCGCTTGTTGTTTATACCATTGTGTCAATAAATGCTGGTTTTTTTGCGAATCGTGCGGCGAGCGGCTGTAAATATGCAAACAGTCGTCTTTTAATTCCACATGGTCAAAGGAGTGGGCGGTAATCTCTAAACGGTAAGCTTTTCCTAAATATTGATGCAGTGCACCGTTTATATAATCTGTTTCAATTTTAGAAGGTTGCTCGGCAAAATAAGCTTGTTTGCGTAAAATCCACGCCCCCCGCGCATGTACCAAATCGCGAATGGTCAGCGGCGAAACCCCAAGCGGGGCAGTCACTGTCACTGATTGGTCAGCATGAACTTTAATCGCGAGCGTTTTGCGTCGCCGCAACAACAGCGCATATTGAATCTGAATATCATCCTGCAAGCGAACACTTTCATAATGAACGGCTTGGCGGCGGGAATAATTAAGTTCTGATTGAAGCAACTTAACAGCATGAATAGTCATTATTGACACTTTTATAGCAGCAGAGGGTCAATGAAAAAGAGCGACATTAACGTTACGAAACGTTTATTTACAATACTATATCTGAATTAGCGTTGTAAATATTAATTTATCGCGTTATACGAATTTTTATAAGTTTGCAAACTAAGTACCTGAATTTCATCTTATCCCACTTTAGTGACACTGATTTTACAGTAACTTTATGAGTATTTAAGGAGTCTATTTATGCAATTTATCAAACAATTGGGGTGCGCTAGTGTATTGCTCTCTATCAGTTTGGGGGCACAAGCGTTACCTATTCAATGGTCAGTCAATGGACATTATTACGATGTCGTACAATATCGCGCAGACTATGCCACCGCTGAAAAAATCGTCGCGGCAATGGGCGATAAAAATGTGCATTTAGCCAAAATTGACAACGAAGATGAAGGCAATTTTTTAAAAAACCAACATCCCATGTTATGGCTATGCAATACTTATGACGATTGTAAATCCACGTTTACTAATGGTGTATGGTTAGGCGCAAAACAAACAAGCACCGACAATGAACCCTCTGGCAATTGGGCATGGCAAGACGGCACAGGCTTAAGCCATCAAGCATGGAAATCTGGCGAACCCAATAATAGTGGCGGTAGCGAAAATTGCTTAGCGATGAATTTAAACGGGCAATGGAATGACCAAAATTGTGACCGTATTTTAGAAGGCTTTGTAATTGAATATGAAACTTTACCCGAGCAAACCAGCTATTTAGCCACTGTCCCCTTACAATGGACAAAAGCCAACGGCGGCAATGACCACTGGTATCAACGCATTTTACAAGTCGGCGATTGGGAAACCGCGAAAACGACGGCGGCAAGTAAAACATGGCAAGGGGTTAAAGGACATTTAGTCACTGTTGGCAGCGCAACCGAAAATGCTTTTTTAATCACTTCATTTTTAGGCAAATTAAGCAATAGCGCGTGTGTCACCCCGAGCGAATTATGCGCAAGCACTTATGCAGGGCAATATTGGTTAGGCGGACAATGGGATAACACCTTAAAACTGACTTGGATTACTGGCGAAGAAACGACATTTAGCTTATCCATGTATCCAACCCCCTCTAATAATTTCACAGGGTTATTACCGTTAGCCAGCATTCGCGAAGGCGATTACTGGGCTGCCCCCACTTCATCTACTAATACATCAAATAACAAAGGCTATATTATTGAATACGAAGGCACTGCTGCTACCGTGCCCAGTATTGCCAGCAATGAATGTTTAGCCCGTTATTCGGTAAGCACTGGGAAGTTAGTGATTCCCTGTTTAGCAGTTGAATTAGATGCAAGTAATACGGTGTATTATCAATTAAATATGCAGCAAGACCCGAATTTCAAATTCGATGTGCAATGGGATAGTTTGCAAGAACGCAAATAAGTTGGATTTGTGAGAATAGGTTAAAACAAAAACCTGCTAGGTTTTAAAAACCTAGCAGGTTTGTGGGGGAGGGGAGATTCAAAAGTTTGGTAAGTCTTTTAGAGGCGACAAAGAATTGAAAATTACAGCATAATTTAATGATTTATATTGAATTTGTGTAAGCTAGTGATAAATAGATAAAGTGCTATTTTTGTGTTAAGCTTAATAAAAAATATTTAAACCAACTTTTATATTTATAATGAATCATAAAAAAACTTACATTGGTTATCATGGCACAAATAGAGAATACGTTAGTTCTATTATGCAGAATAATTTTAATGTAAGTCGGAATAGTGATGAATGGTTAGGCTATGGCACTTATTTTTTTATTGAAGGTATTTCTTGCCCAATCGCTAATGCTGAAGAATGGGCAATTAATCAAGCATGGGATTCAGAAAAAAAAGCATATCGTTATAAAGAATACAGCATTTTATCAGCAAAGATAGAAGCCGAACGAATACTTGATTTAAGAACAGAAGAGGATTTATCTGTTTTTAATAAATTTAGAACAGCGATTATT
>CAZKST010000099.1:0-6497 GCA_964555395.1 uncultured Thiotrichaceae bacterium | reverse complement strand
ATTTGGACATCGCAGCATGATAAGTTTTAAATTTTTATCTTCAAAAGCAACTTCAATTTCTTTAACACCAGAACAGTTAGATTCTGATAATTTAGAATTAGAATTTGATGTGGAATTTGATAGAGAAAATCGACAAATTTTTGTTATAAATTTTAATGCAGTTATTTCTTCAACGCATGGTTATCGGCTAGTAGTAGAGTATCTTGCTTTTTTTGAAGCTGAAGAACCGATTAATGAAGAATTTAAAACTTCACCACTGATTACAGTCAATGCACCTGCCATTGCTTATCCTTTTTTGCGTAGCTTTATTAGTACATTGACATTAAATGCGGGCTATCTTCCTGTATTATTACCCGTTCTTAATTTTAAAGAAATTGTGCAAGAAAAAGAATTACAAAAGCAATCTAATCAAACAGAAAACAATTGTAGTGTTGAATAATAAAAATCCTTATTCAACACTACGCATTTTTTATTTAAATTCTGCATTACTGCATTAATCAAACAACGCTTTCAACGTCCCCGCATTCGCATCTTTTGCGGATAACAACGGCTGACGAATTGGCCATGTAATCGCTAAATCGGGGTCGTTCCATAATAAACTGCCTTCATCTTCAGGATGATAATATTCAGTGCATTTATACTGAAAATCCGCATAATCAGAAACGACGCAGAAACCATGCGCTAAACCGGGCGGAATATAAAGCTGATGATGATTATCCCCCGTCAACAATGCACCGACCCATTGCCCAAACGTCGGCGAATCGCGGCGAATATCCACCGCAACATCAAACACAATCCCAGAAGTTACACTGACTAATTTACCTTGTGGGTAATTTTTTTGAAAATGTAAACCACGCAACACATTTTTTGCTGAGCGCGAACGATTGTCTTGCACAAATGGCAATGTCATGCCCGCTTCTATATAACGCTGCGCTTGAAAAGTTTCTAAAAAAAAGCCGCGCTCATCACCAAAAACTTTAGGTTCAATCAAAAGTACGTCTTTAATGGTCGTTGCTGTTACTTTCATGCAGTTAAATCTCGTGTTGTAACAAAAAGTTTAAATATTCGCCATAACTACTTTTGCTTAAAGGTTTAGCTAATTTTGCTAATTGCTCATTATCAATATAGCCTTTACGCCAAGCAATTTCTTCAGGACATGCAATTTTTAAACCTTGCCGTTTTTCTACGGTTTGCACAAAAGAAGAAGCTTCTAATAAAGATTCGTGCGTCCCTGTATCCAACCACGCAAAACCGCGTCCGAGTTTTTCTACGGTTAATTGATTGCGCTCTAAATACACTTTATTTACGTCAGTAATTTCTAACTCGCCACGGGCTGAAGGTTTAATATTATGCGCAATTTCAACCACGGAATTATCATAAAAATATAAGCCCGTTACTGCATAATGGGATTTGGGTTGTTTTGGTTTTTCTTCTAAAGAAATGGCTTTGCCTGTTGCATCAAATTCCACTACGCCATAGCGTTCAGGGTCGCGGACTAAGTAAGCAAAAACCGTTGCGCCTTGATTATTTTCTACGCTTGTTTGTAATTGGCGTTGGAAAGATTGTCCATAGAAAATATTATCGCCCAGAATTAAACAAACTGAAGAATCACCGATAAAGTCTTTACCAATAATAAAGGCTTGGGCTAAACCATCGGGCGAAGGTTGCACGGCATAACTTAATTGTAAACCCCATTGAGAACCATCCCCTAATAATTGCTCAAAACGCGGTGTATCTTGGGGAGTGGAAATAATTAAAATTTCTTGAATACCCGCTAACATTAAAGTGGTTAGTGGATAATAAATCATCGGTTTGTCGTAAATGGGAAGTAGTTGCTTAGAAACGGCTTGTGTGATGGGATGTAAACGTGTACCTGAGCCGCCTGCGAGAATAATGCCTTTCATAAAAAAATCCAGTACGTTGAATTAAAGAACGTATTTAATAGCGAGGCTTTAATTTTTCTTTAAACGATATAATGCAACTTGTCCCATTAAATTGGGAAATATTTGCATCAATAAAGTCGAGCGATAACGTAAGTCGACTATACTGCGTTCTAAGATAGTAATATTTAAAGTTTTACACAATTGTTCAAAATCTTTAACGGTACATAAATGTAAACTATCGGTATTATACCATTGTTGTGGAGACGCGGGCGCAATTGGCATAAAACCTTGAAAAAATAATCTAAAACGGGCTTTCCAATGTCCAAAATTGGGAAAAGTTACAATTCCTTCACGTCCTACTCTTAACATTTCCTGCAATAAATGGTCAGGGCGACGAATAGATTGCAATGTTTCCATTAAGATAACGTAATCAAAACTATTATCAGCAAAATCGGCTAATGCTTCTTGGTCTAAATCTGATTGAATAACGTGTAGTCCTGAAATAATGCAATGCAAAATATGAGTTTCATCAATTTCTAAACCATAGCCTGTTACATTGCGCTCTTTGCGCAAATGGTTTAATAGCGTACCATCACCGCAGCCTAAATCTAAGACGTGAGCATCTGGACTAATCCATTCACTCAATAAAGCTAAATCGGTTCTTAAAGTCATTCTAAGAAAATCCCACGCAATTTCAGGAAAGGAAAAAGTTAAGAAAATTATAATTCGTCAATAATATTGCGCAAATACGCTTTTAAAACGGTGAGATAATAAGGAATAGGCATCAGAAAAGCATCATGTCCTTCAGAGGATTGTACATCAACGTAAACAACCGCTTTGCGTTTCTCAACTAAAGCATTGACAATTTCTTTAGAACGGGCAGAAGAAAAACGCCAATCGCTGTTAAAAGAAATAACTAAGAATTTGGCTAATACATTCTTTAAAGCTTCAGCTAAGTTGTGATTAAATTCTTTCGCGGGGTCAAAATAATCTAAAGCTTTAGTCATCAATAAATAAGTATTTGCATCAAATCTGTCGACAAAAGCTTTGCCTTGATAACGTAAATAACTTTCTATTTGAAATTCTACATCATAGCTAAAATTTAATTGCCCTTCGCGCAATTCGCGCCCGAATTTTTCGCGCATTAAATCGTCAGATAAATAAGTGATATGTCCCAACATCCGCGCTAACATCAAGCCCCGACGCGGGATAACATTTTGCTCATAATAATGCCCTGCGTGAAAATCGGGGTCATTCATAATCGCTTGGCGGGCAACTTCATTAAACGCAATATTTTGCGCGGATAATTTGGGTGCAGCCGCGACAACAACGCAGTGGCGCAAACGCTCAGGATAACTGATTGCCCATTGCAATGCCTGCATTCCGCCTAAACTGCCGCCGATAACCGCCGCCCATTGTTGAATGCCTAAAACATCGCCTAAACGGGCTTGACTGTGTACCCAATCATTAACCGTAATAATAGGAAAATCAGGACCATAATAACGCCCTGTTTCAGGATTGAGGGAAGTAGGACCCGTTGAACCTTTGCAGCCGCCTAAATTATTGAGCGAGACCACAAAAAATAAATTGGTATCAATGGCTTTACCGGGACCAATAGCTGTTTCCCACCAACCCGCTTTACTGTCTTCGAGGCTGTGATAACCCGCCGCGTGGTGGTCGCCACTGAGTGCATGACAAATGAGAATGGCATTAGAACGAGCGGCATTTAATGTGCCGTAAGTCTCATATTTTAAATCGTATTCATTTAACGTGCGTCCGCAATCCAACTGTAATGGCGTATCAAAATGGTGAACTTTGGGTACAACCAAACCAACGCTATCAGACGGGAGAATTTTGGGCATGAATCTTTCCTAATCAAACAAATACTATAATAAAATGGCAATATTGACGCTCATTAATTCATTAGCTTAAAGCCTAATGGCTTGATAAGCAAACACGGAGCGTTTACAACGTGCCTATTATACGCATACCTTGTTAGCTTGTCGTAATAGTTTTGCCGTATTTGCCGTAAAAGCATTTGATAATGATATACTCTCACTATTTAAAATTGATGATAAGATACAAAAATTGCTTTTTATCATTGTGTAATGCTTTACATTAATAGCCTTTTAGCCGCAGGTTTTTTTAATATGTCACTGAATGAATTAACTGAAGAAATTTTTGATAATAATGCGTATTTTGCGCAATATCCTGATGTTGCAAATCATCCTGTTTATCGCAATAGCAGCAATGGCGGCTGGCGGCATTGGGTGGAATTTGGCAAAAAAGAAGGGCGCACAGCAAAAGCTTTGGCAACGGGTAAAAATGTGATTCATAAAAATGACCCCAAACCAACTTTAACCCCAGTGCCTGGTTTACCGCATCGGCAATTAGGTTATAACTTGTTAAAAGGTAAAGGATTAGAAATCGGTGCATTGCATCAACCCGCTAAAATTCCTGCCCATTGTCAAATTGAATATGCCGATGCTAATTCACGCGAAGATAGCATTAAATTTTTCCCAGAATTGAAAATAGAACAATTGGTTAAAGTCGATTATTTGTGTGATTTAGATGCCAATGGTTTAGATATTTTTGAAGATAATCGCTTTGATTTTGTGATTTTAAATCATGTCATTGAACATGTTGCTAATCCTATTAAAGTGGTTGAAGAATTATTTAGAGTAACTAAACCCCGTGGACGCATTGTTTTATCTGCACCTGATAAAGATTTTACCTTTGACCGCCCCCGCGCTTTAACGCCATTTGAGCATTTAGTTGAAGAATATCGAAATAATATTAAAGAAATTACGGATGAACATTATGCTGATTTCATTCGGGCGTTTGAGAATAATTTCGATAATTTACCCCCTGAGGTACAGGCGAAGAAATTAGAGAAAGTCCGCCAACGGCGCGAACATGCGCACGTTTGGGACTCACAGAGTTTTGGGGTTTTCTTACGCGATACTTTAACTTTGCTTAACATTGATGCAGAAGAATTAATGGTAAGTACAGGCGAAAGCAATTATTTTGAATACTTTTCAGTGTGGTTAAAAATTTAGTTTTTTTAAAGGATGGAGTTGCTTAAAACTCCATCCAAATTGCTTTTAAATCGCTATATTTATCTAGCGCATGAATGGATTTATCGCGTCCATTGCCTGATTGTTTAAAACCCCCAAAGGGCGCGCTCATATCACCTTCATCATAACAATTTATCCACACCGTCCCCGCCCGTATTGCGCGTGCCATACGATGCGCTTTATTCAATTGATTCGTCCAAACCGCAGCCGCTAAACCATAAATCGTATTATTTGCCAATTCAATCGCTTCCGCTTCAGTTGCAAAAGTTTGCACGGCTAACACGGGACCAAAAATTTCCTCTTGAGCAATGCGCATTGTCGGCGTAACGTGGTCAAAAATGGTCGGTTCAACAAAATAACCACCGCTTTCTCTTAAAACTTGCTGTCCACCTTGAATTAACTGCGCGCCTTGCTGTTGTCCAATTTCAATATAATTCAAAACTCTATGTAATTGTTGCTCATCCACAATCGCCCCCATGCGCGTGCTGGGATTGAGCGGGTCAGCGGGGAAAAATTGCGTGGCACGTTGCAAAATTTTCTCTAAAAACTGTGTTTTAATAGACGCTTCCACCAATAAACGCGAACCCGCAGAACACATTTCACCTTGATTAAAAAAGATAGCAAACGCCGCCGCCGTCGCCGCTTTATCCAAATCTTCACAATCCGCAAATACAATATTTGGACTTTTTCCGCCACATTCCAACCAAACCCGCTTCATATTGGATTGACCCGCATATTGCAAAATCAATTTACCGACAGCCGTTGAACCCGTAAACGCCACACACTCCACATCATTATGCAACGCCAACGCCTTACCGATTGCCGCGCCTGCGCCCGTGACGACATTTAACACCCCGTCAGGAATGCCCGCTTCTACTGCCAATTGCGCTAAACGTAACGCAGTTAATGAAGATTTTTCTGATGGTTTTAATACAACGCTATTGCCCATTGCCAACGCGGGCGCGATTTTCCATGCAGTCATCAATAAAGGAAAATTCCAAGGGACAATCGCGGCGACTACGCCTAACGCTTCCCGCCGTGCGATGCCTAATACTTTGTATTCAGTCGGTAAAACCTCATCATTGCGCTTATCAATCAGTTCGCCATACCACGCAAAACAACGGGCTGAGCCTTGAATATCAATTTTTAAACTTTCCGCAATCGGTTTGCCCACGTCAAACGTTTCTAATAAGGCTAATTCTTGTTGATGGGCAAGGATTAATTCTGCTAATCGCTGCAATACTTTTTTACGATGCGCAGGACTTGCCGCCGACCAACTACCGCGTTCAAAACTTTGACGGGCGGAAAGCACAGCGCGGTCAGCGTCTAAATCATCGCAAGCCGCGAGATTAATTAATAATTGTCCATTAACGGGATTATATTTTGCTAAAGTTTGTTCGTTAATCGCTTTAACATATTGCCCATTAATAAATGCCCGTCCCGCCATTGCTTGATGCGGTAATTGCTGCAAAAGTTGCGCGGCGCGTCGTTGCCACTCTGAATAAGTTAATTGTGTTGTCATTTGTTTATTTGAAAG
>CAZKST010000098.1:0-10191 GCA_964555395.1 uncultured Thiotrichaceae bacterium | reverse complement strand
GGCAATAGCTGAAGCTATTGCACTCCAGTTAAAGTGCGTTGGCTATAACAAAGGTCTGCCAGTCCTTTGAGGACTGGCAAACCTTCATAAACCACTGAGTTTAAAGAGTGATTTTTACCGAATTCGCACTAACTCGCGTTAATTTTAGCTTTGTTCAGAGGTAAAATATGATTGAATTTCCCACAATTGAAAGTTTTATCGGCGGCACGCCTTTAGTACGCTTACAACGCTTAAATCCCAATCCAAGCAATATTGTTTTAGCCAAATTAGAAGGCAATAATCCTGCGGGTTCAGTTAAAGACCGCCCTGCTTTAAGTATGATTTTGCAAGCAGAAATGCGCGGTGAAATTAAACCGGGTGATACACTGATTGAAGCCACCAGTGGCAATACAGGCATTGCATTAGCCATGGTTGCCGCGATTAAAGGCTATAAAATGGTGTTAATTATGCCTGCCAATATGAGTATTGAGCGGCAAATGCTCATGAAAGCCTACGGCGCAATTCTGATTTTAGTCACCAAAGAGGAAGGCATGGAAGGTGCGCGTGACTTGGCATTAAAAATGGAAAGTGAAGGTAAAGGGAAAATTCTCAATCAATTTGATAATCCTGATAATCCACTGGCACATTATCAAAGCACAGGCGAAGAAATTTGGCGCGATACGCATGGCAAAATTACCCACTTTGTCGCCACAATGGGCACAACGGGTACGATTATGGGCACGTCTAAAATTTTAAAACTCAAAAATCCTGATGTGCAAGTGGTCGGCGTACAACCCGCACAAGGTGCAAGCATTCCGGGCATTCGCCGCTGGCCCGTAGAATATTTGCCCAAAATTTACGACGCATCACGGGTTGACGAAATTATTGACATTGACCAACCTACTGCCGAAGAAACCACGCGCCAATTAGCCCAACAAGAAGGCATTTTTGCGGGCATTTCCTCAGGCGGTTCTATTGCGGCGGCATTACAATTATCGCAACGGGTTGAAAAAGCCATTATTGTGGCGATTATTTGCGACCGTGGCGACCGTTATTTATCTACAGGGGTTTTTCCTGCGTAGTGAATTCTTAAGATGCGGTATGCTTTAGCCGCATCTTAAAAAACTTTTTAAGTCCACTGCTTACGATTGATAGTCTAATGTCTTATCAAATTACATCCGCACTGTTTGGCTTAACGCTTGGCGTTACAATTTTATGGCTCATTCGCCGCGACCATCTACACACCCGCTATGCTTCATGGTGGTTGTTTATGGCACTCATCATTATCGCGCTCGGATTTTATCCTTCTATTATCAATTTTATTGCTCATTATCTAGGTGTCTTTTATCCGCCTACTTTACTTTTTGTCATTGGTTTAGGCTTATTACTGATAAAAATTCTACTGGTAGACATTCAAAACTCAAACTTAGAACGCAAATGTCGGCGTTTAACCCAACGTTTAGCCCTTGTTGAACATGAAGTTATGCAACGCAAACAAGTACAACGCCATGAAGAAGAAGAGAAAGATTAAAAAATGGATGCTGTGCCTGTTTAGCCCCGTTTATTTATGTTACTGCAAATTTTTAGCAAAACCCCCCTTTTGGGACAGGTAAAAACCCGTTTACAACGAGCCTGTCCTCCGCACCGCGCCTATTCTGCTGATGAAGCCTTGATAATCCATCAAACTTTATTATGGGAATGTTTACAGCGATTTTGCCCTTTTTTTTCAGTACAATTATGGGTTTATCCTGAAATAAATCACCCATTTTTGCAAAAATGTCAAAATACTTTCAAAATCCCCATTTTTCTGCAACAAGGACAGGATTTAGGCGAACGGATGGCGACAGCCTTATGTAGCACGACTCAACCGACTTTATTAATTGGCGCAGATATTCCTAGTTTAAATGTTGCTCATCTCCAGCAAGCATTTACTTATTTAAGCAAGCAACCGCACCCGCCGCCCTTAGTCTTTGCTCCCACCGAAGACGGCGGCTATTGTCTTATTGGAACGCAAGAACCTAATGCACAATTGCGGCGGCAATGGCTTGAAATTATTTTTAATAACATGACATGGAGCACCGACAAAGTGATGCAACAAACTCGAGAACGCTTAATTCAAGCCAATATCAAATGGCAAGAATTAGCCACGCAATGGGATGTGGATAGAGTAGAAGATGTAGTGCGTTGGCAGGAGTTTGTTACAAACTCAGCTAAAACAAAAACCTGCTAGGTTTCTAAAACCTAGCAGGTCTCTTTTTTTATTTACACCCCTTCGCCAAATTCAGTACAAATTAAGGCAAATTGTAAAATGCAGAACGACCTGGATAAACAGCTTCTGCTCCTAACTCTTCTTCAATACGAATCAATTGATTATATTTTGCTGTGCGGTCAGCGCGAGACATTGAACCCGTTTTAATTTGCCCTGCGCCTGTTGCAACCGCTAAATCAGCAATCGTGCTATCTTCTGTTTCACCAGAACGGTGAGAAATAACAGCGGTATAACCAACATCTTTTGCCATTTTAATCGCGGCTAATGTTTCTGTGACAGAGCCAATTTGATTGAGTTTGATTAAAATAGAATTGGCAATGCCTTTGTTAATCCCTTCTTCTAAAATGCTGGTGTTAGTCACAAATAAATCATCACCGACTAATTGGACTTTCTTACCCAATTTTTCAGTTAATAATTTCCAACCTTCCCAATCATTCTCTGCCATGCCGTCTTCAATGGTGATAATCGGATATTTAGCCACCCAATTCGCTAAATAATCGGCAAATTCCGCAGACGTTAATAAACGGTTTTCTGAGGCTAAATCATATTTGCCATCTTTGTAGAATTCGCTACTGGCAACGTCTAAGCCTAACCAAATATCATGCCCTGCTTTTAAACCAACTTTATCAATCGCTTGTAAAATCACTTCAATTGCCGCTTCATTAGATGGTAAATCAGGCGCGAAACCGCCTTCATCGCCCACTGCCGTATTTAATTTTTTGCCTTTTAATACGCTTTTTAAGGCATGGAAAATTTCCGCGCCATAACGTAACGCTTCGCTTAAACTGGGCGCGCCTGTGGGTAAAATCATGAATTCTTGCATATCCACGTTGTTATCAGCGTGCGCGCCGCCGTTGATGATATTCATCATCGGCACAGGCATTTGTAAAACACCAGTGGATAAATAACGGTATAAAGGTTGATTTTTGACGGCTGCGCCTGCTTTAGCGGCTGCCATAGAGACTGCTAAAATAGAGTTCGCACCTAATTTGCCTTTATTGGGTGTGCCGTCCAACGCTAACATGGCATTATCAAGTTCGGCTTGCTGGGTAACGTCCATGCCTTTTAAAGCGGCAAAAATTTCATTATTAACATGAGAAACCGCTTTTTTTACGCCTTTACCGTTAAAACGGTTGTCTCCATCGCGTAATTCCAATGCTTCGCGTGAGCCTGTGGAAGCACCAGAGGGAACAGCCGCCCGTCCCATTTTGCCGCAGGCGGTATAAACATCAGCTTCTACCGTTGGATTTCCACGAGAATCAATCACTTCACGCGCATGAATTTTAGTAATCATTGTCATTTGTAAAATATCCTCATTGTTGTTTTTTATAAATTTTTAAAAAAAGCGTCAATAGCGAGCTGGCTTGACGTTTTAAACGCAAAGTTATTATAACCCACTGCATTGTAATTCTGTGACTTGCCGTGTGACTATTTCAAAAGCGGTGGGCTGGGAATAGGTGGCGCGACTGGTAAGTTGAGTATTATCACATTGAATTTGAATAAACCAACCGTCTAATTGTAAATTTTCCACTAGACTCGGTTGGCTGGTGCAACTAAGCCCCTGTTTTTGCGCCCATCCTAACCCCGCACAGGCGACGTAATGCCCTTGCACGGCTTGACGTTGCAGTTGATTGGCGGCATCTTGAGTGACTTGCAGACTTAAGAGATAAGTGCCGATGCCCACGATAAGAATGGTAATGACCAATACAAGCATCATGGCATAGCCTTGCTTTGATTTCCACGCGCTGAATTTCATAGTTTTATAGCAATTTGTTGGAAAACTGTAATTTTTTCAAAATTACCATCCCAATTTTCTGCCCCAAATTCTAATAATAAACTTAAAATGGCGCGTCCGTGAGTGGAGGCGGATAAACTCCATTGGCATTGATTGACATGCAGGGCGAGTAAATAGCTTTGGGTGGTGACGCGGCGCAATTCGCCCGTATTGAGTTGGCAAACATAGCGCACAGTTTGATTATTTTCATCTATAAATTGCAAACTAGGATTGCCTGTCATATTGATTTGTAAACTGCCCGCTCTGGCGCGACGTAATTCTAAATTTAAGCGTTGGCTTGCAATACTGGCAACGCTGGCAAGTTCAACCCGTTGCTGCATTAATTGCCAATTTTGCAAGGGAACAGCAATAAATAGCGATAACATGCCCGCCATTAAGCTAAAAATCAACAAAGCAATAATCATTTCTAACAGACTAAAAGCGCGTTGTTTCAAGAGCTTGCTAGCTAAAACACTCATGACCATTGATAACCCGTCAAATTAACTTGAAGCGCAGTCGGGCGGTGTTGCACATTCACAATAAATTTCCAGCCAGTTTGTCCGTTTAGCGTGATAGGAATGAGGGCAGAAACAGAAATTTGATAAGCGGCAAGCGCATCAATATTGACGTTTTGCGCGGTGCGCGGCGGCGATTGCGTAAAAGGTAGGCTGGTTGAAAGCGTGGCGAGCGGTTGTTGTAATAAATATTCAGTATAAGCTTGGGCAATATTCAAGGCTTCTTGCTGAACCAGCAAGTCATGACTATGTTGAACAGTTTTAAAAATACTACTTGCTAAAGTTGCCGCCCCAAGACTGACAATCACAATGGCAAATACCATTTCTAGCAAACTAAACCCGTTCTTTTGCACCATGCGTTTTATCTAGCGTTAATATAAAAGATGAATTATAACATAGTGTTCATCTTTATACAGAGCTTACGCAATTAATTCGTAAGGTAAACAAAGCCTGTTTCTGCTTCTACATGAAAAGTATGTTCTCCCACCTGAATATCTTGGCTTAAACTGGGTTGTCCTGTGGCATTATAAGTCCAACTTAAACCGTTAATAGGCGTTTGCGTCGTTAACAAAAAAGCTTGGTCGCTATGTGGTAGTTTTAATGGCACATGATTGCCGCACACGCTATTACCATAATTTAAGCTCACTGTATTCGGCGTTAAAATCACATTGATAGCACAGCCAGAAGTTAACGCCGTTTGATGCGCATAGCGGAGTGTCATTAACACTTGCTGGGCTTCACCTTGTCCACTCAATTGATTTATTTCCAAACGCGGCACAATCCACAACGCCAAAATACCAACCAATACTAAAACAATCATGAGTTCGACCAAGGTCACGCCTTGTTGTGGGGATGAATAATTTAATAAAGGGCGTTCCATGACGATAATACTCATAGTCAATCCACTCAATAAAGTAATCCCTTGCAAAAAAAGACCGAGCGGTTAACTCGGTCAAAGGGGTAGGATGATAAAATCAAGTAAACTTGCTGTTTTCACTAGATTAGCTACAGTTGCTAATATCTAAGGTATAAATAGGATTCACTAAGCTAGAGGTCGTTGCGCTAATCTCTGCCCGAGTATAAGTGACGGAACAATTTGCGCCTGTAATTGCGCCTTTATGTCTAATTTGTGCGGCGGCGGTGTTTACTTCAAAATCCGTAGCAGGACTTAAATCTAAAACTGAACGTAAATCTGTTACGCTGTTAGCATAACCATAGCGAATATTGATAGTTTGTCCGTCAATAGTGACTGTACTTAAAAGTAAATCTGTTTTACCTTCAGCGGCAGCGCGTGCATAAACCACTAAATTTGCAGAGCGCATAGACCCTTCAACGGCTTTCATGACCGCCGCCCGCGCATCTCCGCTTAAACTAACAAATTTAGGAACAGCGGTGGCGGCTAAAATACCTAAAATAACAATGACAATAATTAATTCGATTAAGGTAAAACCCTGATGCGTTTTCATTTTTATAATCCTGACTATGCAAGTCGCAGACAAAAGTAATTGCGAAGAATTTTGTTATTTTTCTTCCTATCTTCTTATAAAAGTTCATCGCAAACTGCATACCAGCTTTTTCATAAAAGAAATACAACGCTAATTCAGCTAAAATATTCATGATTCACTACTTTTTTGCTTGGAAATGCAAAAAAAACAAGAAATAACTTGATAATTATCTGAGCTATTTTTAAGACAAGCGTTAGAAAAATGACGATGGGTTGGAAGAGGACGGGCTGACGAAAGGATATTTGTAGAGTGGAATAGCAAAGCGTATTCCACCAAGAAACGCCGCAAAAATTGAATAAAAACAAATTATAATTGGTAAGGACGAATAATCTTCGCCCCTACACTGCACGGTGGAATACGCTGCGCTATTTCACCCTACAATTCTGATGACTTAGCAAAAAATCTTATCCACGCTCTTTGGGCTGTAATGCTTTTAGCCAAGTCGGTAATATTGCTAAAATGGCGTTTTCAATCGCAAGTTGATGTCTTTGGTATTGCACACCAATAAAAATAATAAATAAGCCGAATAAAGTTAAAATAAAAGGGAAAAAGGGTGCATTAGCAAAGACTTGATAAGTTAAATATCCTAAATATAAAATAACACCAATACTACCGAAAATAATAAAAATCTGACGTTTTAAAATAACAGATAACACCAATAACAAGATATTTATCAATAAATAATTTAAGCTCAAACCCTGCGACAAAGTGAGTGAAGTTAAACTTCCCCATGCCGCCGATAATCCAAATAAATAGCCCCAAAATGCAAAATCTTCTTGTGTGCGTCTATCTACCCAAAAACTGCCGAGTATCATCATACAACCAAACCATAAACTGACTTGTTGTTGCAATGCCCAATGGTTCGGCACGTTGTTTTGTGCGGTTAGCCAGAATGAAGTAAATTCTAAAGCAATGTACCACAATGAAAAAGTTAGCGGCGCAGTTAAAAAGGGAAAAGCAACAAAATATAACATAATACTAGCACTTACAACGGTTGCAGCTGCCATCCAAATGCCAAGAGAAGGGTCTGATAATGCAGTAGAAAGTAGATGTTCTGCATTTAGCGTTTGCACCATGCCTAAAACAATTAACGGACTCATACAGACCGCAAGCGTGAACAGCATCCCGCCCGCAACGCGCAATTGTTCGCGCCACAACATGCGCCCTACAAGGATAAATATCAGCGCGTAACTGCACGCAATCACCAAAATCCCCACACCCGCAAAATGCGCCCATGCTTCACCCATAAACCAACTCATCGCGCCTAATACCATCAATGCCCCTAAATAATAAGCAATATGAGCCATATCAAAACGCGGTTGGGCACTATGTCGCTGTGAAAACGCTTGCCATAAATGAGTTGCTTGTTCCGCGCTAATCAGTTGTTGCGTTACTGCCCAATCAAAGTCTTCTTTGGAAACTCGCATAGTATTATCCTGAAAATTTAGGGGGGTTTTTATCTCAACACAGTTTAACGATAATTAACTGTTTTATAAATTTTTAATTCTAATTTTTGCGCAAATGCAGAGGATAACTTGTGTTGTTTAACAAGCAATGGGATACTTTAAAAGACGATTATTGGATTGCTTAATTGTTTAAGCGCATCCCTGCAACAGACTATCTTACTTACTAAGGAGTGCAAGTATGGACGAACAAGATGCAAAACGCTTACGGTTATTAACTGTAAAAGCGGCTGAAACAGATAAGAAATTAGTAGAACTGGATAAACAAATTGCACAATTAAATCGTGCCTTGACTGAAACGATGACCCGTTTAATGGATGTGGTCGAGCTGCAAAGACAACAAAAAATTAACGTTACGCCAGAAGCTGTTGCTCGCATATCTGACCAAGAACTCTCTACTTTAATTTCGTCATTGCAAGACGAAAAATCACGACGCGATGCTCATGCACGCTTTATGGCGGGTTTTTTACCAGAAAATAATCAATAAAGACATAGGGAAACAGACGGGCGACAAGGTCGCCTCTGTCTGCGAACGCATAAATTATGCGTTGAGTCAATGTGTCATGAACCGAATGATTTTATATTTAAAACGAACGTGCCGCCGCTAATTGGCGAGCTTCCCAATAAGCTAAAATCGCTTTTACATAATAACGAGTGATGCCGTAATTTGGACATCTACCTAAGCGGGCAGTGACTGAAGGTCCTGCATTAAAAGCGCATAATCCTGTTTCTACACTTCCAAACCGTCTAATTTGTTCCGCCAGATATTTTGCGCCACAAAACAAATTTTTCTCTGGGTCAATCAACTCTTCTCTTTCTAAGCCACAGAAACTCTTTGCTGTATTTGGCTGTAGTTGCGTTAAACCCACTGCACCATCGGGTGATACTGCCTTGGTATTCCAACGGGATTCTTGTTGAATCACAGCGTTGAATAAATGTCGATCTACCCCGTGTTGTTCTGCTGCTCGCTCTGCTAATGCCGTTAATTCTTCTTTAGCAAAAGCATATTGGCAAAAAAACAACAATGCCACAATCATTTTTACAACAATATAATTGATTGTTTTTAATTTATTTTTCATACCATACCCCACAAATCATTCGGTTGTATTCATGATATTGGGTATAGTGTAATAGATTGCAAGGTGAAGTGTTGCATTTATTGACAATATGACATAAAAACAACATTTATAGACATTATTGATACAATAACTAAACAAATGATTTAAAAGGATAAAAAATATTACAAAAGCATTACAAATGATTAAACATTAAAAAAATGTATATTTTGAAAGGTGTGTTGTAAATAAGATACAAACTTTTAAAAAGAGAGATAAACGTAGCTGAAAACACAGAAGCGTGTTAGCATAAAAACAACATTTTTGATGGTATTCACTACAATAAAAAATAACTAAAACAATAAATTAATTAATTTCCCTATTTTCGCTCATGTCTAACGAATCTGATTCATCTTTGATGTCTAATTCATCATTCAACGCAAACAATATTAAAAAAATATTAATATTCTGTTTAGGTTTTGCTTTATGTATTTCTACAGTATTAACCAATACCTTATTAGTGCTATTAGGGATATGGTTAATTGTTAATCAACGAAGCACTGATTTTATTGAAGTTTTAAAAAAATATCGCATTGCACAATTTGCATTAGCAATGACTTTATTAATTTCAGTTGGCGTGCTATATAGCCCGACACCAATAAAAGAAAGTATGCAAATGTGGGTAAAATATCGGGAATTTTTATATGTTCCCTTTTTCTTACTCCTGTTTAACCAAGCAGAAACTCGAACAGCAGGGAGTTTAGGTTTAATTGCGGGGATAAGTTTAACCTTATTACTTTCCTATATGCTCAGCATCACGGGCTGGCAGTGGTTGGGCAAAGGGACGACAGACAACCCTTTCATTTTTAAAACCCACATTACTCAAGGTATTTTATGCAGTTTCGTTGCATATTATTGGCTTAGCCTCGCTGTATTAGATAAACGGTTGAATTTAAAAAGCCGATGGTTGTTTGCTATCGCTACTGTGCTTGCTATTGTGAATTGTGTCGCGATGATTGACGGGCGAACAGCTTATCTAGTTTTATTCGCTTTGTTTTTATTAGCGATTTATCAAAAATGGCGGTGGTTTGGTCTCTTTTTGGGCAGCAATTTGTTAATTCTTGCTTTGATACTGAGTTATCAACACTCACAACCGATACAAGATAAAATTCATCATTTTTATCAAAAAAATGCCGAATATGCAGATGGCAGTTTTTTAGACTCTACTACCTTACGTTATGATTTTTTACAAAAAAGTGCAGAATTAACTTTACAAGCGGGCGTATTCGGCTGGGGCACAGGCAGCTTTAGCCAAATTTACAAAAATCATTTTTTTGCAGGCAAAGAAGATATTCATGCAACGCACAATGCACACAATGAATATTTTATGATTGGGATTCAGTGGGGCTGGTTAGGATTAGGTGTATTTTTCGCTTTTATCATAAGCTTATGGCGACAAACGTGGCGACTTGCGCCCATTTATCAACAGCAAGCACAGGCGTTTGTAGTGATTATGGCGACGGCTTGTTTGGTTAATTCTTTATGGCTGGATAATACGGAAGGTCATTTATTTGTCTTTTTAATTGGCATGTTTTTTGGCGGCTCGACTCAGTCTTTGGAAGAAAAAGAAA
>CAZKST010000097.1:0-10255 GCA_964555395.1 uncultured Thiotrichaceae bacterium | reverse complement strand
TTTTGTTTAGTTTAAACCAGTGTATTTCAATACTATTTTGAATGATAGTCTATTAAATAACATCTTTTGTATTGCTTCCAAATTTGTTGATTAAAATCTTTGTTACGAATAATAAATTTTTCATCAAACTCAAATTATTTAAGTTTTCTTAAGGATAACATTAGCAAATCCATAAATTTAAGCTACAATGATAAATCCAAATAATTTACTAGATTTTACTTAAAGAATTTATAATCAATATGTTACCCACTATCGCTATTGTCGGACGACCTAACGTCGGAAAATCCACCTTATTTAATGTTTTGACCCGCAGTCGTGCCGCGCTGGTCGCCGACCAAGCGGGTTTAACCCGTGACCGTATTGTCGGACGGGCTATTATTAACGAACGTCCTTTTTTCGTCATCGATACGGGTGGTTTGGATGATGAAAATGATGCCATGGTTGAGCAAATCGCTAAACAAGCTTTGCAAGCCATCAGTGAAGCGCAATTCGTGTTATTTATGGTGGATGGACGCGATGGTTTAACCGCCGCCGATGAAAATATCGCCATGAAATTGCGGCAATTCAATAAACCGATTCATATCGTTGTCAATAAAGCCGAGCATTTAAACCCAACAGCGGTGAGCGCGGAATTTTATCGCTTGGGATTTCAAGCTTTACATGTCATTTCTGCTTCGCATCGCTTCGGAATTGCAGCGTTGTTGGATAGCATCGCTGAATCTGTGCCTTCTGATGAGCCAGAATTGGATGAGTTGGACGAGGAAGAATTAGAAGATGCTGAAGCCGATGAGTTTTTTGATGAGGATTCTGAGGACGGCTTAAAGGTTCAAAAAACCTTTGAAGAACAAGATAATCGGATTAGTATCGCTTTTGTTGGTCGTCCGAATGTGGGTAAATCTACCCTCGTCAATCGCATTTTGGGTTATGAGCGAGTCATTGCATTTGACCAACCCGGCACAACTCGCGATAGCATTTATATCCCGTTTGAGCGCAGTGGCGTGGATTACACCCTGATTGATACAGCAGGGATTCGCCGTAAAGCGCGTGTTGATAATATGATTGAAAAATTCAGTATTCTCAAATCTTTGCAAGCGATTGATGATGCTGATGTCGTCATTATGTTGATGGATGCGCGGGAAGGGATGACTGACCAAGATGCTAATTTGTTGGGCGAAATTTTGGAGTCAGGCGCGGCTTTAGTCATTGCGATTAATAAATGGGACCATTTGCCACCTTATGAGCGTGAACAAGTTCGCCATAGTTTAAGCCGTAAGCTGCATTTTATTGATTTTGCGAAAATTCATTTTATTTCGGCGTTATATGGCAGTGGTGTTGGTGATTTGTTTAAATCCATCAAAAAAGCCTATGATTCCGCTAATATTCAAGTGGCAACTTCTCGTTTAAACCAAATTTTAGAGCACGCTGTCGTTGCGTTCCCGCCGCCCTTAGTGCGCGGGCGACGGATTAAACCGCGTTTTATTCATCAAGGTGGAGTGCAGCCGCCGACTTTCGTTGTGCATGGGAATCAAGTTGAATCTACACCAGACAGTTATAAACGCTATTTAATCAATACTTTGCGTAAAGAATTTAATTTACAAGGCACGCCGATTGAAATTGAATTTAAACAAGGGGATAACCCTTTCGCTGGTAAACGTAATATGTTGACTCCGCGCCAAATTCGCAAACGTAAGCGTTTGATGAAACATGTAAAAGGCTTTTCATGAGCACAAGCCTCTTGATTGCAGGTGTGGATGAAGTCGGGCGTGGACCTTTAGCGGGACCTGTAGTTGCTGCGGCGGTGATTTTAGATGCAGCACGCCCAATTGCAGGGCTTGCGGATTCTAAAAAATTATCGGCAAAAAAGCGGGAAATGCTTGTGCCTGTGATTCAGCAAAATGCGTTAGCATGGGCGATTGGGCGGGCGGAAGTTGAAGAAATTGATGAAATCAATATTTTACAAGCAACTTTTTTAGCGATGCGCCGCGCCATTGCGCAGTTATCGCTTGTGCCGCAGCAGATTTTAGTGGATGGCAATCGTTGTCCGCCGAATTTACCTTGTGCATGTCAAGCGATTATCAAAGGCGACCAAAGCGTCGCTGCGATTAGTGCTGCGTCTATTTTGGCGAAAGTGGTGCGCGATAGTGAAATGCACGCCTTGCATCAGCAATTTCCACAATATGGTTGGGCAGATAATGCGGGCTATCCGACCGCTGCCCATTTACAAGCTTTAAAAATTCATGGGGTTACACCATTGCATCGCCGCTCTTTCGCGCCTGTGAAACAAGCATTAGCACAGCAAGTATTGCTTTAATCTGAGTTAGGGCTGGCAAACAATTGTCATTGCAAATCCTAAAATGCTTAAACTTTCCCCTTCGTTTATCGTGAATTCGGCAAGCTACAGCAAACACATCTCAAATTGATTGTGGAGCGCAATAGCTTTAGCTATTGCTTTTTAACCATTTGATTAAAAAGTATTTTAGCTGTTACGATACTGGCAATAGCTGAAGCTATTGCACTCCTTTTAAAGTGCGTTTGCTATACTTAAATTAAAACAAAAACCTGCTAGGTTTTAAAAACCTAGCAGGTCTGTTTGACGAGTTCAATAAAATTAATCTTTAACTATGGCTGTTTAACTGCCACTAATTCCCCGCGTTGGGTTGTGATAAGTACCAGATTATCAACGACTTTTGGTGCAACAGTAATTGCGCCGCCGCTGACTTGATAACGGCTAACAAATTGTCCATCAGAACGCCGTAACCAGTGCACATAACCCTCTTTATCACCCACAACCACATATTCACCCGCAACGGCTGGCGCAGAAATCCCGCGTTGCTGTAATTTCGTTTGTTTCCACAACGTTGCACCTGAAAAACGGTCTAATGCCCATACATTATCTTCTGGGTCAACTACATAAACTGCATCTCTATCCTGCGCAATGCCTGCACTGGAGAAAATATCGCGTTCCCATTCAATGCGTCCAGAATATAAATGTACAGAAACTGTCCGCCCATTGTAAGCACTGACATAAACACTATCGCCTGCCACAATGGGGTCAGCATCAATATCGGCAATCCGTTCTAACTCAGAACGTCCGCGTGCGGCAGAAATAGCTGTTTCCCATAATACTTTTCCCGTATCAGGTTGTAACGCAGCTAATTTTCCCGTATCTAAACCAATAATTACTGCATTGTCTAAAATGACAGGGGTACTTGTGCCCCGCAAGGTTAATAAAGGCGCGGTACGCTCAAAAACCCATAAAACTTTGCCGCTATCGCTGTCTAATGCCGTTAATTTACCGTCAATTGTGCGAGCAAAAACCCGTTGTAAATGAATTTGTGGCGGGCTTAAAATTTCAGTAGATAGCGTGACTTGCCATTTTTGCTGTCCAGTTTTGCTATCTAAAGCAATCACTGCCCCATCATTAGTGCCGACTAATACTAAACCCTCACCCTGTCCAACGCCGCCGCTTAAGGTGGTTTTTTCCAGACGGGTATCCCATAAAGTCTCGCCATTCTCTGCATTGACTGCCCACACCCGCCCGCGAACACCTGCCATAAACACATGTTTATCTTCATCTAAAGCGGGTTGCAAGCGCACCCCTTTATCTTGAATCGTATCTCCTAAACTCGCATCCCATTTTTTCTCAATACTGAGCGGCGCACTCAATTCCACTAAAGGCGCAGGTTTCACTTTTGAAGAAGAACTAGAACAACCAATAAAAGATAATGGCAATAACGCAAGCAACAAAGTACGTTTTAAGCAAGGAGAAAACATGGGTTAACAAACTCCATTCTAAAAGATAAACAAAGCGCGCTAGCAAACAGCAATTTAGTTTTGCGAAGGCGTTAATATAATCCGTGAATCTTTACGGTTGTTTAAAGTGCTTGGATTGCCATCTTCATTCGTATAAAAATACGTTGTGCGGTCATGAATTTCTGTCGCAGGATTAGCAACATGTTCAGAGCCTTTCAGTGAAGTCGTATGAGAAAGTGGCTCAATTTGTGGCACTTCTTGCGCTTTATCCTGTGTACTGCTGTTTGCAACCGCATCATTTAATTCAGCAATTTTTTCCTCGCTGACAACTGTAGAAGTTGTCGTGCTAGGATTCGCTAAAGCATCTTGCGGTTTTTCAGGGGCAGGTTCAGCTAATTTAGGAGCTTTAGCTTGCACCGTTTCAGAAACCGATAAGCCTAAATTATCCAATTTCATTTGAATCAAATTTTTATAGTCGCCGCGAATATCTTTATCGGCTAAAGCCGCTTGATACGCTGTGCGGGCGGCTGCTTTATCATTTTTTAAAACAGCAATATCGCCTTTTAATTCATCATACATCGCTGCTAACGCTGGAGCGTGGGGTTTATCAATTAACGCTTGTGCTTTATCCAATTCATTACTAGCAACATACAGTTGCGCTAAACGTAAATTTGCAATTTCCACTAATTCTGTGGATTGTTTTTTATCAATTACCCATTGCAAATGCGTTTGAGCAACTTCTAATTTACCTTCTTCAACTTGTTGCTTTGCTAACGCTAAAGATGCTAAAGACGCATACAAAGAATCATTATAATCCGCTAAAATTTTGCTCGCTTCTTCATTTGCTCGTGTCACATCTTTAGTTTCAAAATAATTAAGCATTTGCTGATAACTCGCAGAAGCTAATTCTGAATTGTGATGAGAATAATCTTGCCAAGCACGCCAGCCAAATAACAACGATAAACCTAAAGCAATTCCAGCGACGACAGATAAACCATTTTCTTGCCACCAAAATTTAATGGACTCAACAATCTCTTCTTCTGTTTTATAATCTTGCACAATATCATTCCTTTCAGTCGGTCAAAAATTAACTGTTATTACACAAGCTGTTGTAATAAAGTCATTAACTCTGTCATAGACACAGTTATTTGTGGTTTTTCTTCGCGTAAATATTTCACGGCAATTTTTTGTTGCTTAACTTCATCTTCGCCGATAATTAAAGCTAATTGCGCGCCACTTTTATCTGCTTTCTTAAATTGCGCTTTAAATTGTCCACCACCGCAATGCGTTGCAATTTTTAAAGTCGGTAAAGCATCGCGTAATTGTTCAGCCAAAGCAAAACCCGCTTGCATCGCTTCTTGTCCCATCATCATTAAATAAACCAGCGGCGCAGTTTCTTTAACTTCCACTTTAGCTTGTATTAATAACTCAATTAAGCGTTCAATGCCCATGGCAAAGCCAAACGCAGGCGTAGCTTTTCCGCCAATTTGTTCAACTAAACCGTCATAACGTCCGCCCGCGCATACTGTGCCCTGCGCACCTAAAGCGGTTGTTACCCATTCAAATACGGTGCGATTGTAATAATCTAAACCACGCACTAAACGAGGATTGACGACAAAACCCACGCCCGCTTGCTGTAAAATCGCTTGTAATTGGGCAAAATGTTCAGCAGATTCACTGTCTAAATAGTTTAACAGTTGCGGAGCTTGCGTAATTAACGCTTGTAAATCAGGGTTTTTACTGTCTAATACCCGCAAAGGATTGGTTTTTAATCGCCGTTGACTGTCCTCATCCAATTGGTCGTGATGGTCAGATAAATATTGCACCAAAACTTCACGATAAGCGGCACGCGCAGCATTAGAGCCTAATGAATTAATTTGTAATTCAACAGGATATAAACCTAATACTTTCCACATCCGCGCTGTCATCAAAATGACTTCCGCATCAATATCAGGCGTTGCTAACCCAAAGACTTCTGCGCCGATTTGATGAAATTGCCGATAACGCCCTTTTTGCGGACGTTCGTGTCTAAACATCGGTCCTTTATACCACAATTTAGGCGTTTGATGATGCAGCAAACCATTTTCAATACAAGCGCGTACACAGCTTGCTGTTCCTTCGGGGCGCAGTGTTAAACTATCACCGTTACGGTCGTTAAAAGTGTACATCTCTTTTTCAACAATATCAGTGACTTCACCGATAGAGCGAGCAAATAATTCGGTTTTTTCCAATAACGGCGTGCGGATTTCTTGATAACCATAGTTTTCTAAAATGCGCCGAACTTGGCTTTCTAACCATTGCCAAAGTGGCGTGTGGGAGGGTAAAAGGTCATTCATCCCTCGAATAGCTTGAATATTGTTAGACATGCGTGAGAAAAAGTGAAAAGTATCGTGTTAAACTCTAAAAAATGCTAAATTCTTGGCTAAATAAGCAATAGAGTCAAGGGGAGATAGCGTAAACATTAGGATTTTTCATCCCTATTGAATATTTTAATCGCTTATTATAAAACGATTTCAATAGCGATGGGATCGTATTTATCTAAATTTTGATTTAGGAGTTGGATTTTGGAATTTTTATTTGAATATGGTTTATTTTTAGCAAAAGCGGTCACTGTTGTATTAGCTTTTGGGGTTGCTTTGCTATTTATTGCGGTTTTTGCAATGCGTAACAGTGGCGGTGGTGATGAAAAAGGCGAATTGCATATTAGCAATTTAAGCGAAAAATTGGCAGAGCTAAAACAAACTTTGCAAGAAGAAATTTTAAGCAAAGAGCAATTAAAAAAAGTAGCGCAACAAGAAAAACAACGTTTAAAAGAACGTAAAAAAGAAACCGAAGCGCGTAAACGTTTATTTGTCATTAATTTCAAAGGCGATATGCAAGCCAGCACGGTGGAGAGTCTTGCCCAAGAAATCACGGCAGTTTTAAGCATTGCCGAGCCAAATAAAGATGAAGTTTTAGTGAAAGTAGAAAGCCCTGGCGGCGTGGTGCATGGTTATGGTTTAGCGGCTTCGCAATTAAAACGAATTCGCGAGAAAAATATTCATTTAGTCGTTGCAGTGGATAAAATCGCAGCGAGTGGGGGCTATTTAATGGCATGTGTGGCGCATAAAATTATTGCCGCGCCATTTGCCATTATTGGTTCTATTGGTGTTTTGGCACAATTGCCAAATTTTCATCGTTTCTTAAAGAAACATGATATTGATTATGAGCAATTCACAGCGGGTGAATATAAAAGTACGATTTCTATGTTTGCTGAAAATACGGATTTTGGGCGTGAGAAATTTAAACAAGATTTAGAAGACACACATCAGTTGTTTAAAAATTTTGTTGCAATTCATCGCCCGCATGTAGATGTCCATGAAGTTGCAACGGGTGAATATTGGTTAGCGATTCGGGCTAAAGAATTAGCATTGGTTGATGAAATCAAAACCAGTGATGATTATATTTTAGCAGAAAGCCAAAATGCGGACATTTTTCAATTAAGTTATGCACAAAAGAAAGGTTTAAAAGACCGTTTAGGTTTATTTTTACAAAGTAGTTCTTTAGCAATATTGGAGTGGCTGCAACAATTTAAACGAGTTGCTTAACAGGAAAGATGGAAAATGATATTGCGTGTAATGGTTTTAATAATGAGCTGTTATTTATTAATGGCGTGTTCTTTTTTCAATAGTTCCTCTAAAAATACTACACCTACTTTGCCACCAGATTTTCATTATTATTTATTAACGTTGGCATGGACTCCTGAGTTATGCCATAGTTTAAATGACAGTGTTCCTTTTTGTAAAAATCCAGCACGGCGGACATTGGAGTTAAATAGTTTACGTCCTGCATTTGAAGATGGTTTTCCTATCAATTGTAAAGCAGAAACTTTAAGTGCTGAAGTAAAGAATAACTTTAAGAAACTTTATCCTAATGAAAATCAAATTGATTATGAATGGGAAAAGAATGGTGCATGTTCTGGCTTTAGTGCGCAAGATTATTTTAGCGTAGCGCAAGAATTACGGCGGCGAGTCAATACGCCTCCTTATTATCAAGATACCGAAGTTGCTATTCGCACCACGCAAGAATTGTTTAAACAAGCTTTTCTTAAAGCGAATAAAAATTTAAAAGCCAGCAGTATTGTACCGATTTGTACCGATAAAGGAGAATTCTTAAAAGAAGTTTGGGTCTGTTTTACTAAACAAGGGGAATTCCGTCCTTGCAGTGCTGATGTGTTACGTTATGCCGCGCAATCTTGTCCGCAATTAAATTTTAGTGCAAGAGGTTTATAAATGTCTGAATCTGCAAATATAACAACTTCTGCAAGTACCAACTCCTCTGAGGAAAGTTCGCCTTTATATCCTTATGACCCTGAAGCGGGGGCAAGTTATTTATTAGAAGTGGGCGAAGGACATTGTTTATATGTAGAAGAAAGTGGCAACCCCGCAGGCGTTCCCGTGGTGTTTTTGCACGGCGGGCCCGGTTCAAGTTGTAAACCGTATCATCGTGGTTTTTTTAATCCTGAAAAATATCGCATTATTTTATTTGACCAGCGCGGCAGTGGTAAATCTATTCCAAACGGGGAGTTAGCCTATAACACGACGCAAAATTTAATCGGCGATTTAGAAAAAATCCGTGATTTTTTAAAAATCAAACAGTGGATTTTATTCGGCGGTTCATGGGGTGCAACTTTAGCGTTGGCTTATGCGCAAAGTTTTCCCGAGGTGGTGCTGGGTTTAGTGGTGCGCGGGACGTTTTTAGCACGGACTAAAGATATTTGGTGGTTTTATCGCAATGGTGGTGTAAATCAGTTATTTCCCGAAGCATGGCAACGTTTTATTGCTGCCGTGCCGAATGCAAATCCTGATTTCCCTTTGCCTGCGTACTATGCGCATTTAACAGGCAAAAATAGGGAGTTACAACAACAAGCAGCGTTAGCGTGGGCAAATTGGGGCGGGGCAGTGATTAGTTTTGCCCAGTTTCCTGAATTGACACAATTTGAACAAGTTATGTTGCACGGGGCACGCATTGAAGCACATTACATGATGAATCGTTGTTTTTTGAATGATAACCAAATTTTAAAGGAAGCTATGAGCTTACGAAATATTAAAGGGGTTATTATTCACGGACAGCGGGATTTAGTCTGTCCTTTAGACAATGCGTGGTCACTTAAACAACACTGGCAAAGTGCAGAATTAAAAGTTCTAGCCCATAGCGGACACTTGGCGACAGGTGATAATGAGATGATGAAAACTTTAGTCGAAACGATGGATAATTTTTAACCTAAGTTAAACCATTGCTTTTCTTGAAAGCTTGAGTATAATTCAAGTTAAGACATTTTATGACGCAAGCCTACTTGTTTTTCATAGAACTGTCGCTATGAATATAATAAGTAGATTGTAAAATCTTCATCCCATACAAAGAGGTTGTTGTTATGAGTACTAATCAAAATGATTGGCGTGGTAGTGGTAATGTTTATAACTTTGGTAATGTTAGTACTATCAATGCTGATGCCATTGCGCCTTCAACTGAAACGACCAATAAACTGATTCGCAACACTTATGTGTTGTTGTCTCTGACATTAGCTTTTACCGCCGTTACTGCGGGTATTGCAATGGCACTTAAATTACCACCAATGCACTGGTTACTGGTGTTAGTCGGGTATTTTGGCTTGTTATTCGCAACGACTGCATTACGCAATAGTGTGTGGGGATTGGTTTCTGTTTTTGCTTTAACAGGGTTTATGGGTTTGACTTTAGGGCCCGTTATTAACGCTTATTTGACCATGTTTAGCAACGGTCACCAATTGGTAATGATGGCGTTCGGCTCAACCGCTGCGATTTTCTTAGGTTTATCAGGGTATGCGTTGACAACCCGCAAAGACTTTAGCTTTATGGGCGGTTTCTTAATGGTTGGGATGTTGGTTGCGATGTTAGCCAGCATCGGAGCGATTCTGTTCTCCATCCCTGCGTTATCTTTAGCGGTTTCTGCGATGGTAGTCTTGTTAATGGCTGGGATGATTTTATATCAAACCAGTGAAATGGTGCACGGTCAAGAAACTAACTACATCATGGCGACTGTTGGTTTATATGTCAGCATTTACAACTTATTCTTGAGCTTATTGCAATTATTTGGTTTCTTAGGCGGTGAAGAATAAGCGGTTAGCGTGTTGTAGGGCGTTAAGTCCTGTAAGATAAGCGCAAAAAAAGACCTGCTAGGTTTTTAAAACCTAGCAGGTTTTTGTATTTTGGGGAATACATTTTCGAGCATAAGTATTGTAGGGTGGAATAGCAAAGCGTATTCCACCATGAAACTCTACAAAGCTCAAAAAATTAGCAAAAGCAAAATGATGAGATATAACTTGCGCCATATTCCACCGTACGGTTTATAAATTGTTTTGCCCAGCTTTTGCGGCATTTCGTGGTGGAATACGCTTCGCTATTCCACCCTACAAATAGACTGTGAGTCTTACAACTCAAACGCCGCTGCAATCAACATCTTAGTATAATCTTGTTGTGGATGT
>CAZKST010000096.1:0-10315 GCA_964555395.1 uncultured Thiotrichaceae bacterium | reverse complement strand
AAACATTAATACCCTTATCTTTCCTAAGCAACTCAATAATTTCTTTTAAATAATTTATTTCTTTGTTTTGTTGCTCAATAATAATATTTTGCTTTTCTATGGTATTTTGTAAATCTTTATCTGAATTATTATGAATATTTTGGTAGTGAGAGTTTTTATCTCCTTTTGAATTAAAAATATAAGTTTGATTAAAACCGAGTAATTCCGATAACTCTATAGAAAAAATTTGAGCAAGTTGTTCTAATCGCGTTAAAGTGATTTCACTTTCTCCTCTTTCAATGTTGCCGTAACCATTAGGCGACATTGCCAATTTATCTGCAATTTCTTCTTGTGTCCAACCATTCAGTGTACGAAATAATTTAATTCTTTCATTCACTTTCATAGCACACCTTCAAAATTGAGAAAATAGCAGTTTAAAGAGGGAAATATCAGGTCTATTGTATGGATAAAGAAGGGGGTTTTACTTAACCTATTTGTGGATTTTTCACACACTTAGGAGTTTTGCAATGGCACTTTTACGTCGGGTTTTAGTAGGTTCTGTATTACTTGCCGCTTACAATGTTTATGCAGCAGATTATAGCTTAGATGCAAGTAAAATGGCAGTGGGGGCAACGGCTGGAGAAAATTTAATTGTGAAGGAAGGGTGTGTTTATGACCCAACGAAAACGACTTGTCCTGCTGACGAAAAGGTAAAATGGCTGGCAGCTCCTTTGACTAAGGTCGGCAGGGTTGAAGTTGCTGGTACTTTAGAAGGTGAGTTCGAAGTTGTTGTAAGCGGTGATTTTGATGAAAATAGTAATCGTGGAATAGCTATATTAACGGAAGATGGAAAAACGCTTAATTTAGCTATGGTTAAACGAAGTTTTACCGAATTTGATTTCTTTAGTACAGGCGATTTAGGAACATTAAAGGATCATCCACATTATCATTATGACCACGCTTGGATAGGAGGTTACGCTTTTAATGACATGAAAATTGTCGTCCAAAATGGTGTAGCGTCAGCGTTTATCGGCGGAAGAAAACATGGACAAATCACATTTGATAAGAATACTAAATTCCAAAGAGTACAAATTGATGGTATTCAAAGTTATGACCGCCTCTCCGAAGTCAAAGTACGCGGCTTACAATCCGCCAGCACCTGCTCCAGCACCTCAACATCAACTACGACTTCAACGACTACCACCAACGGCGCGTGTGCAGCAAATTACTCATCAACAACAGGACTTTTAGCAATTCCCTGCTTAAATGTTACCTTCTCGCAACCCTTCGGCGGTGTACAAACACTTAACTACAGCGTAGAACTACAACAACGCTCAGGTTCTCTCTCATTTGATTTAGATGCAAATAAAATCAAGCAAAATAATTAAATAGCCTTTTGAACCAATAAAACCTGCTAGGTTTTTAAAAACCTAGCAGGTCTTCAAAGTTACTTTAAGAAACAACCTGCACCGCTTTCCCGCGTTCAATACTCTCTTCTAACGTTTTGCAAAATAAGACAAGCTCGTTTTCCGTAACACCAGCAGTATTGAGTTGCTTAATCAAACGTGGCGACAAAGTGCTTAAAATGACCGTCACTTTATCACGGGTCAAATTCTTCATTAAGCCTTGCAATGCAATAATCCCTGTCATATCCATCATGGGAACATCTGTCATATCAATGATAATCACGCGCACTTTGCGGTTGACTTGATGAAAGATTTTAATCGCTTTTTCTGCCGCACCAAAAAATAACGGGCCGTTGATTTCATAAACAGCAATATGTTCAGGTAATTGTTTTAATACTTCGTGTTCATGATGGCTGACCATTTCGGCTTCGGTTAAATCTGCCATCCGCCGAATAAATAATAACGCGGCTAAAGCTAATCCAATCCCGACAGAAATAACCATGTCAAACAAGACTGTCAGCGTAAAACAAACCAGTAAAACGGTTTTATCATCACGCGGCGCAGTTTTGAGCGTTTTAACGACGTTGGGCAGTTCGCTCATGTTCCATGCGACCATGAACAGGAGCGCGGCTAAGGAGGACATGGGAACGTATGCCATCAGACCCGCTAAGGCTAATACGGCAATTAAGACTACAAAAGAGTGGACAATGGCGGAAATAGGGGAGCGTCCACCCGAGCGAATATTGGCGGCGGTGCGGGCAATTGCAGCTGTGGCAGGAATGCCAGCAAAGAAGGGGGTAATCATATTGCCTAAGCCTTGGCTCATTAATTCAGAGTTGGGATTGTGCCGTGTGCCCGCTAAACCGTCTGCAACCACTGCACAGAGTAGCGATTCAATCGCGCCCAGCATGGCAATCGCGAAGGCGGGACCAATGAGCTCTTTAATTAAGCCCCATGAGAGAGTCATGGCTTGTCCGTCAGCATTGGGTAATGTCCATGGAAATACAAAAAGCGGCGGTAATGGCGGAATGCCATGTCCAGTAATGTCACCAATACTGTAATTAAAGCGAGAGCCGATAGTAGTAACGTGAAAGTCGCTAAAAATTAAGGAGCAGAGCACAGCAGTGAGTGAGCCAACAATCAAGCCCATTAAATAGCTGGGGATTGAAGTGCGGAGGCGATGCCATAAAATCAAAGTCGCCATTGTAATGCAGCCAATGAATAAGTCACTGGGGCGCAAGGTGGGCATGGCGGTGAGGAGGGTGTATAAATTTTCTAGGTAGTGTCCGTTAAGCTTGTCTATTTGTAAGCCGAAAAAATCTTTAATTTGAATGGTGGCAATTACAACCCCAATGCCTGCGGTAAAGCCAGTCACAACGGGATAGGGAATGTATTCAATGAGTTTACCCATGCGCGCTAAACCCATGGTAAATAACATGAATCCTGCCATCACCGAGGCAATGGCTAAACCCCCTAAGCCAAATTGTTGCACAATGGGCAGTAGGATGACGACAAAAGCGGCGGTAGGTCCCGAGATATTAACCCGAGAACCGCCTGTTAAGGCAATGACTAAACCCGCAATAATGGCGGTGTATAGTCCGTGCTGGGGCGGCACACCTGTTGCAATGGCTAAAGCCATAGACAGAGGAATGGCAATAATACCGACGGTGATGCCTGCAAAAATATCTTTATAAAGTAAATTTAAGGAATAGCCTTCTTTAAATGTTTCAATTAAAGCAGAAGCAAGCGTCGGCGCGTGTTCATCGCGTGATGCTAAAATAGAAGATTCGCTGGACATAGGTTTTGAATAAATAGAGAATAAAAACAATTGACTCTCAACCATGACACGGGCTTGAGGCGGGCGCAAGGGAGGAATAATTTTATTTGGTAAGTGCCAAATAATTGTGAAATTGTAACATTAAATAACGGTTTTTTATTAATGACTGTTATAGATTACAGGGATTTAAAAACCAACGGGCATGAAAAACACTAATAATTAGAGAATCATCCGTCGTTGAGTATTGGTAACGGTATTTTTGAAATCATTGTTTTTCAACAGAGAATAATAGGTAGCTAATTATGAAACATAGATTATTACGCATCAGCATCATTGCAGTTTTAAGTTTATCGAGCATGACGGCTTGTGTAACCAATCAACAAATGGGGTCTGTTTTAGGGGGTGTTGCAGGGGGCGCGGCAGCGTCTAGTATTGGTAAAGGCACAGGAAAAACCGTCGCTATTATTGCAGGGACAGTGCTGGGCGCGGCTATTGGTGGCGCAATTGGTTCAAGTATGGATGCTAATGATCAACGGCAAGTACAAGATACGTTTGAAACTTATCCTGATAATCGTTCTTCTACATGGCGCAATCCTAATACCAATCGCGAGTATGAAATGACTCCGCAACGAACCTATTACGAAAATTCTTCGCCTTGTCGTGAATATACAATGACAGCCTATATTGATGGTCGTCCAGAAACGGTGCGCGGCACGGCTTGTCGTCAACCAGACGGCACATGGAAAACAACAAATTAAATTCTAGCCGTTGTTTTTAAGTTTTTTATAAGCTGCTAGTCCTTGAAAACTAGCAGCAATTTCTCCATTTTCATCATTCCTTAATTTTTTCTTTATTAAAATTTTGCATACTCTCTAAATTTTTGCATTTTTTAATTCTTTAGAAATTACGCAGTTGAATAAAAAAAACGGGTAGGATGGGCTGACAATAGGAAGTCCATCAAGACTATTTATCGGCACTTATTCGCAGAATAGCTTGCGTTAACAAAAGCTTATCCTTGCACGCTAGCCTTGTTGATGGGCTTCCTTACGTCAGCCCATCCTACTTTTGTTTGAACTGCGTAACTTCTAATTCTTTTCTTTTCACTTTTGGATTATTTCACTAATGCGTTTCCTAACTCATACAGTGTTTACTGTATCTCTGTTTGCTGTCTCTTTAAATGTGATAGCTGATGAGGTAGAACCGATAACGAATTCTACAACTTTAATTTCTAATACGTTTGAACAAGCTGCACAAACGAATACAGAACAAGCAATTGAAGCTAAAACCGTAGAAAATCAAGCCGTCGCAATGCCTTCTTTAAAAGAAGAAAAAGCTTCTATTTTTGATACTAAAAAACGGGACTTTAGAACCAAAATGTTAATTGGAGGCTATACTACCGCCGTTGCGTTATATGGTTTTTCTTCTTGGTGGACAAAGGATGTAGAACGTCATGTTATGTTAGACGATGGCACTATCGTGACTGAAACCTTTAAAAATAGAACGTCTAATTTCTTTGTGAGAAATGAGGGGTGGTTTGATGAAGATTCTCCCAATGGCGGCGCGGATAAATTAGGTCATGCGTTTTCTAGTTATTTGAGCACGCGCTTAATGACACGTTCTTTTGAATGGGCTGGACATAACCGCGAAACTGCAACTGAATTAGCGGCGATTACAGCGGCTTCCGTAATGGTCGGCGTTGAAATTTTTGACGGCTTTACCCGTGAATATGGTTTTAGCAAAGAAGATTTAATTATGAATTTAGCGGGGGTTGGGACTGGGATTTTAATGGAAAAATATCCGCAATTAGATGATGTAATTGATATTCGCTTCCATTATTGGCGTTCTGATAATGCTAAAGAAATGGGTGAAACTGACCCAATTTCTGATTATTCTGGACAAACTTATTTAGTAGCAATTAAAGGCAGCGGAATTCCTGCGTTAAAAAATAATTGGTTTACCCGTTATTTAGAATTAGCCGTGGGTTATGGTTCTCGCGGTTATCAGCCCACGCGGGGACAATTTGCTGAGCCTTTCCCCAAAGAGCGGAATTTATACGTTGGTTTATCGTTAAACTTGTCACAAGTGTTAAACGATACTTGGTTTAAAGATAATACTGAAAAAACTTTGACCCAAGACATTATGGAAAATACTTTAGAATATCTTCAATTACCAGGCACCGTGGCATTTCATGAGATTCACTTATAACGCTGAGTTTGCTAAAATCACTTAGATAATACTGGAGCACTGCTAGGCTGTAAAAACCTAGCAGCTTTTTTTAGAGCACACTAAAACCGTGTCGTTGTTTAAAATAATGTTCTAAAATTAGCCACAGGCTTTTTAATAAATTCCGCCTCAAATTCAAATTATTTACTTTTCCACAGTGCATTTAAAATTTCTTGTAAATGTTGAAAAGTGGCTTCGGCAGTGTGCACAATTTGCTCTTCTATTTCTTCATCATGAATCATTTGATTCATGCGTTGCTTAAACATTTTCCATTGAGGCACAACCAACTCACTGGCAGCACGATAATAGTTAATGCCATTATTTTGCAAATTATAAGCAACTTGAATATGTGGAAGCGTATTGCGTACATCTAATAACATCATTTCTAAAGCGTATAACACGCCTAAAATTTGACTGGGGGATTGTTGGCAATGTTCAACAAAATGAACAAATTGCTGCGTTGCACGTTGCACAACAGCGGTGGGAATATCTAAAGAAAAATCGGCTAAATCTGCTTCTAATAAGTGTGAACGGCTCATTTCTGAACGCCAAATACTTCTTAGCAAAGGATGTTCACTGGTTTCACAATAATGCTCAACCAAATGATAAACGGGTAAATACGCTTCTAATTGCCCAATATATAAATTAAGCGGTAATTGACGATTCATTAATGCACGATTAAAAGGCAAATTTTTGACTTTATCGCGTGAAACTTGAGTTGCTTCATTAAGTCGTGTCATGATTTCTTTATCGAGTACACTCTTGGCGTTCATCTCGCAAGCTCCTTAAAAGCATCATACTGTTTTAAGCAGTGTTACAAATGTGTTAATCTAAGTGTGGTTGTCCTTTGTTAGCCGTGCAAGAAATTTTCCGCAAATTTACTTCAAAATTTTAAGCTATGTTAATTATTAATGAGTTGCTTTCTTCTTCTGCTGAGACTTCTGTTGTGCTCGGGCTTACTTTTGAAGCGCGTCAGAAAAATCGCTTACGCACTACCTTATCTGACGGTACAGATATTTTATTAACATTGCCTACTGGAACGCTTTTACGAAATGGGGATGTTTTAAAAGCCATAGATGGAACTATAGTTTTAATTCAAGCCGCTTTGGAGCACGTCACAACAGTGTATATTCAAGACCCTGTTTTATTGGCGCGTGCTTGTTACCATCTCGGTTTACAACACATTGTTGTACAAATTGGTACAAATTGGTTGCGTTATCAAAATCATGAATTAGGAGATAAAATCATGCAACGTCTAGGCTTAACCTTGTTACACGAAGATGCACCCTTCGAGCCAGATATTCTCTCCTAATAATTAATTTTTTCAATTCTCTATAAATTTAGTGTTTTTTATGGACTTTAGCCGCTAAGCAATCTATAAATTGTCCAGCAATATCAATATTATAGATTTTTGTAAGCTCTCTAATTCCTGTTGGGCTGGTTACATTGATTTCGGTTAGATAATCGCCAATCACATCCAACCCAACAAACAATAAACCTTTAGCGCGTAAAGTTTCGCCAACTTGTTGACATATCCAACGGTCACGTTCACTTAATTCGACACCCACCCCTTTGCCACCCACGGCTAAATTCCCGCGAAAATCATCTCCCTGCGGTACGCGTGCCAAGGCATACGGGATAGGCTGCCCGTCAATCAACAAAATACGCTTATCGCCCGCTTTAATTTCAGGGATAAAACGTTGCACCATCACATAACGTTGCTGCTGCTGCGTCACCGTTTCTAAAATGACCGCTGTATTTTCATCGGTTAAGGTCAATTTAAAAATAGAACTCCCTCCCATTGTATCCAACGGTTTAACAATGACAGTTTGATGTTCCTGTAAAAAAGCCCGAATTTGCGTTATCTGACGAGTTACTAATGTCGGCACACAGCATTGCGGAAACCACGCAGTAAACATTTTTTCATTTGCATCACGCAAACTTTGCGGACGATTAACCACTAACACGCCTTCTGCTTCAGCGCGTTCTAATAAATAAGTGGAGACAATATATTCAATATCAAAGGGGGGGTCTTTACGCATTAAAACAACATCTAATTCAGCTAGCGGACGCGCTTGCGTTTGCCCAAAACTGAACCAGTGTTGTTTATCATCATACACTTGTAATTCAGACATTTGCGCAAAGACACGTCCATCTCGCATAAATAAATCATTTAAAGTGATATGCCACAACCGACAGCCCCGCTGTTGCGCGGCTAATAACATGGCAAAAGTGCTGTCTTTATAAGGTTTAATGGTATGGATGGCATCCATGACTACGCCGAGTTCAAACATAACACGCCTTTAATTAAAGTAAGGGAAAAAATAAAGATGAAATGTTATTCCATTAAATGCGAAATACACTTCAGCACTATTTAGTTCTTAATACTATAATTAAAACAGGATGTATAAATAATTTAGGCGATTCTGATGTACATGGAAAATAAAATTAAACACATAATATTTATATGTGATTACAATATTGTCATGTTTTAAGAAAAATAAGGTAGAATTCCCCTGCTTTTTTTAGCAGAAAATACTTTTATTTACTACTGTTTAGTAGCAGATAATGCTATAATAGCCACGCTCAGTTTATGGTTTATAGACTATTAATAATTGTTGAGAAAAAAATAGAAATACGTTAGTCTTTAGGCGTTATGTTCAAGCCTTGCAGTTATAAAGGCTATCTTGTTAAGAAAGTAAAAAAAAGCGAGTAGATATGTCAAATGTAAAACAACATATCGTGCCAAATCGCTGATAGGAAGGTTCTTTGGAGAAGATAAAAAAGCGCGACTGTTACATCGCGCCAAACCACCAAAGGAGGATGGAGGAGAATCTACGGATTTATCTCCGTTTCGCCGCGCCAAATCACTGGAGAGGACTCAGGAGATTGCAGGCATTCTTGCAATCAGTTCTGCAAATCTATAATAACAATAATATAAATGCCTTTTTATATTCTTAAAAAGGCGCGATTATCACACCGCGCCAAACCACCAAAGGAGGATGGAGGAGACCGTCTGTATGTCTAGTTTCTCATTTAGAGAACTAACACGCTGCGCCAAACCATCTAAAGGAGATTGAAGAGATTGTTATTCTACTTCAAATAGAATGGCACTAACTTCATTAATAACAATAATAACTTATGTATTACTTGTTGTACTTGTATTCTTAAAAAGGCGCGATTATCACGTCGCGCCAAACCACCAAAGGAGGATGGAGGAGACTTTTCTCGCAGTGAAATTTCACTGGGTATTAAATTCTTTTTCAGTTTAGCAACGCTGTGTACTTTATTATTTTTATCTTTTTTGTTGCGTTGCAACATAATATGAAAGTAAATCTATTACATATTAAGTTAGCTGTCAATAGTTGACGGTGTTTTTTTTCAGTTTTTTTTAATTTTTTTATAACTGCTTGAAAAGCAACTTATAAAATAGTCCGTCTCACACGCTCATTCACATTACACAGTAATTCGTAGGCTAAAGTGCCTGCACATTCTGCAATTTCTTCCACCGCTAAGTTTTTACCCCATAACTCTACAGGGTCGCCAATTTTGGCATTCGGCTGTTGACGTAAATCAACGGTCAACATATCCATAGAAACCCGTCCAATTAAATCCACACGCTGCTGATTGACTAAAACGGGCGTTCCATTGGGAACATGGCGGGGATAACCATCGCCATAACCCATAGCAACTACACCGACAGGCATGGCTTCAGGACAACGATACGTTGCACCATAACCCACATAAGCCCCCGCTGGATAATGTCGAACACTAATTAAACGAGAGTTTAAGGTCATTACCGCTTGTAAATTATGTTGATTTCCGTAACAGTCTTTAAGTGGAGAAATCCCATACAGCATAATTCCAGGTCTTACCCACTCATAATGAGTATCTGCCCACTGTAATATCGCCGCTGAGTTTGCAAGCGATGATTCAGTAAGTTGCGCGTATGAAGCGGTTGTACGTTGAAATAGCTTTAATTGTTCAAATGTTTCTGAACGATTAATTTCATCTGCACAAGCAAAATGGGTGATTAAACATGGTGGCTGTTTTACATTGGAATTAATGCATAATTCTTGCCAAAACTCTTTAAACTCCGTGGGTGAAATGCCTAAACGGTGCATTCCAGTATTAATTTTTAACCAAACTTTAATTGCTTGCGTTAATGAAGCGTGTTTGAGTTGTTGGAGTTGCTCGTCATTATGCAACACTATGTCACATTTATAATACACTATTTGAGACAATTCTTGTACATCGAAAAAGCCTTCTAGCAATAAAATTGGGATTTTTATACCTGCTTCCCGTAGGATAATTGCCTCCTCTAAACAGGATACTGCAAAGCCATCCACTTGAGATTCAAGCGTTTTAGCCACTAATACCGAACCATGCCCATAGGCATTGGCTTTAACGACTGCCATAATTTTTGCGTTAGGTGCGCAGCGTTTAACTTGTACAAGATTGTGGCGTAAAGCAGCAGTATCAATAAAAAGGTGGGCTGGACGAGCCATAAAAATCCTTATGCTTGAAAGTTACGCGCAAGCGTACTGTCTAAAATTGAAAATAAATAAAAATCGCGCATTGTGCACGATTCTGCGTGTTAGATAAAGTCATTGCTAAATTAATATAAGTTACGCAGTCCCTTTTATCTGAATTACAATTCGTATAATTCACTTCATTCTCTCGTTTCCACGCGGAAGCGTCACTGCCATTAAATTAAGGGGGTTGTAAGGTGGAATAGCAAAGCGTATTCCACGGTGAAACGCTACAAAATTGTCTGAACTCTGTCACACAATTCACTTAATTTCCTTAATTTTTCATTATATTAATCAAGAAACACAGTGAATTAAGGTTCAGACAAAACGGTGGAATACGCTGCGCTATTCCACCCTACAAACATCCTTAACTTATAGGAAGCCCATCAAGACTGTTT
>CAZKST010000095.1:0-10372 GCA_964555395.1 uncultured Thiotrichaceae bacterium | reverse complement strand
TTTTTCTAAAGGTTCTTCTATTGTCATTTTAGTTTTTGCCATTAGCTTTTACTATGTTTCTTAATTAAAGGAGGAGAGTTGTATTGATAGGAAGGGGATAAATTTTAATATTAGCTTAATATTTTGAGTGTTTCTATTTTTAACAATAGGTTATTTACTCATAAATATCGCTTGGAAATGCAGTAGAAGTGATTTTATTAATTCACAAGATAAACAAAATAACTTAATTTCAAACAAATTAACGCATTTTCAAAAAAACCCGCTAGATTTTTAAAACCTAGCGGGTTTTCTCATTTTACAGAAATCGCGTTAATTAACGGCGTTCAACCATCAATTTCTTAATCTCAGCAATCGCTTTAGCGGGATTCAGACCTTTAGGACAGGTATTCGCGCAGTTCATAATCGTGTGACAACGATATAAGCGGAAAGGGTCTTCTAAATTGTCTAAACGTTCGCCTGTGGCATCATCACGACTGTCAATAATCCAGCGATAAGATTGTAATAAAATCGCAGGACCTAAATAACGGTCGCTATTCCACCAGTAACTTGGACAACTGGTTGAACAACATGCGCATAAAATACACTCGTATAAACCATCCAATTTCGCACGGTCTTCTTTAGACTGTAAACGCTCACGGTCTTGCGGCGGCGTGGGGCTTTTGCTCTTCATCCATGGCTCAATCGAAGCGTATTGAGCATAGAAATGTGTCAAGTCAGGGACTAAATCTTTAATCACTGGCATGTGGGGCAATGGATAAATTTTAACCACGCCATCAATGGTATCAATCGCTTTAGTACAGGCTAAAGTGTTCGTGCCATCAATATTCATTGCGCATGAACCACAAATCCCTTCACGACAAGAACGACGGAAGGTTAATGTGGGGTCAATTTCATTTTTGATTTTGATAATTGCATCTAAAATCATCGGTCCGCAATTGTCTAAATCAATTTCGTAGGTATCCGTGCGTGGATTTTCGCCAGTATCTGGGTCCCAACGATAAACTTGGAATTTTTTAATCCGTTTTGCGCCAGTTTGGTCTTTAAATTCTTTACCAGAACGAACAACGGAGTTAGCGGGTAATTTAAAATCTGCCATAATGCTACCTTCTTAATCGTTAATCTGAACTCAACAGCTTAGTAAACCCGAGCTTTAGGTTGAACGACATCCATTTCGTCTGTTAAGGTGTATAAGTGAACAGGACGATAATCAATCGTGACATTGCCTTGGGTATCTAACCACGCTAAGGTGTGTTTCATCCAGTTAACATCGTCACGTTGTGGATAATCTTCGCGGGCTTGCGCGCCACGGCTTTCTTTGCGGTTTAAAGCAGAAGTAACAGTGATTAACGCTTGTGAGCGTAAGTTGTCTAATTCTAAGGTTTCAATTAAGTCAGAGTTCCAAATTAAGGAAGAGTCAGTGACTTTAATTTCACTATCAAAGGTGCGATAGATTTCGCCCATTTTGTTAGTGCCGTCTTGTAAAGTGGATTCTGTACGGAATACAGCAGCATTACGTTGCATCACTTTTTGCATTTCTAAACGTAATTTTGCGGTGGAAATATTCCCTTTAGCATAGCGTAACTTGTCTAAACGGGCTAAGGAGCTATCACCTGCATTTGTGGGTAATTGTTTGTGTTTACCCCAAGTTTTGCTGACTTCTGCGCAATGTAAAGCCGCAGCACGTCCGAATACCACTAAGTCTAACAAGGAGTTAGAGCCTAAACGGTTTGCACCGTGCACAGATACGCAAGCCGCTTCACCCACTGCCATTAAACCAGGAACAACGCTATCAGGATTACCGTTGCGTAAAGTTAACACTTCACCGTGATAGTTGGTTGGAATACCGCCCATGTTGTAGTGAACAGTCGGTAATACAGGAATTGGTTCTTTGGTTACGTCAACGCCTGCGAAAATGCGAGCAGTTTCTGCAATCCCTGGTAAACGTTCGTGAATAACTTCGGGCCCTAAGTGCTCTAAATGCAAGTGGATGTGGTCATTTTCTTTACCTACACCGCGACCTTCGTTAATTTCTACGGTCATTGAGCGGCTGACCACGTCACGAGACGCTAAGTCTTTCGCGCTTGGTGCATAGCGTTCCATGAAACGCTCGCCTTTGGAGTTAGTTAAATAACCGCCTTCACCGCGCACCCCTTCCGTAATTAAACAGCCTGAGCCGTAAATACCGGTAGGATGGAATTGTACGAATTCTAAATCTTGTAAAGGAATACCCGCACGAACTGCCATACCGCCGCCGTCGCCTGTACAAGTATGTGCAGAAGTTGCAGAGAAGTAAGCACGACCATAACCGCCTGTTGCTAAAACAGTCATGTGGGCGCGGAAGCGGTGAATTGTACCTTCCGCCATGTTTAATGCCATCACACCGCGACATACGCCTTCTTCGTCCATGATTAAATCGAGCGCAAAATACTCGATAAAGAATTCAGCATCATGTTTCAAAGCTTGTTGATATAGGGTGTGTAACATTGCGTGACCTGTACGGTCAGCCGCTGCACATGTCCGTTGTGCAATCCCTTCGCCATAGTTAGTGGTCATCCCACCGAATGGACGTTGATAAATTTTACCTTCTTCAGTACGAGAGAAGGGCATACCATAGTGTTCTAACTCGATAACGGCTGGAACAGCTTCACGACACATATATTCAATAGCATCTTGGTCGCCTAACCAGTCAGACCCTTTGACGGTGTCATACATGTGCCAACGCCAGTTATCGGGGCCCATGTTAGCTAAAGAAGCACTCACGCCGCCTTGTGCAGCAACAGTGTGACTGCGCGTGGGGAACACTTTAGTTAAACAAGCTGTTTTTAACCCTTTTTGTGCCATCCCGAAGGTTGCACGCAAACCTGCACCCCCCGCGCCGACGACAACAACATCATAAGTATGATCAATAATTTTATACGCTGACACGCTCTTAACCTCCTAAAGCAATCCGTAACACAGCTACGATTGAAGCAACACCTAATATAAATGCAAAGAATTTAGTTAACACTAACAAAGTGACTTTCATGAATTCACTTTTAATGTAGTCTTCTACAATGACGCGAACGCCTAATTGTGCATGATAGAAAGTGGCTAATAACAGAGCAATTAACATCACAGTGACAAATGGATGTTTAATCCAACTAATCACCGTAGCGTAATCAGAGCGGGACAGAAAAACGATAGAAAAGACAAACCAAAGATACAAAGGAATTAAAGCAACAGCAGTTAAACGTTGGGCAATAAAATGTTCAGTCCCTTCCCGTGCTGAACCTAAACCACGCACTTTTGCTAAGGGTGCACGAAAATCCATTTAGATACCTCCTTGCACGAAAAAGACTAATAACCATGTAATTGCTGCCAACACAAAAGCCCCTAAAATAACTAAATATCCGGTCAAATGTGAAGTTGCTAACTCAAAGCCTTTGCCTGCATCCCAAAATAAATGGCGAATACCGTTACATAAATGATAATACAGCGCAACTGTCCAACCGACTAAAAATAGAGTACCAATAGGAGATTGTAAAATATGATACGCTTGTGAATAAGTTTCTTTACCGCCTGCAACTGCTAATAACCATGCAGCTAAACCCACTGTTCCAGCGGCTAAAATAAAGCCTGTAATCCGGTGTGTAATAGACATTGTACCGGCGGTTAAAGGCATTTTATAAATTTGAAGATGCGGCGATAGGGGCCGCTGCCGTTTTACTGCTGCCATAGATTTTTACCTCATCATCACTCTTAAAATCATCATACTTAGGAAAATTTTTGCAACGCGATAAAATAACCATTTTTAAAAAATTATGCAAGTTTTTATCAGTTTATAGCGTTTTTATGCAAATGCTTTTAACTAGTTTAAAATCTTGGAAATTTTTATAATTTTTGAGCAATAATATTTAAAAAAGTGCTATAAAACACAAAGATAAAAACCAAGTATAATTTGACATAAATCAATATAAAAAAAGTAAATTGCGCATTTTCAGAAAATCCTTATTTTAAACAGGGTAAAGCCTTTAGCTTATCGCTAAAACAAAAGCTAAAAAACTGAGTAAAAAACTCAATTGGCTTGCCGCTTGCTATGATTAACTCATTGTGGTAAATACTATTTTAGATTTTATTGTAGAGAGACTATCACCCTAAAAAAGGTTTTTAATGATGGAAGAGTTATCAGAAAAGAAAATTGTAGAATACCTGCGTCATCATCCTGAATTTTTTACCCATCATGATAATTTATTATCAAAAATGATAATTCCACATCAACGTGGTACAGCAATTTCCTTAGTGGAAAAACAATTACAAGTTTTAAGAGAAGAAAATTTACAATTACAACGGCGTTTAGAAAATTTAATTGTCATTGCTAAACAAAATGAGCAATTAAATAAAAGAATTCAGCGTTTAATTGTCAGCTTAAGCGGCACAACAACCTTAGATGAATTTTTTGCAGTTTTGTATGTAGCATTACAAACAGAGTTTAATACCGATGCCGTTGTTGTTCGTTTATTTGAGTTAAACAATCCTGCTTTAGCACATCGTGAAGAATATGTAGAATATGACGCACAAATTTTTGAGCTTTTTGAAGACGTTTTAAGCACTAATCAACCGATTTGTGGGCGTTTAAATTCTACACAGTTAAATTATTTATTTCCTTACACCTCTATTACTTCCGCTGTATTAATTCCTCTTGGTATTCCTAAACCTAATGGCGTTTTAGCTATGGGCAGTCGCGATATTACCCGTTTTTATGCTGGCATGGGCACAGAACTTTTAAAATATATGGGAGAATTGATAAGCCAATTGCTTCAAACATGGATTAGAAAAACCCCTTATATTGAATAATTGGATACTCGCGCATGAATATTGAATATTTTTTACAACAATTAATTAATGGCGTAACTTTAGGTGCAATTTATGGTTTAATTGCCATCGGTTATTCTATGGTGTATGGCATTATTGGCATGATTAATTTTGCCCATGGCGAAATTTTTATGATAGGTGCATTTCATGCTTTATTTATGTTATTAGCATTAAATGCTTTAGGCATTACTTGGATTCCTTTAGTTTTAGTCTTAGTTATTTTATTTTCTATGTTATTAACTGCAATTTATGGTTGGACAGTAGAAAGAACTGCTTATCGTCCATTACGCGGTTCTTTTAGACTTGCACCTTTAATTTCAGCTATTGGAATGTCTATTTTCTTACAAAATTTAGTGCAACTTTTACAAGGTGCACGGGTAAAACCTTTGCAACCTGTGATTGAAGGCGGATTTGTCCTATTAGAAAATCAAGGTTATCAAGTTAGTTTAAGTTATATGCAAATTATTATTATTGTAACCACTGTTGTTTTAATGCTCATTTTTTCTTATTTAATTAATTATACTCAATTAGGACGAGAGCAACGCGCCTGTGAGCAAGACCCAACAATGGCAGCTTTATTAGGCATTCATGTTGATAAAACAATTTCTTTAACGTTTGTGATTGGTGCCGCCTTAGCTTCCGTCGCGGGTGTTATGTTTTTGCTTTATTATGGGGTAATTGATTTCTTTATTGGTTTCTTAGCGGGTGTTAAAGCATTTACTGCGGCTGTGTTGGGCGGCATTGGTTCTTTACCCGGTGCAATGCTGGGCGGATTGTTAATAGGTTTAATTGAGGTGTTTTGGTCGGCTTATTTCTCAGCAGGATATAAAGATGTTGCCACTTTCTCTATTTTAGTTTTAGTTTTAATTTTTAGACCCACAGGATTATTAGGCAAACCTGAAGTTGAGAAAGTTTAAACTTTTAAGGAAAATTCAATGTCAAACGATGCTCGCGCCGCCATTTTGCAAAAAATTCGCGCCGCCACTCAACCCTTGCAAAGTCAAGAGTTACCGCAACCGCGTACATGGCAACGCCCCGTTTTTAATGAAACTTTAGTTGATAAATTTGCATTGCAATTAGCTAAAGTAGCAGGACAATTTCAAACTGTTAAGAATATTGCAGAGGCTTTAGTTTTTATTCAAAATTATTTGCAACAACAGCAATTTAATCTGAATATTCTTGTCGATAAAAGTTGTAAAGAATTGCCATGGGCAGAAAATGCGCCTGCTATTCAACTTGAATTCCGCGTGCCAGTTTCTCAAGATAAAGTCAGTGTTACGCGAGCTTTTGCGGGGATTGCCGAAACGGGCAGTATCGTGATGTTATCCAGTCCAGACAGTCCCACCCCTTTGCATTTTTTACCTGATTTGCATATTGTATTGTTAGCACAAACTGATTTAGTGCGACATATTGAAAATGTTTGGGAAAAGATTGCATTAATGCCCATTCCCCGCGCCATTAATTTAATTACGGGACCTTCGCGTACAGCAGATATAGAACAAACGATTCAATTAGGCGCACATGGCCCTCGTACTTTATTAGTGATTCATATTGAAGAGCTTTAAAGAGTTTCTTTAAATTGAGTTAAATTTTTTCTTTAATTTTTATAAGCTATTTTATAATGAATACACAAAGCTATTACCAATACCATGTTTTTATTTGCACAAATCAACGTAATGATGGCAGACCTTGCTGCGAAGACCAGCAAGCATCGCACTTGCGGGATTACATGAAAAAACGGGTTAAAGATTTAGTGCCTAAAGAACTGGCAAATATCCGCATTAATAATGCAGGGTGTTTAAATCGTTGTAGTTTAGGGCCCGTATTAGTGATTTATCCTCAAGCTGTTTGGTATAGTTATAAAAATCAGGCAGATATTGACGAAATTGTAGAAACGCATTTGTTACAAGGTAAGATTGTTGAGCGGTTATATATCAAAGATTAAGATTTAAAAATTAAACACTTACCACGACAACAACTGTGAAAATTCAAAAAGTAGCGCGGGGACGCTGGGCGGAAAAAATAGCGTGTGATTATCTGCTTGCACAAGGATTGCAATTATTGCAATGCAATTATCAATGTCGGGGCGGCGAAATTGATTTAATTATGCAGCAACACACAACATTGATTTTTGTAGAAGTGCGTTATCGGCAAAGCAACCATTTTATGCACGCTTTAGAAAGCATTGATTTAAAAAAGCAACAGCATTTAATAACGGCGGCGACGCATTTTTTACAACAGTCCCCAGCACTACAAACATGTGCCTGTCGTTTTGATGTTGTCAGTCTTATGGGAAAATTAGAACCATTACAAATTCAATGGATTAAAAATGCTTTTACCCTATAAGTAATAAAGCATGGTAAAATTTAAGGATATATGAAAACTTTTAACATAGTTAAAAGTATTAAATATGTAATCAAGGTAAAACCTGTTAAGATTTTAATTAAGTAATACAATTAAAAATCTAATAAAACAATAATTTTCAAATATGTGTAGTTAAAAATCTGAGGAGCACAACCATGGATTTATTAAATGTTTTGTTAAGTGATGACGTTGGTCGGATGTCTTTAGGTGTAGTTGTTTTTTCTGCAATTATTATTACTGGCTTAGGTGCTTTCTTCTTATTTGGTAGCGGCTCTAAGAAAGAAAATTCTAAAGATTCAAAATAAATTATTTCTTAGCCTAATGATAAGCTTTCCTCATATTTCATGAGGAAAGTTTTTTATTTTTTGCTTGGTTAAAAACCTATGTTACGCCCCGCTTGGAATGCTCCCGCCAATGTTCACGCCTATTACACAACCCGCCGCGCAGGTCAGAGTGAACCGCCTTTTAATGGCTTAAATTTAGCTTTGCATGTTAATGATAATCCGCAACATGTACTGGCTAATCGTCAATATTTGCGTACCACTTTGCACTTGCCTTCTGAGCCTATTTGGTTAGAACAAGTACATGGCATACAGGTAGTTGAAGCATTGCCTGAAAATCGTGGCAGCCAAGCAGATGCTTGTGTTGCGTTTAAACCGCGTTTAGTGTGTGCGGTGATGACGGCGGATTGTTTACCCGTCTTTTTTTGCGACAAAGCTGGCTCACGCGTTGCGTTAGCACATGCGGGGTGGCGCGGATTGGCGGCGGGAATCTTAGAGGAAACCTTAAAAGCCTTAAAGACTGACCCTGCGCAAATTTTAATCACTTTCGGCGCAGCTATCAGTGCACATGCTTTTGAAGTGGGGGAAGAAGTGCGACACACTTTTGTTGAACATGCCAGCGAAGCAGAAAAAGCTTTTTATCCACATCGCCCACAGCATTTTTATGCGGATTTATATGAATTAGCGCGGCAACGTTTGCAAGCAGCGGGTGTGCCGAGAACGCAAATGAGCGGTGGCGAATATTGTACTTATCAACAAAGTGATTTATTTTTTTCTTATCGCCGCGAAAAAGTAACAGGCAGAATGGCAAGTTTAATTTGGTTGGAAAATTAAATTTGTGCGGTTTAAATGGAGTGCAATAGCTTCAGCTATTGCCAGTGTCGTAACAGGTAAAATACTGTTCAAACAAAAGGTTAAAAAAGCAATAGCTAAAGCGATTGCACTCCACCAGTCCTCGCAGGACGGACAGACTTTTAAATCCATTCAAAAAAATAGACCTGCTAGGTTTTAAAAATCTAGCAGGTCTCTGTTTTAAATGAATTCTCTTATCGAACTTGCGTTATTTTTACTCGTCAGTAACGCACCCTTGAGATGCGTCTTTAACGGTTTTAATGTAACGGTATAATGTCCCGCTAGTCGCTTTGTAAGGGGGCATTTGCCACGCTGCGCGGCGTTTTGCCATCTCTTCATCACTCACTGCAACGCTTAATTCATTCTTTTCAGCGTCAATCGTGACAATATCGCCTTCTTGTACTAAAGCAATCGGACCACCTTCTTGTGCTTCAGGCACAATGTGACCAACGATAAAGCCGTGCGAACCGCCTGAGAAACGTCCATCTGTTAACAAAGCAACGTCTTTGCCCAAACCTGCGCCCATAATGGCTGAGGTTGGGGTTAACATTTCAGGCATACCAGGACCGCCTTTAGGGCCTTCGTAACGAATAATAACCACGTCACCCTTGCCAATCTTCTTGTCTTCTAAGGCTTTTAACATATCTTCTTCGCAGTCATACACTTTTGCTTGACCAACGAAACGTAAACCTTCTTTGCCCGTAATTTTTGCAACAGAACCGCCTGGGGCTAAATTACCTTTTAGAATTTGGATATGTCCAGTTTCTTTAATGGGCTTGTCTAATGGCATAACAACATCTTGACCCGCTTGTAAATCAGGTAAATGTGCGACGTTTTCAGCTAAAGTTTTACCTGTAACGGTTAAACAATCACCATGCAATAAACCTTTGCCTAACAAGTATTTCAGAATGGCAGGCGTGCCGCCGACGCGGTGTAAATCTTCCATCACATAGCGACCGCTCGGTTTTAAATCAGCTAAGAAAGGAATTTTATTACTGAAAGTTTGGAAGTCATCCAAAGTTAACGGTACTTGGGCAGCGCGTGCCATTGCAATTAAATGCAATACTGCATTAGTTGAACCGCCGAGAGCTAATACGACAACAATCGCATTTTCAAACGCTTTGCGCGTCATAATATCGCGGGGTTTAATATCGTTTTCTAACAAATAACGAATTGCAGGGCCCACTTTCAAACATTCTTCAATTTTGCCTGCATCTTCTGCAGGTGTACAAGAGCTATAAGGTAAGCTCATGCCTAAAGCTTCAATCGCGGAAGCCATTGTATTTGCTGTGTACATGCCACCACATGCGCCCGCGCCTGGGCAAGATTTACGCACGATTTCTTGACGTGTTTCTTCGTCAATAATCCCTGCGATATATTGTCCATACGATTGGAATGCGGAAACGATGTCTAAAGTATTGCCTTGTTTATCGTAACCGGGTTTGATTGTGCCGCCATATACCATTAAAGCAGGGCGATTTAAGCGCGCCATTGCAATCAAACAGCCCGGCATATTTTTATCACAACCGGGTAAGGAGATATTGGCATCATACCATTGCGCACTCATAACCGTTTCAATGGAATCTGCAATTAAATCACGCGATTGCAAAGAGTAACTCATGCCGCGTGTGCCCATCGAAATCCCATCACTGACCCCGATAGTATTAAACCGCATCCCGATTAAACCTGCTGCATTCACGCTTTCTTTGACTTTTTGCGCTAAATCGAGCAAGTGCATATTGCAGCTATTGCCTTCATACCACACGCTAGAGATACCGACTTGCGCTTTATTCATATCCTCTTCGGTCAAGCCTGTGGCGTATAACATGGCTTGTGACGCGCCCTGAGATTTGGGTTGGGTGATTTTTGCGCTGATTTTATTTAATTGTTTTTCATTCGCCATTTTAAAAACTTCTCCTAAAACAGAATTTCTACCTCAAAACAGCATTAAACAACATTCCAGCACTTTTGCAAGTGCAAGGTGTTTAAAGTTTTATTTAATTGGTTAAAAATATTTAATTATA
>CAZKST010000094.1:8594-10405 GCA_964555395.1 uncultured Thiotrichaceae bacterium | reverse complement strand
CCCTTCTCAACTGCTGCTCTTAATCGCAAATTGCGCCAGATGCCGCCTTGGCTGAAGCTGCGCCATGCCCATTGTCCCCATTGCACGGAAATCACCGCCAGCCAAAATGCCCAGAAAAGCATGAATAAGCGGTAAATCCATAAAGGTAAACTCATTACCCATGCAGACGGAAGCGCGTTATTTACGCGGTCTTGAAACCAATTTAGGCTGTAATTATTCGAACCATTACCACTAATTAGCATGTCGGGCGTGCTTTGTAAGCCTTGTTGAATCGCAAATAAAAATAAGGCGATAGTAACAATTGTCCAAATCACAAGCAGCATTTGTAATAAGTTAAAACGCATCGCGGCAAGGTTTTGTTGCCATGGTTTAATATCCGTTTGCCCATGGTTGATGAGTAGCGTTGTGTCTGGGCTTTGTTGTCCGCGCCAGCCCATGATTAAAAACCAACCAACTACAATTAATGCCGCAATCACTTCTATTTGACTGAGAACAATGGTTAATAGTAACCAGTGATAAGTTTTCAGCGGAGTAAAATGCAGTTGTCCCAAACCGATTGAAACCAATACCATTACAATTAACACACCCCAAATCATGACGGCTGAACCAACCATGGCTTGTCCACCTGTGAATAAAATCCAGCGGTTATAAGGCATGTTGATTTCTATTTGATGATTAATGCTCGGCATTCCTAAATCAACAACAGGGGTTTTAAAATGATTTTCAATGCCCATCGCTTGTCTAAATGTCAGGCTAATTTGTTGCGCGGTGGGACTGATTGGGATAGTGACTTGTTGTTTTTCTTGACGAATAGGTTTTGTTACACCGTTAATCGTTGCCGATTGTAAAATCGCATCAGGCGGTAAAGTAACGACGTGTTGCCCGCCGCGACTGCTGCGTAATTGGAACGTTAAGGTGCTTTCCGTCGTGCGTTGTGAAGGACGGACGACTAATTGACTGCGGTCAATGGTCATAATTTGTCCTTCTACGCCTTGCGGGCGGGAAATTTGCAAATTCACCGATTCCCCCGCAAAAGGTCGCCATTCGGGCAGCCATTGCCCATTAGATTGATGATGTACAACGGGAATGCCTGTAATTTCAACGTGCCAAATCGCGCTGGCATCTAGTCGCCAAATTTCACTACTAGATAATGAAGCGGGTGCAGTGAGTTGCAAAGTATTTTGTTTGTCGAGCAGCGAAGTCCAACTAATTTCGGTTTGTTGAGCAGATAAATTAATTTGCGCAACAGCTTGTGTGCCTTGTTTGCCTAAACGCACCGTGTCACTAATCAACGATTCGCCTTTTAACAAAGGAATGTCTAGCACAATCGCCGAACCGATGGGCGTTAACCGCGTGACTTTCGTTTCTACTTGCCAATCAATCCCCAATTGCAACGTGCGTTCAATTTGCACAAAAGGCGGTAAAATCAGGCTGGCATCTTCTAACAAAGCATCTTGTTGTTCAGATTCTTGCGTTTTGCGGGTAAATTGCAGGGTATCTTCAACAAAACCATTTTCCCGCAACCCTTCCACTGACCATGCTTCTGTGTTGACCGTGACGTGGCGGGGTTTCATAGGGAAAGCGAGCTGCAGGGTGCTGCGATTGGGTAAACTGCCCACTAATTGCACTTGATGAATACCCGCAGGAATTTGTAACCACAATTGCCCATTTTCATCGCGTGATAAAGCAGTCGCGTTTTGGTTATTTAAAAAAACGTGTTGTGGTAACCAGTTTTCGGCTTGCGCTGGTAATGGGAATGCGGTTTCAGCATAACTATGCACTTCTAAACGGGCTTGTAGTGTGTTGTTGCT
>CAZKST010000094.1:0-8494 GCA_964555395.1 uncultured Thiotrichaceae bacterium | reverse complement strand
AGCACAGTTTGCCATTGATTTTGCCATGATAAACTGATGAAAAATAAGGTTAAAGCAAATAAAGTAATGGCGCGCAAAGCGGATAAAATCCGATTTTCTAACGGTGATAATAACCACAATTGCACCGTTTGCGAGGCATCTACTAACCCTGTCCAACTTAAATACAAGGTGCTCCAACTCCATTGTGGCACGCCTTGCCCTGTTTGCACTTGTGCATTGGGGTCAATTTGCGCTAATGCTTTTTTAGAGGGTACTTTTAAATCATTCTTAAAATTTTGTTGGTTTTGTTGGCGTTGAATGGGAGCTGTTTTCATACGTTCTTCGGTGACCACTGATTGTGAAATTTCATTCTCAGCCATTTTTTGCTCCATTTCTACCGCTGGGATGTTTTCGGGGGCAACGTTTGCTTCATCTCTATCAGCATAACCTGCTGAATAATCCATGGTGGCGGAAGAACTGGGCGCGGCGGGGGCGCGTCCAAAAGTGCCTAGACTTAAAGTTTGGAAATTGCTACTAAATTGCTGGCTGCCTGCTTCGGCGACGTTAAAATGGGGACGCTCTAAAGGGGGATATAAACTTTGTCGCATTTGCCCTACCATGAAAGGAATGACATAAACTAAAGTCATAATTAACAATAGATTTTTATAACTTCCAATCCAGAATCGACTCCACGTTTGCGCAGGTAAAACCCGTAATAATGCTAAACAAATCACTAATTGAATAAAATAAAAAGGTAAAAATACCGTTTCTTGATAAGTCAATACCAACGTTACAAACGCTAAAACGCCCCAGCGAATGCCCCATAATTTATAAATTGCAGTGGTCAGAACAAAGACAATAAATAAATCCATCAATCCCCAGTGTTTAACCCAAGTATTGCTGATGCTGTCCACCCCTTGCGCATGTAACAGTGACCAACCGGGCGGTAGTGTTAAATTTAATTGTACTTTTTGAAAGGTGGTATTTTCATGGTCGCCGTGTAACCAGCCGACCGCAGGTAAAACGGACAAAGCATTTTCTAAACGACTTTCTGCATTAACCTGAATATTGCCGCGCCGCACTTCCACGCCCATGTTGTCATTAGCTTGTAAGCGGGTGATAAATTGGTCTTGCCCATTGACACTCACACGCCCTAAATTAGCTTTTAATTCCGCATTATCCGCCAAATCGGTCGCCGAATTTGCCATTGTTAACCGCCAGCCGCGTGTCATTGAACCGCTCATTTGGTCTTGTACGGTATAACCTTTGCCATCAAAATCTAACCAAAAATAACGGGTTAAATTTAAAGTATCTGGCACTGGCTCGGGGTCGCCGCGCCGTTGTTCAACAAAATTGAGTTTATCGCCCGCGCCAACTAAGTAAGTGGGATATTTTTTCCATTCGGCAGGTAAATTAGTTTGTTGCGGGTCAATAGCTTGCGCGCCTTGCACATCCACTAAACGCAATTCATGATTGGCAGTAAACACCCAAATTTCTTTATCAACACTTAAAGTTTGCGGTTTACTGGTATTCGGCGTGGCGGTTTCGTCTTGCGCGCTTTCAAAAAAAGCTTCGACTTGTTGCGCATTATCAGGCTGACGGCTTTGTAAACTTAACACCCAATTGCCTGGACGCACTTGTACCCGTAATTGTCCATTATTTTCCAAACGGGCGGGCAAATCGCTTTGTAATGACATTGGGATATGATTTTTTAACAAAGCGGTATTAATCACTTCTTCCCGATGTTTGCCAGCCACATCTAATTCAATGCGCGTGATGACTTGTAAAGGAATACCATCAATTAATTGGCGATAAATTCGCATATCCGCACGATTTTCTTCCGTTACTTGCGTTTGTTCGCCTTTTTGCCGTAGCCATAATTTTCCTTCACTATCAATGCTTGGAATTGCAATGCTTTGTCCATCAATACTGAGTTCTACTAAGGCGGTATGGGGGGGAATTTGTAAAAATTCGGGGCGTACTTGCCAAGTTAAATCCCCTTTTAATAAATGCTGTCCTTTGTCTAACCAAACACTGGGAAAATTATCATGTTCAACAATGGTTAACGGGTCACCTTGTTGTTTGACGCTATTTACCCAAACTGGATTCGGCGGATTAGGATTGCTGGGTAATTGCACCCAGTCCTCTTTAAATAATTGCCATTGTTGCTCGAAAGTTGCGCCGTTAGCAGTGATTTTGAGTTTTAATTGCGTCGCCCATTGGCATTGTGCTTGTCGTTCCGTTTGTAAAGGAAGAAAAGGGCATTCTAACTCAGGATTTTCAAATAATACCCAGTTAATCCATGGTTTTAGCGGTGGCGGTACTTCAGCAGGTGTCAACTGATTAGCGTGACTGTTAACCAGTACAAACGACAGTAACAATCCAATGATAGTTTGTAACATAGCGACATTCTCTGTAGGAAGGTATACTATAAACAGCTTTAAGATAGAAAAAGCTGGAGCGTTTTATAACGTAATACTGTATTTTGGCTATTGACGAAAATAAAAAAGCGTTTGTGAATTTATTCCGCTAAGTTAAGCGTATTCCACTCTGTTGTCTGACCCCTAATTCGCATAATTATTAAGTTAAGCAAGCATAGGAATTGTAGGGTGGAATAGCGTAGCGTATTCCACCACGACGTTCCGCCAAAGCAGGGCAAAAACAAATTATCCTCACTAAGGACGAATACTCATTCGCCCCTACTGCATGAGGGAATAAGCACAATTTTGTTTTTACTATTTTTTTGAATTTTGGGGTATTCCATGGTGGAATACGCTTCGCTATTCCACCCTACACTCTATGATTATGAAGTAAGCGTAAATCGTTTTTTCATTGTGAGCGAGTTTTAATATTCAATTTCAATAAATTATTTAAGTAAATTAGCATGTTTACTAATAGGCGACTAGTTTAATGAAAATAACCCACCTAGACCATTTAGTTCTTACCGTAGCGGATATTGAAGCAAGCTTGCACTTTTATAGCCACTATTTGGGAATGGGCATTGTTACTTTTGCTGAAAATCGTAAAGCCTTGAGCTTTGGGCAACAAAAAATTAACTTGCATCAACGTGGTAAAGAATTTAATCCTAAAGCAGCATATCCAAGCTGTGGCTCTGCCGATTTGTGTTTTATAATTGATACTCCTGTAGAACAAGCAAAATTGCAATTACAACAACAAGGTATTGAAATTATAGAAGGCGTAGTGGAAAGAACGGGAGCGATTGGTAAAATTGTTTCTATTTATCTACGCGACCCCGACCAGAATTTGATAGAACTCAGTAATTATATTGCTGCCTAGTTTTTACTCACTCAAAAATTAATAAAACAGGATTGTTAAGCACTATGTCTCGTAAAGCACTCAATTTAGTCACCGTTGAAGACCGCACCGCTGAACCTAATGAAGAAATTCTGCGGATTGGGAGTGAAGCCGCTGAGGTGATTTGGAAAATTTCCCAAGATTTCGCTTATCAAGAAATTGAGAAAATTAAAAAACATTATATCGCTCAAGAAGTAAAACTTAATGAGCAAAAACAAGAAGCGATAAATAAAATCGCAGCTTTGGAAAAAGAATTACAATCCGCAAAAGCAACCATTGAGAATTTAGTCCGCGCAAATAAGTCTTTGCAAGTAGATGTGGAGCGTGAAACGGGTGAATTGAAATCTGCGCGTAACATTGTGGTGAGTTTGCAAGAAAAAATCACCAAGCAAGAACATGAAGCGCATGTATTGATTGAAGAAGTTGGACGCTCTAAAGAAAATGCTGACCATCTGCAAAAGAAAATTTATGAATTACAACGCACTGTAGAACAAGACCAAGAAACTTTGCGTCAAGCGCAAGAAGAAGCGTTAGTCAATGCTAAAATGCGGGAACGCTTAGATGTGTTAGTGCGTGAAAGTAAATCCGAATTAGAACAGGCAATTAAACAATCACGCGCTGAGTTGAGCCGCGCCGTGACGGCAGAAACCGCTGTCACTGAATTGCGGGAAACAGTGAAAAAAATGGAAATTGAAGTGCGGCAATTGCGTGATGAAAAACAAGAATTACGTTCGCAACGCGATGCAGAAGTGAAAAATCGGAATGAAGCTGAAAAGAAAATTGCAGCGATTACCGCTCGCGCTGATACGCAAGAATGGGCATTAAAAGACAATGTTTCTAAATTAGAACAAGAACTTAGTGTTGCTAAACAAGAATCGCAAGGAATGCGTGAGCGTTTAATTAAAGCAGAAAGTAGCGTCGAGCGTGAACGTAAAGCCCGCGAAAATTTAGAAAATAAACTGATTGCTGCAACGGGCGTTGCGCGTTTATAACATGAACCATTTCTTAGAAGGTCAAGGTTTTAGTTTAACGCTGTTGCTTTTGCTGATGGGACTCACTGTTTGGTTATTGAGCCGTCAGCAAGCGGCGGAAACGCCCGAAGAAATAGAGGCGGCGGTGGTAGATTATGCGTTAACGAATTTTACCGCTTATCGTTTAAATGCTGATGGGCAGTTAAAAAGTCAAATAAAAGCGGCGGAAATGCAGCATTATCCTAAAAAAAATGCCGAGCTAACCATGCCTGTGTTGATGTTAAAACAAACCAGCGGCGAACTGGTTTTTGCTACGGCTGAGCGCGGGGAAGTATCGCCCAATAATGAGGATTTTTGGTTATTAGACAAGGCAAAAGTCTGGCGAACTCAGCAGCAACAGCTTGATTTAGAAATTTTTAGCGATAATTTTCATTGGAATCAGCCACAACAAATTGCTAAAACCGCCGCGCCCGTCAAAATTTTACAATATCAACCTGTAACACAAAAATTAATCGGTACAACTGAAGGCATAGGCATGACAATTTGGTTTGATTCGCGCCAGCTTGAATTGCATTCGCAGGTAAAAGGAACGTATGAGAAACAATAAAATAGCTTTAGTTTTTTTATTGGCAGGATTGCCTTCATTAAGTATGGCTTTGTCAACTGACCGTGACCAGCCCATTAATATCAAAGCAGATAATGGGAAAATTGATGATGTTAAACGGGTCGCTATTTATGAAGGAAATGTGGTAATTACACAAGGGACGATTCAAATTAATGCGGATAAAGTCACTTTGAATTACACAGAAAAGCAAGATATTGAAAAAGTAGTCGCAGATGGCAAACCAGTAACTTTTAAGCAAAAGCCTGATAATTCTGAAGATTATATGAATGCCAGTGCTTTGCAAATGGAGTATTTTGCCAATCAGGATATGTTACAATTGTTAAAAGATGCGAAAGTGTGGCAGGCTAAAGATGTCGTGACGGCGCAAAAAATTAGTTACGATACGCGGAACGGAGTGATTCGTGCTTTTAAAGGTTCTGGCGAAGAAAATCGGGTAAATGTAACGTTACAACCCCGTTCCCGCCCACAAAGTGCGCCCGCCGCGCCTGCTTCTAATGAAAAACCTTAAGCTAAGGTCTTGTATCTATGAGCGTATTAGCAGCCCATCAATTGGCAAAATGTTATAAACAGCGTTATGTGGTTAAAAACGTTAGTTTACAAGTCAGCAGTGGCGAAGTAGTGGGATTATTAGGGCGCAATGGCGCGGGTAAAACCACCAGTTTTTATATGATTGTGGGCTTGATTCATTGCGATGCTGGTAAAATTACCCTTGACCAGCAAGATTTAACCTATTTGCAAATGCACCAACGGGCGCAAGCGGGCATTAGTTATTTGCCGCAAGAAGTCTCGGTTTTTCGTAAATTGTCAGTGATGGATAACATCATGGCAATTTTAGAAACTCAGCCGCTGTCTAAAGTAGAACGACAACAACGCTTAGAAGAATTATTGGAAGAATTGCAAATTACCCACATTCGCAAAAATATAGGCATGAGTCTATCTGGTGGTGAAAAACGGCGGGTAGAAATTGCGCGTGCTTTAGCTGTTCGCCCCCGTTTTATCCTGTTAGATGAACCTTTTGCGGGCGTTGACCCGTTATCGGTCGTTGATATTCAGAAAATCATTAAACATCTATCCGATTCAGGAATTGGGGTGTTGATTACTGACCATAATGTGCGTGAAACCTTGCATATTTGCCAACGTGCCTATATCGTCAATGAAGGAGAGATTATTGCTGAAGGGACAACTGAGGAAATTTTAGCCAATCAACAAGTGCGCGAAGTTTATTTGGGACATCACTTTAGCTTATAACTGCACTCTCAAGGATAGGGAAATAACAACACATACTACTGCCTTTGCATTGTATTGCTGTGTATAAGATTTTCCCTGTAGAATATTGTTAATTAAATGAATTTATTTATTTTTGTGAATTGCTTGCATTAAAATACATGACAGCCGTAATTGGTTAATACGCATTGTCCTTATTTCAGTTATAATAAACATTAAGTAGGGAATTTTCCCTCTCTTTATCCAATTCTGAAATCCACGCGAGCAACTACATTATCGTAAGTTCGTCACCAAAATCACGATGACACCATGAAACAAAGCCTTCAACTGCGCTTAGGTCAGCAGATTACAATGACTCCCCAATTGCAACAAGCAATCCGCTTGTTACAGTTGTCGACACTGGATTTGCAACAAGAAATCCAACAAGCCTTAGAATCTAACATTATGTTAGAGGTCGCGGAGACAGAAGATTATCGTGAAGGTAATGAAAATGGTGAAGTTAACGAAAATTTTGCCAATGAAGAAAGCAATTATTCAGCAGAAGAAGGTAATTCTTTTGATTACGCTGAACAAGGCTATGAAGATTTTGGCAGCGATAATTTTGAAGAACATTTTGTTAAAGATAATCAAGAAGTTAATTTTGAAAATAGCAATGATATTCCCAATGAATTAGTATTAGACAGTCAATGGGAAGATATTTATGGCAGTAGTTTGTCACAATATGATTATCCTAACCCGCAAAATGATGAAAATATTCGCGAACTAAATCAAGGCACAACAGGCTCAACATTGCGCGAACATTTGCAATGGCAATTAGATTTAACGCCTTTTAGTGACGTTGACCGCCAAATTGCAACCGCCATCATTGATGCCATTGAAGAAGATGGCTATTTGCGCACCAGTATTACTGACCTTGCAGAAATGCAAGAGCCTCCCGTTGATATTGAAGAAGTTGAAGTCGTATTACACCGTATTCAGCGATTTGACCCCGTTGGCATTGGAGCGCGCAATTTAAGCGAATGCTTATTGCTTCAATTAAACGAATTACCCGAGCGCAAATTTTTCTTAAATGAAGCCAAGCAAATTGTGCAACAGCATTTAGATTTATTAGCCGCAAAAGATTACACTGCTTTAACCCGTAAATTAAAAATAAGTCGGGATGATTTAAAAGAAGTGATTGAAGTCATCCAAAGTTTGAACCCACGTCCTGGTGCACAAATTGAATCCGAAAGCACTAATTATGTCGTGCCCGATGTCTTTGTTAAAAAAGTCAAAGGACAGTGGAAAGTTGAACTCAATCCAGAAATTGCCCCCAAACTACGGGTCAATGCACAATATGCAAATTTGATTTCAAAAGCACGCAATGCGTCTGATGTTTCTAGTTTAAAAAACCATTTACAAGAAGCCCGCTGGTTTATTAAAAGTTTAAAGAGTCGTCATGAAACATTGCTTAAAGTCGCAAAATGTATTGTCAAACGACAAACAGGTTTCTTAGAATATGGCGATGAAGCCATGAAACCTTTAGTGCTTCATGATATTGCAACAGAGCTAGAAATGCACGAGTCAACCATCTCTCGGGTGACCACTCAAAAATATATTCATACCCCTCGTGGTATTTTTGAATTAAAATATTTCTTTTCTAGCCATGTTAACATGGATAATGGTGGTGAGTGTTCTTCAACTGCCATTCGCGCATTAATTAAGAAACTTATTGCCAGTGAAAATGCTGCAAAACCTCTTAGCGATAGCAAAATTGCACGGTTGCTATCAGAACGTGGAATCAATGTTGCTCGGCGAACGGTTGCGAAATACCGCGAGTTTATGGAGATTCCACCTTCTAATGAAAGAAAGCAGCTCTAATAAAGACATTTCTTTAATGTGTTTAAAAAACAGCTTAGTGAGAAATGCTATACTTTAAGTAAACATTTAAGAAAATACTTTTATTTCTTTAACTTCGTGCCTTTAATAACAATTATATTTAGGAGCGCATCATGCAACTCAATCTCAGTGGACATCATATTGAAGTGACTCCCGCTTTACGTACTTATGTTTCCGATAAACTTGAAAAACTGGAACGTCATTTTGATCATGTAACGAATGTGCATGTCGTCCTCAGCGTTGAAAAATTGCGGAAAAAAGCGGAAGCAACCCTCCATGTTAGCGGAGCAAATTTATTTGCAAATGCCGAGCACGAAGATATGTATGCCGCGATTGATGCCCTTGCAGACAAATTAGACCGCCAAATTAAGAAACACAAGGAGAAAATTCAAGAACACCACCATCACGATGATGGCAAGTTAAAAATGCAAGCTGAATAACTTGTTTTAATGTATTTGACATAAATAACATCAGTCGGTGTTATTTATGTTTTTAATATGTG
>CAZKST010000093.1:0-10451 GCA_964555395.1 uncultured Thiotrichaceae bacterium | reverse complement strand
AAAAATACAGCAAAAACAATTTAACCATGCAAAAAAATATTTAAATGATGCTTTAAGTTACGCTAATGACCTTAATGATAGCCATAAACAATGTCTGGTTCTTTTTTTCTTGGGTTTTTTTGCACAAGTACAAGATAAAAAAGATGATACTATAAATTATTTTACACAAAGCATGGATATTGCCGCCAAAATTGAAGATAAATCAATTCAAACTTCAATATATGGTATGTACGCTCAATTAGCTTTTGAACAAGAAAATTATATCGAAGTAGAAAAAAACTTAAACGCTGCCATCCAGTTAAATAAAGATGGCTCTATTTCAGTAGAATTATATATCCAATTTGGATTAATGAAACAGAAACAGGCAGACTTTAAAGGTGCAACTGAATATTTCAAAAAAGCTCTTCAAATTTGTATTGTTAATGAGGAGCGTAATAATCAATTTGTTCGTAACCAAGCATTTATTTACGGACAATTGGGATTATTAGAAAAAGAAAGAAATAATTCAGAACAGGCTATTGAATATTTTTTTAAATCTTTAGAGCTATTTATTAAAGTTCAAGATAAAGAAAGTATTAAAAGTATCACGCAATTAATTTTTGATTTTAAGCAACACTCCCAACTCGTCGAGCAAAAACTCCGTGAATTAAACTTTGAAGACATTGAAGAACTTCTCACCCTGTTTAAAAACGCCCAAATAGCACAAAACACTTAAAACCGATACGCCAGCCCCGCCCGCCATGATAAAATTTGCTCAGAAATATTATCAATCGTTTCAAAATCTTCGTAGTAATAATCATGGCGAATTAAAGAAACATCGTATGACAAATTCTCACTTAAATTCCCTTTCCACTTAATAGACAAACTCGTCCCCGACGCATTCCCCTCTTCACTCAAAAACGTTAAATCCTCATAATTCGCTTTTAAATTCGCATACGCCGCACTAAAAGATAAAAATCCCCAATTCTCAATTTGCCAACCCGCCCCCGCGCCAATATAAAACCCCCTGCCCTCTAAACTCACCTCCGTCCCCGCCGCAATCGCAGAAGGCGGCGAAACTAAACGCGTTTGCCCATACTTATAACCGCCAAAAATACTAATAGAATCATTAACCGCATAACCAACCGATGTCGCAACGTCGCGGCGTTCAAAATACACCGTGTTATTTTCTTGGTGCTCTTTACCCGAAGATGGATTCGTTTCGTAAGAAATATCCATGTAAAAACGGCGATACGTTGCCGTTAAACCAACCCCCACGGAATATAAATTTGCGCCTACATCAGTATTGCCCGTGGAATAAGTGAAATCGCGATAAGACGCAAAAAGATTGGGCATAAAGTTAATGCTATCCGCATAACAAGGAGCAATGCTGAATAAAGAAGCAGGCAATAAAGAAATAAGAACAAACAAGCGATGGCGCATAGTTAAAATGAGGGAGTAAAAATAACAGTTTTTGAAGGTGGCGGTTTAGTATCTTCGTTTTTTGTATCAGTTTTCGCCGTCGCCGCTGGTGATTCCGCAGGCGATACAGTAGCAATCGGCGGCGGTTCAGGCTGTGGTTCTGGTTTTTTGGGTTTGATGATTTCTACAGGCGGCGTTTCAACCACTACCGTCGGCGGTTCAGGCAGTTTTGGCGGCGGAATCACCTCTGCGGGTTTGGGTTTTGGCGCGGGGTCAGTTTTCATAACAACAGGGGCAGGTTTACTAACCACAGGCGGCGCAACAGGTTTGCTAAGCAAAGCGCGTTGTAGTGCCTGTAATTCTGCGTGCTGTGGGAAAAATTTTAACCCTTTTTCAAGTATCGTTTGACGTTTTTTGTTATCTGTTTCCGCCCGTGCCCATGTAACATAGGTATTTGCAATGTCATTGAGTCCTTGTTTTGCGGTTTCGTTATCAGCGTCTAAGCTCAAAACGGTTTGATAAAGTTCAAACGCATTATTACTGATGGGTTCGGTTAAACGCAAGTCATTAACGGCAACTTCGGCGTGTTTTAAGGTATCAGTGATTTTCGCTTGTAAAGCTTGTTGTTCGCTTTGGGTTTGTTTGAGCGTGGCGAGTAGATTTTTTAATTCTGTATGTTCGGGATTAATCGCTAAGCCTTGTTGCGCAATTTCAATGCTTTTGTCAATTTCTTGTTGTTGTTGAGCATGAAGCGCGAGATTTAAATAATGAGTGACAAGCTCTTGTTCTTGGGTAAAATTGCGATTTTCGTCAATAATCACGGGCGGCAAAATCGGCGCGGGGGCGGCGGCTTGGGTCACAATAATGGGTTGTGCGGGCGGCGGCGGTGTAGATAACCATGAGCGATAAATACCGCCATTAATCAGCAATAAAATTGCAAGCGTAATCAGTGATACACTAGAAGGTCGGGCGGAAATTCCCGCTGTATTAACCACAGGTAAAGGCGCGGCGGGTGGGAGAATTTTTTCCCCTAATAAAGCCGCTTTTAAGTCAGTAATCTGTTGAAAACGTTGCTCAGGACGAATGGCTAACGCGCCTTGTAACGCATCTTGCAGGTGGGGAGCAAGTCCTAACTCAGTTAATTTTAAAGTATCGTTGCTTAATCTATCGGTCGCCGCGTCGGGCGTTGTGCCAGTGATGAGTTGATACAGCAAAACACCACAGGCATAAACATCTGTCCACGCGCCAATTTTGCCCCTGCCTGAATATTGTTCAATCGGTGAATAGCCATGTTTAAGCACTAAATCTAAGGTTTGACTATTTTCGCCTAAAATTTGACGTGCCGCCCCGAAATCAATCAAAATCGGTGTGCCATCATTTAAAATCCGAATATTATGCGGGGAAATATCCAAATGGTATAATTTTTGGCTATGTACTTCAGCAAGCGCGTCTAAAATGGGCAACACAATGGCTAAGGCGGTATCAACATTAAATGAATTTTGTTGTTTTAATTTATCCGTTAAATTTTCGCCTTCTAAATATTCCATCACCATATAGCCCGTTTGGTTTTCTTCAAAGAAATTTAAAACCTGAACAATATGCGGATGATTAAATTTAGCTAAATGACGGGCTTCTGCTAAAAAAGACTGTAACCCTTTAGTAAAAGCGTCTTCTTGTTTTTTAAGCGGAATAATTGTAGATTGCAAATAATCGCGGGTGGTAATCGCGGCGGGTAAAAATTCTTTAATTGCAACCCGTTTACGCAACCATTGATCTAAACCTATGTAAGTAATTCCAAATCCACCCTGTCCTAATGCTTTTCCTACCCAATATTGATTCTTCAATAATGTACGCGGTTTAAGGTATAATGGATGATTTTTATGCCATTGTTCATCATAACCACAATGACAGCAACGTCCTGCTTGTCCTTTAATTGACATGCAATTGAGGCAAATATGACGTGGATTTAAAAGATGTTCCAATGTAGGCATAGTTTCAATCTTGGTTTTATTCTTCTATACTTGCTCGCTTTTGACCGCTCACTTGAACACTATATAATAAATGCAGTTAGTTATAGATAGCATCTCTCAAAATTACAAAGTAAAATTCTACTGCATTTTAAAGCGCAGGCGATTGTAAGCGTATAGACTCAAAAATTAATTTGAGTTTAACAAAGTACAGCGGGATTGAGAGCAATTTCAATCATTCTTTATCACTAAACCGTTCTTTTTGCAAAATGTATGGCACATATTTTAGTTTTACATGGACCTAATCTAAACTTTTTGGGCGTGCGTGAGCCTGGACATTATGGCAAAACGACGTTAGCCGATATTGACCATCAATTAACGACCTATGCTGAAAAACACGGACATCATTTGTCCCATTTTCAAACCAATGCTGAATATGCACTGATTGAACGTATTCATACAGCTTTTCAGGAGCAAGTTGATTTTATCATTATCAATCCCGCTGCATTTACCCATACCAGTATTGCGGTGCGGGATGCGCTGTTAGCTGTTGCTATTCCGTTTATTGAAGTACATCTTTCAAATGTCCATGCCCGTGAACCTTTCCGTCATCATTCCTATTTTTCTGATAAAGCAATCGGTGTGATTACTGGTCTTGGTGCACAAGGCTACTTGTTGGCTTTACAAGCCGCCCTCTCCATTTTGTCGCAAGTGCAATAAATATGGATATTCGCAAAATAAAAAAACTTATTGATTTACTCCAAGAGTCTGACGTAGCTGAAATTGAAATTCGCGAAGGAGAAGAATCCGTTCGCATCAGTCGCTACACTTCCTCAGTCACCCCTACTGCGCCGATGACTCCCCATCAGGTCGTGATGTCTCCTGTTTCTGCGGTTGTAAGCACTCCCGTAAGCGGAGAAGCTTCGGTGGCTTCTGCCCCCGCGCCAAAAGAAGAAGGTCATGTCGTTACTTCGCCCATGGTAGGCACATTCTACCGTTCAGCCTCACCCACAAGTAAAGCCTTTGTGGAAGAAGGGGATACTGTGGCAGAAGGCGACACCATTTGTATTATTGAAGCAATGAAGATTTTAAACCAAATCACTGCCGACAAAGGTGGCAAGATTAAGAAAATCTTAGCGGAAAATGGTGCACCCGTAGAATATGGGCAACCATTATTTCTCATTGTTTAAAGGATTGACACACCTTGATAGTGTGGCAGTCACTAAGCAATTAACATGAGGATAATGAGAATATGCTAACCAAAGTAGTCATTGCTAATCGCGGTGAAATCGCGCTTCGAATTTTACGCGCTTGTCGTGAATTGGGAATTCGCACGGTTGCTGTCCATTCAACGGCTGACCGTGATTTAAAACATGTGCGTTTAGCAGATGAGTCCGTCTGTATTGGTCCTGCCGCTGCTGCTCAAAGTTATCTGAATATTCCAGCAGTGATTAGTGCGGCAGAAGTTACAGATGCCGTCGCTATTCATCCCGGTTATGGCTTTTTATCTGAAAACGCTGATTTTGCTGAACAAGTTGAACGCAGTGGATTTATTTTCATCGGTCCGCGTCCTGAAACAATTCGCTTAATGGGCGATAAAGTTTCAGCCATTGCCGCCATGAAAAAAGCGGGTGTACCTTGTGTGCCTGGTTCAGATGGGCATTTAGGAACAGATGACGAAGTGAATTTAAGTATGGCGCGCACGATTGGCTATCCTGTCATCATCAAAGCCGCAGGCGGTGGCGGTGGGCGCGGGATGCGGGTGGTTCGTCAAGAATCTGAGTTAATTAACTCGATTAATTTGACCCGTGCCGAAGCGGCTAATGCGTTTAAGAACGACCAAGTTTACATGGAAAAGTTCTTAGAAAATCCACGCCATATTGAATTCCAAGTGTTAGCCGATGAACATGGCAATGCAATTCATTTAGGCGAACGGGATTGCTCTTTACAGCGTCGTCACCAAAAAGTGATTGAAGAAGCCCCCGCACCACGTTTACCTTCTGAATTACGCATGAAAATTGGTGAACGCTGCGCTGCTGCTTGTCGTGAAATTGGCTATCGGGGTGCGGGCACATTTGAATTCTTATATCAAGACGGTGAATTTTATTTCATTGAAATGAATACCCGAATTCAAGTAGAACATCCTGTCACTGAACAAATTACAGGGATAGACTTAGTTAAACAACAATTGTTAATTGCAATGGGTGAACCTTTGCACTATAAACAAGAAGATATTAAATGGCGCGGTCATGCCATTGAATGTCGTATTAACGCTGAAGACCCGCATAATTTCATGCCCTCTCCCGGTAATATTGCCCGCTATCATGCCCCTGGTGGTCCTGGCATTCGGGTTGATACGCACATGTACAGTGGCTACACCGTTCCGCCTTACTACGATTCAATGGTAGGCAAACTTATTAGCTATAGCGATACTCGCGAGTCAGCGATTGCACGGATGCTCACCGCGTTAGACGAGATGATTGTAGAAGGCATTAAAACCAATATTCCTTTATTACAAACGCTGTTAAAAGATAGCAATGTACAACAAGGCGGGATGAATATTCATTATTTAGAACATAAACTAATGAATAAATAATTTAACGCTTTAGGATAACGTACTATGATGAAAAATATTTCAGGCTTAATGAAACAAGCCCAACAATTACAAAACAACTTACAAAAAGCCCAAGAAGAGCTAGCACAAATGGAAATTGCTGGCGAATCAGGCGGCGGCATGGTCACTGTCGTAATGACAGGACGGCACGACGTTAAACGGGTTGTATTAGACCCCAGCTTGTTAAAAGAAGACAAAGAAATGTTAGAAGACTTAATTACCGCCGCGATTAATGACGCAGTGCGTAAAGTCGAAAAAACCAGCCAAGAACGAATGGCAGGTATGACCAATGGTTTAAATTTACCAGCAGGCTTTAAATTGCCCTTCTAAATAAACCGTTATGCAGACCTTCTGTAAAAATGCAGAAGGTCTGTTGCTTAGTGCAACTCTCCTCACCTCTTGTCCTACCTCCTTCAATATGCAAACTTATCGCCGTTTTGCTGCTGCAACTGCTGGTTTCACCTTAATCGAATTACTGATTGCAATGGCATTATCTGTCATGGTTATGACCATGTTAGCCTTTGGTGTGTATGCGGTCAGTCGCGATTGGCGCAATAGTAGCACTATGCTAGAAGAACAACTGGATAAAGCGTTGTTAATACTGCAATTAGAACGCGCATTAGAAGGCAGTTTTCCGCACACTTATTACGATGACGACAAGAAAAAACGCCTTATTTATTTTGAAGGGGATGATAAAACCTTGACATGGGTTTCTACCGTTTCCCCACAACGGCGCGGCGGTTTAACCGCATGGCAACTGGATAAAGGCGATAAAAATTTCGCATTAAAACTGAAAGTTGTCCCCGCATTTGCAGATAATCCTACCGAACGTTTAGAAAAAGCTGAAGGGCAAGATATTTTTGCTGATTACAGTGCAACATTTGAGTATTTGTATATTAAGCAAAGCCTTGGTGAAGATAAACCCGAATGGCTAACAAAATGGTCAATTGAAAAATGGGAAGCCGACCGAGGCGTTGCCCGTTTACCCAATGCGGTTCGTATCAAATTAGAGCATAAAGACCATCCTCAAGAATCTTTAGAAATTATCGGAATAATTCAAGCGCAAGAGCAAACACCGAATTAGACAGCTAAACAAGGTTAAAATGATGGATATTAACGCAGCGATTATTGACCAACGTCTCAATGCAGTTATCAATGATATAAAAGATAATGCTGAAGAACAGCTTAATATTACTGATAAAAATAAGCTTAAATCATTAGCCTTTGTGTATTTGTCAGTTAAAACAATTTTAGATTTATCTTATGAAGAAGCTTTTGATTGTTTAACAGAAGGTGGCGGCGATTTTGGCGTTGATGCTATCCATATTTCTGAGCCTAGAGATAATGAATTTATTGTTTGTTTATTTCAAAGTAAATATAAGAAAACACTTAAAGCGGATAGTCATTTTCCTGAAACAGGGATAAAAGAACTGATTAATGCTGTACGCTATTTATTTGACCCTAAAAAACCGCTTGATTTTAGCAATCCTCGTTTACAAAACAAACTGATAAATATTCGCTCTTTAATACAACAAGATGGTTATATTCCTCAAGTACGCGCAATTGCAATTAACAATGGGCAGAAATGGAATCAAGCAACAGAGCAAACAATTACTCGAGCAAATTTTGGTGAGCAAGTTAAATTTGACTATTTTAATCACGACCATTTAGTGATGCTATTGCAATCGGCTAAGCCTGTGAATGATAGCTTACAATTTTCAGGTAAAGCTATTGTAGAAGATTTTAATTTTAGTCGAGTATTAATAGGACGTATCAATGTTTATGAAATCGCCGCATTAATGCAACGACATGGTGAACGTTTATTAGAACGAAATATTCGCCGCTATTTAGGTTTAAAAAACAATCGAGTGAATGAAGAAATTCATGCAACTTTAAAAAGTGAAGATAGAAATAATTTCTACTTTTATAATAATGGGATTACGTTAGTTTGTGATAAATTTAGTTATAATGGTTTACAAAGTGATGATTATCAAGTCAGAATTGATAATTTGCAAATTATCAATGGTGCTCAAACTTGCATGACCATTTACAAATCATTGATAGAAAATGAAGATAAACAATCTACTTTACTTCCACCTAATCTGTCTAATGTATTTGTGTTAGTAAGACTTTATGAGTTACCTAAAGAACATAGTAGTGAAGATTTAGTACAAGCCATTACCTTTGCAACTAACAGTCAGAATCCAGTAGAGTTAAAAGATTTACGCGCTAACGATAGGATTCAAAAACGTTTAGAAATGGATATTGAACAGCTTCATTATTGTTATCATCGCAAACGGAGCGATATTGCATTAAAAAGCACGGATATTACTATTGGCATTGCCGCAGAAGCCGTTCTGGCAGTATGGCGCGAAAAACCGCATCAAACTAAATTTTTTACCCGCGAACATTTCGGAAAATTATATACCGATATTTTTACAGAATATTTAAATGGTGCTCAAGTCATTATTGCCGTTTTGCTTTACCGTGTTGCTGAAAATAATAGAAAACGTCTTCCTGAAAATGCGCCTAGCTTTTTGAGCTATGCGTCCTGTTTTATTGCAATGCAAATGGGTAAACAACTTTTAGCAAAATTGAAAATACCAGTTACACAATTGACCCACGAAAACTTTAAAAATGCGTTGCAATTAATTGAGCAAGAAAGTGATGAATTGTTTAAACAAGCTTTACAAGAAATTGAATGTGCTTTAAAGAAATTATATGGTGTTAATTATCAAGAAACTATTTCTTTACCACAATTAGCTGCAACTTTTAGACGGGGCGATTTAATTGAATTACTTAAATAAAGTATAAAAAGCAGTTTTTAACTTTTAATCTTATAATTAAATGTAATCCACTTGATTTCATCATCAATTTTACATTATAATCTCCCGTTCAAATCGCATGGGACTGTAGCTCAGCGGTTAGAGCTGAGGACTCATAATCCTTAGGTCGTAGGTTCGAACCCTACCAGTCCCACCATTCCCAACCCCCGTTTTCTGCTATTTTCCCCTTTCTCGTACACGCTAAATTGCGCTAAACTACGCATTGATTCAATAATTTCGCAAGGATATATGATGGTTGTCACCCGTTTTGCGCCCAGCCCGACAGGCTATTTACACGTCGGCGGCGTGCGTACTGCCTTATTTTCATGGCTGTATGCGCGCAAAAATCATGGAAAATTTATTCTCCGCATCGAAGATACTGATTTAGAACGCTCAACTGAAGAATCTGTTCGCGCCATTTTAGACGGTATGACATGGTGTGAATTGGATTATGACGAAGGCCCTTATTACCAAACTAAACGTTTTGACCGTTATAAAGCCGTGATTCAACAGCTTTTAGATGAAGGTAAAGCCTATTATTGCTATTGCAGCAAAGAAGAATTAGAACAAATGCGGCAGCAGCAAAGTGAGCGCGGCGAAAAACCGCGTTATAACGGTTATTGGCGCGACCGTAGCGATACACCGCCCGCAGGTGTTCCGCCCGTGGTTCGGTTTAAAAATCCAGTTGATGGCGATGTCGTTTTTAATGATTTGATTAAAGGTGAAATTCGGGTCAGTAATCGCGAATTAGATGATTTAATTATCGCCCGCAGTGATGGCTCTCCCACTTATAACTTCACGGTGGTGGTTGATGATTGGGATATGGGCATCACGCAAGTGATTCGGGGCGATGACCATGTGAACAATACGCCGCGTCAAATCAATATTTTACAAGCACTCGGCGCGACAATTCCCCAATATGCGCATGTGCCGATGATTTTAGGCGGTGATGGACAGCGTTTATCTAAACGACATGGTGCGGTCAGTGTATTAAGTTATAAAGAAGAGGGGTATTTACCTCATGCTTTATTAAATTATTTAATGCGTTTGGGCTGGTCACATGGCGACCAAGAAATTTTTTCTTTAGCAGAAATGATTGAATTATTTGATGTTAAAGATGTCAATGCCGCGCCTTCTAAATTTAATACTGATAAATTAAATTGGTTAAATCAGCATTATTTGAAAACTTTACCGCCTGAGCAAATTGTCCCGCATTTACAATTTCAATTTGAACAACTGGGCATTGATACTCGCAATGGCGCGCCATTAACTGCGATTATTCAAGCGCAAGCAGAACGCGCTAAAACCTTGAAAGAAATGGCATTAGCCAGTCGTTTCTTCTATCAAGAAGTAGAATATGATGAAAAAGCGGTCGCGAAAAATTTAACCGCTGAAGCTGCGCCCGTTTTACAAAGTTTTATTGCTGAGTTAACAGCTTTAGAAACATGGAAAGCCGCAGAGATTCACGCAATTATTGAAAAAATCAGCACACAACTGAATTTGAAAATGGGTAAAGTTGCCCAGCCTTTGCGCGTCGCTGTGACAGGCGGCACGGTGTCGCCTTCCATTGATATTACTGTGGAATTGATTGGTAAAGCGCGTACTTTACAACGCTTGCAACAGGCAAGTGGCTTGATTAAGTAA
>CAZKST010000092.1:6326-10524 GCA_964555395.1 uncultured Thiotrichaceae bacterium | reverse complement strand
AATTCTATGTTTATTTCAACTCCGCCAATTCCAATGCTGGGAATAAATGCACGGCGGAGCGTTCAAATTCGCTGTGACCTACGCCAAAATTCGCAAATGTCGCAGGTAAAGGCGTTTGCATCACTTCAATTAAAGTTTTTCCTTGTTGCGCTGCAACAGTCAAAGTATTTTCCAACCATTGCAAATAACTGCGCGTTTGTTCAATCGCACTTTTATCATGCGTGATTTCGCCATGCGATGGGACAAGGGTTTTAAAGGGAATTTTTTCCAACTCATTCAAAGCATTAAGCCAGTCTTTTAAAACAGCGTGCGGAGTGGTTGGCATCCGCTGATAAAACACTAAACCGCCTGTCCATAATACGCCCGTCGTTTTGTCAAGAATTACTAAATCAGCTTGTGTATGTCCATGAAACTCAAATAATTCAAACTGATGATTGCCTAATTGCCATTCGCCCGTTTTCACTGTTTCTGAGGGTAAAATTGGCTCTGTGCCTTGCATCCATTTTCCCACCATTCTGTATAAATTATCCGTCAACGCTGCCGCTTCGGCTTGCATCACTTCACGGGTTTTAGCCAATGCGGCGCGGGGTACATCTTGAAAAGCTTGATTCCCTAGAAAACGGTCGGGATGACTGTTAGTGTGTAAGACTTTAACAATGGGTTTATCGGTGATTTTTTGAATTGCGGCGCGTAATTGTTCGCCATAAAGCTTAGAAACGCCCGTATCAATCACTAAAACGCCTGCTGAAGTGACAATAAAAGCCGTATTGATGATATTTCCGCCGTTATTTACTGCAAAATCTTCAGTTTTACCCAGTAATAAGTAGGTATCTGTGGCAATTTCGCGGGGGCTGAGTTGATACTCTAAATTAGCGGCATGAATTGAAACACTGAAAAAACATAGCAACAGAAAAACTTTTAATTTCATTGTGCAAGCTCCGCATTAATTTTATTACCATTATTATCAATCCCTTGTAAAGTTAAAGGCAATTGAACGGTTAAATTTTTAGGCAATTCAATGGTAAATAAGGGATTTTCGCTAATCGGTTCAAATGGCGATAAAGTCAATAAAGTTTTGCCTTGGGCATCCTGCAATTGCAAATGCTCAATAAAAAAGGCTGGAATTCCAGAGACTAAGCCTGTATCCATGGGGTGCATCACTCGAAAACGTAAGCGATTTTGCTCGGGAAATTGCCATTGTCGCGACGTGACTTTACCCAGTGTTTTGTCCCAATTAGTTTGTGCGCGGGACAGACTCGGCAAGGTGCAACCCCCGCCCGCTGCTTCAATCCAACGCCCGTTAACATGCCAGCCGTCGCGGGTTAGTACCGCCGCCCGAACGGGGCTAGATTGTTGTAATTTAATGGAAAAGCCGACAGTTGCTAATGCTTGTTGTGGTTCAAATTCTAAAACTTTGGGTAAAGGATTAAAATCAACCACTACTACAATTTTTTGAATGTCTTTGATTTTATTTGCATCAATAAGTATCGGCACTGACATAGAATTTTCAGCATGAACAGGGGCTAAAATGCTGATACTTTCATCAAAAATAATCGGTGCATCTTTAAAAAAGGCGTTATACATGGTTTCCCATTGCACAGATTTCAGCGGGTCGGGCGGGCTGGCGGCGAATAAGTGCGCACTGAACAGCAAACAACAACAACCGATAAACGGTTTTAGCATGTGCATTCTCCTTGGTGGTTTGATTTTGTCTGAATCTTATAATTTCTAGCATATTTAAGCATAGCAAAAAACTACAACACTATTTTTATACAATAAATCCTTGCTTTGTACGATGAAGATATTTTTAACAACTCCTAATTTCAGCTAAAATCACAAACTAATTCAATTCGCAATCCAACAAGGAGTATTGCATGGAACTCACCCCCCGCGAAAAAGATAAATTGTTGATTTTTACCGCCGCACTCCTCGCCGAACGCCGCCGCGCTAAAGGCTTAAAACTCAATTATCCTGAAGCTATCGCTTTGATTACTGCTGAAATTATGGAAGGTGCGCGTGAAGGAAAAACCGTTGCTGAATTAATGGACTACGGACGCACTTTATTAAGTCGTGAGGATGTGATGGATGGCATCGCCGAAATGATTCACGAAGTGCAGGTCGAAGCGACTTTTCCCGATGGCACAAAATTGGTCACGGTGCATAATCCAATTTTATAAAAATGGAGCAAAAATAATATGATAGCGGGTGAAATTATCGCTGCTGAAGGCGACATCGAATTAAACCATGGGCGGGCAACGGTTACCGTCACCGTAGCCAATACGGGCGACCGTCCGATTCAAGTCGGCTCACATTATCATTTTTATGAAACCAATCAAGCATTACGTTTTGAGCGGGAATTAACCCGCGGATTTCGTTTGAATATTCCAGCAGGGACAGCCGTCCGTTTTGAACCGGGGCAAACGCGCACAGTTGAATTAGTGGCTTATGCAGGTCAGCGGCAAGTATATGGCTTTCAAGGCAAAATTATGGGGTCATTAGACCAATAACGGGAGAGTTTCAGATGGTAAAAATCAGCAGACAAGCCTATGCCGAATTATATGGCCCCACCGTCGGCGACCGCGTGCGATTAGGCGATACGAATTTATGGATTGAAGTAGAGCGTGACCATACCGTTTATGGCGATGAAGTGACTTTCGGCGGCGGTAAAGTGATTCGCGACGGCATGGGACAATGTCAACGTTTAGATGCAGAAGTGGCAGATACGGTTATCACTAACGCCTTGATTGTTGACCATTGGGGTATTGTAAAAGCCGATATTGGCATTAAAAACGGGCGCATTAGCGGCATTGGTAAAGCAGGCAATCCAGATACGCAAGCGGGCGTGACGATTTTAATCGGCGCAGGGACAGAAATTATCGCAGGTGAAGGGCAAATTATCACGGCGGGCGGGGTCGATTCGCATATTCATTTTATTTGTCCGCAACAAATTGAAGAGGCGTTAATGTCGGGCGTAACAACGATGCTTGGCGGCGGCACGGGACCCGCGACGGGGACAAATGCCACGACTTGCACACCCGGTATTTGGAATTTGCACCGCATGTTAGAAGCGGCGGACAGTTTTCCCATGAATTTAGGCTTTTTAGGCAAAGGCAATGCAAGTTTGCCTGCTGCTTTAGAAGAGCAAATTCAAGCGGGTGCGATTGGCTTAAAATTGCATGAAGATTGGGGTACAACGCCCGCCGCAATTGATAACTGTTTGAATGTTGCTGAAAAATTAGATGTACAAGTCGCCATTCATACGGATACTTTAAATGAATCAGGCTTTGTCGAGGATACTTTAGCGGCGATTAATGGGCGCACAATTCACACTTATCACACCGAAGGTGCGGGCGGCGGACATGCACCCGATATTATTAAAGCGGCGGGTTTTGCCCATATTTTGCCTTCGTCGACCAATCCAACGCGCCCTTATACGATTAATACGGTAGATGAACATTTAGACATGCTGATGGTTTGCCATCATTTAGATGCAAGTATTGCCGAAGATGTAGCATTTGCAGAATCGCGCATTCGGCGCGAAACGATAGCCGCCGAAGATATTTTGCACGATTTAGGCGCGTTTTCGATGATTTCCTCCGATTCACAAGCGATGGGACGCGTGGGGGAAGTGGTGATTCGCACATGGCAAACCGCACATAAAATGAAAGCCCAGCGCGGTAGTTTAGCAGGTGATTCGGCGCGTAATGATAATCAGCGGGTAAAGCGTTATGTCGCAAAATATACGATTAATCCAGCGATTACACACGGCGTTGCGCATGAAATCGGCTCGGTAGAAGTGGGTAAATTAGCGGATTTAGTGTTATGGCGACCCGCATTTTTTGCAGTTAAACCGAGTTTAATTATCAAAGGCGGATTTATCGCCGCCGCGCCGATGGGCGATGCGAATGCGTCGATTCCCACCCCGCAACCTGTGCATTATCGCCCAATGTTTGGTGCGTATGGTAAAGCGTGTCATGCAACGCGGATGACTTTTTTATCCGCGATTGCGCGTGAACATGGGATTGCCGAGCAATTGGGTTTACAAAGTTTAATTGGCGTGGTTAAAAACTGCCGAACCATCACTAAAAATCAGATGATTCATAACAGTTATCAGCCCAAAATTGAAGTAGATTCACAAACCTATGAAGTGCGGGCAGATGGTGAATTATTGGTCTGTGAACCTGCGACTGAGTTGCCA
>CAZKST010000092.1:0-6226 GCA_964555395.1 uncultured Thiotrichaceae bacterium | reverse complement strand
TCAAAAAAACTTGCATAAGCTTATTTGTTTGCTATAATACTTAGCTTCTATCAATTCACCCTTCTGAATATTGCCGAAATGGCGGAACTGGTAGACGCACCAGACTCAAAATCTGGCGATGGTAACATCGTGTCGGTTCGATTCCGACTTTCGGCACCACTCTGTATTTAAATTTCCTTTATCTCCCCATTATCATTAATTCATGTTAAACTAGCAACATTTCTCTTGTTAATTCGCTTGCTCATGTGCAGCTTAACTTGTTAAGTAACTTTTTATTTTGCTTAAAGAAATTTGCGATGTCTCATTCTGTTTTTACGCCTTACTATATTACAAGTCAATATCCGCCTGAAAAACTGACGCAGCAACCTGCTTATTGGTTTATTTTCCGTAATCATGAATTACTAATATTAGACCAATCTAATGAAATGGTATTGCCGTTAGTGAACAGCCTTGCTGAGTTGGGACTTGAAGCTTTGCAACAGCATTTTTTCGGTACTTTACAAGGCTATCCTTGCTATGCCGTGAATATTGCAGAGGGCACTAAAGTTAATACGCCTTATCGTTTTTTAGGATTGCGCCCTTTAGCAACTGTTTTAGATTCTGTATTTTTTGCAGTGGCAGGACGAGCCTTTCAATTGTTATTTTGGGATAAAACGCACCAATTTTGCAGTCGTTGCGCAACGCCGTTAGTATTAGACAGTCAAGAAAAAGCTAAACAGTGTCCAAGTTGTCAATTGCGTTTTTATCCGCGCATTTCTCCCGCAATTATCGTTTGTATTCAACGAGGTAATCAAATTTTACTGTCGCGCTCACCGCATCATACAAAAGGGATGTATACCGTACAAGCTGGCTTTATTGAAGCAGGTGAAAGTGCGGAAGAAGCTGTACATCGTGAAGTACGCGAAGAGGTGGGATTAAAACTTAAAAACGTGCGTTATTTTGGCAGTCAAGCATGGGCATTTCCACATTCATTAATGCTTGCGTTCATTGCTGAATATGCGAGCGGCGAATTAACCGTCAATAAAGATGAATTAGAAGATGCGTATTGGTGCGATGCAGATAAATTGCCTGCAATTTTGCCGCCGAGCGTTTCTATTGCTAGACATTTGTTAGAAGATTTTGCGGCGCAGTGGCGCGAGTAAAAGATAAGGCTTTCTGCGTACAGAAAGCCCTATTTTTTTAATTAAGGTGCAACAACGCGCAAAGTTTGACCTAATTTAATGCTATTACCTTTGATTTTATTCCATTTTTGCAATTCAGCAACAGTGATACCATAACGTTTAGAGATGTTATATAAAGTATCACCTTTTGCTACTGTATGTTCAGTTGCGGAGCTGGTTGCAGGTGTAGGTTCTGTTACAACTGCGGGTTCAGGTTTTTCAACTACAACGGTTGTTGCAGGAGGAGTAACAGTTTCAGTTTTTGGGGTTTCTGTAGCAACAGGGGTTGTTTCTTTAGTTTCAGTAGATGCGCAACCACCTAATACTAATAAAGTCGCTAAACCAGTTGCAGTTAATAATTTATTCATGAGAACACTCCTAAAATTGCAATATTTATAATGCTTTTTTAAAGCAGGGGAAAAACAACCATCAATTAACGTTTTGTGTCGCAATGTGCAAAATAGTGTAATCATTGCTTAACAATTCGTATTCGGATTTATTATAAAATAGGTTCGGAAGATTGTGATTCGGTTGTAGAGGTTGGTGCAGCAGGGGCATTATTACGACCAACAACATCGCCATTAATGCTGGTTAAACGTTCGTCCTTATCAAATAGCAGAGTAACTTTGCGTTGCTCGCGCTGTTGTCCGCCCGCTTGGAAACTATAATAATAGTCCCAACGTTGATTACCATTAAACACATCTTGTAATAACGGTGATCCTAAAATAAATTGTACTTTTTGAGCAGGCATTCCAACCCGCAATTGGTCGACCATTTCTTGTGTAATCCCATTGCCCTGCTGTATATCGATACGATAAATTGCACAACTGCTAAGCACAAAAAGCAAGGTAGCAAAGAGAGAAATATGACGAATGACCATAAAAGGGAGTAAAATCTTTTGCATTCTGTTGTCGTTGACCTTAATGAAAACAAGTTAGATGATAACGTAATCATAAAAAAAACACACTGATTTTTAGTCAGTATTTTTACCAGTTTTATGAATGGTTTCAACTTTTAATTACTGAGGCTCTTTTGCATGGATAGTCATGAACTTAAAAAATTAGGCTTGAAGGCGACAATTCCAAGAATTCGCGTTTTAGAATTACTAGAACGAAGTCAACAACGCCATCTTAGCGCAGAAGACGTTTATAAAGCATTATTAGATTCAGGGGATGATGTCGGCTTAGCCACCGTTTATCGTGTACTGACACAATTTGAAGAAGCTGGGATTGTCATTCGCCACCATTTTGACAGTGGTATGTCGGTTTTTGAATTAAATAAAGGTCATCATCATGACCATATCGTCTGTTTACGCTGTGGACACATAGAAGAATTTTCAGACGACACCATTGAGGAGCGGCAAAAAGCGATTGCAGAAAACAAAGGTTTTCAAATTTCTACCCACAGTTTATATCTTTTCGGCACATGCCAAGACCCTAATACCTGTCCTTACTATACAGAGCCGGAACCTTTTAAAAAATCTCAATAAAGCGGTATTTACATAAAGGTCTATATTAATAGTGGAAGCGTTTTTACTACAACATCAAACTTTGATACGTTTAGGAACGTTTCTAAGTATTTTATTCATCATGGGCTTGTGGGAAATCCGCAACCCACGCCGCTTTATTCCTGCAAAAACAACGCGCTGGCTAAATAATCTAGCATTAGTTGTGTTGAATAGTATTTTAGTGCGTTTATGCTTCAGTGTCAGTGCTGTTGGGGTCGCATTGTGGGCAACAACCCAACAGTGGGGCGTGTTTAATCTTCTCGCATTGCCTGAATTTTTAAAGTTTTTATTAGCATTAATCTGTTTAGATTTAGCCATTTATGCCCAGCATGTTGCTTGTCATCAAATCCCGCTGTTATGGCGATTGCATCGTGTGCACCACATTGACACCGCAATTGATGTTAGTACGGGATTGCGTTTTCATAGTCTTGAAATTATTTTGTCTATGCTATTCAAATATTTAGTGATTATTTTAATCGGTGCACCCGCCAGCGCGGTGTTAATATTTGAAGTTGTTTTAAATGGTATGGCAATGTTTAATCACAGTAATATCGCCCTACCGCCAATCCTAGATAAATATTTGCGTACTCTGATTGTTACCCCCGATTTTCACCGCGTGCACCACTCAGTTATTCCGCAAGAAACGAATAGCAATTACGGTTTTAATCTCAGCCTTTGGGATTATGTTTTTAAAACCTATATCCCACAGCCCGCCGCTGGACATCAAGACATGCAAATTGGCTTATATGAATTTCGCGCCCCCCATTTTCGCTATTTACCGTGGTTACTTTTAATTCCTTTTTTAACAACCGAACCAAAAACAGAAAACAAGAATTTACAATAATTTACCACAGCCAAGCCGCACCGCGCACGCCGCTGGAATCGCCATGCGCCGCCGCAACTAAGCGGGTGCTCACTTCGTCTGAAAACACATAACGTTTTAATAATACAGGCACATTTTCATACAACTGCGCAATATTCGACAATCCGCCGCCCAACACAATCACATCAGGGTCTAAAATATTAATCACTGTTGCCAAACTGCGCGCCACACGGTCAGCATAACGCGCTAAACAATTTTGCGCGGGCATAAATTGATATATCATTGCTAATTCAACGATTTGCTCCACAGAAAGCGGCAATTGAAAATTTTTAGGTAAACTGTTTGCGTGAGATAATTGTCTTTCAAAATCCAAAGTTAAACCGCTCCCCGACAAATAGGTTTCTATACAGCCTTGTTTGCCACAATAACACGGCGGCAATGGCAAATCGCTATCTACTTGCCAAGGCAAAGGATTATGTCCCCATTCACCCGCAATCGCATGTCCACCCTGCAAAATTTGCTGATGAATCGCAATACCGCCGCCTGTTCCCGTACCAATAATTACCCCAAACACCACTTGCGCCCCTGCTGCCGCGCCGTCGATTGCCTCAGACAAAGTAAAACAGTTTGCATCATTGGCTAAACGCACAGGACGCTGTAAACATTTTTCAAGGTCGCGGTCAAAAGGCTGTCCATTTAACCAAGTAGAATTTGCATTTTTAATCAATCCCGTCGCGGGTGAAATTGCCCCTGGTGTACCGATTCCCACCGTGCCCCGTTCACCAAGGGTTAATTCCACCTCAAAAACCAAATCCGCAATTGTGCGCAAAGTTGCCTCATAATCGCCGCGTGGTGTTGCAACTCGCTGTCTTGCAAGGGTTTCTCCAATGCTATTGAGCGCGATAACCTCAATTTTTGTGCCGCCTACATCCACCCCAATTTTTATTGTCATACTCTTTCTCGTATTTTTAATTTTATAAATACCCATTTGGGTAAATAATACGCTAAAGCACTAAAATGAAGCTAGTTTTTCCCAATTTATCAAAACAATTTCTTTAAGAAACTTTGATAAAGCTACTTATAAATCTACACCTTGAACTTAAACATTATTTAAATTAATTTCCCAAAAATCTCGCCCAAAGTTGGCAAATTCGTTTAAAATTTGCGCTACGAAAAAAAGCAGTTAACAAAATCAGTGAGGAGTAATGATGACTTTAATTAAAGAAGCAGATTTTATTCAAAGTATTGAAGACGGTTTTCAATACATTTCCTACTATCACCCCGTTGATTATATTAAAGCTTTAGGCGAAGCTTACGAGCAAGAACAATCGCTTGCTGCAAAAGATGCAATGGCACAAATTCTGGTCAACTCCAGAATGTGCGCAGAAGGTCATCGCCCTTTATGTCAAGATACGGGTATTGCCGTTGTTTTCTTAAAAGTCGGCATGAATGTCCGCTTTGATACCAAACTCGATTTAGTAGAATTAGTCAACGAAGGCGTACGCCGTGCGTATAATCACCCCGACAACCAATTGCGCGCTTCAGTATTAAGTGACCCTGCGGGTAAACGTAAGAATACTAAAGACAATACCCCTGCTGTTGTGCACGTTGAATTAGTTCAAGGCGATACTGTTGAAGTGACTTTAGCGGCGAAAGGCGGCGGCTCTGAAAATAAATCTAAATTAGTAATGCTCAATCCCAGTGACAGCATTGTTGATTGGGTATTAAAAACAGTCCCAACAATGGGCGCAGGCTGGTGTCCACCGGGTATGTTAGGCATTGGGATTGGGGGCACGCCTGAAAAAGCAATGTTATTGGCTAAACAGTCATTAATGGATCATATCGACATTCACGAATTAAAAGCACGCGGCGCGCAAAATCGTGTAGAAGAATTACGCTTAGAATTATTTGAAAAAGTTAATGCGTTAGGGATTGGCGCGCAAGGTTTAGGCGGTTTAGCAACCGTGTTAGACGTGAAAATTTTAGACTACCCAACCCACGCTGCGTCTTTACCTGTTGCGATGATTCCTAACTGCGCCGCGACTCGTCACGCCCACTTTGTATTAGATGGCAGCGGTCCCGCTCGTTTAGAGACTCCAAGCTTATCCGATTGGCCTGCTGTCACTTGGGAAGCCAGCAAAGACACCCGCCGCGTTAATTTAGCCGACGTAACCCGCGAAGAAATTGCAAAATGGCAACCAGGTGAGCGGATTTTATTAAGCGGTAAATTATTAACTGGACGTGATGCCGCGCACAAACGTTTAGTCGACATGATTGCGAAAGGCGAACAATTACCTGTAGATTTCAGCAACCGCTTTATTTACTACGTCGGCCCCGTTGACCCTGTGCGTGATGAAGTTGTTGGACCCGCAGGCCCAACCACAGCAACGCGGATGGATAAATTTACCGATACCATTTTAGACAAAACGGGTTTAATTGGCATGGTTGGTAAAGCCGAGCGGGGTCCACAAGCAATTGAGTCCATTAAGAAACATAAAGCGGTTTACTTAATGGCAGTCGGTGGCGCGGCTTATTTAGTGTCTAAAGCAATTCGCGGTTCTCGCGTTGTTGCATTTGAAGAATTAGGCATGGAAGCCATTTATGAGTTTGATGTACAAGATATGCCTGTGACCGTTGCGGTAGATGTCAATGGCGAATCTGTACACAATACAGGCCCTAAAGAATGGCAAGCTAAAATTGGTAAAATTCCAGTCGTTGCTTAATTAAAATGCTTTA
>CAZKST010000091.1:0-10654 GCA_964555395.1 uncultured Thiotrichaceae bacterium | reverse complement strand
ACCACATCATGAATCTTTATTTAAAAACTTTTATTAGTACCGCTCTTTTTTTACTATCAGGGTGTTCTAGTTCGCGTCCTGTCAATCTTGGACTGCATAATCAACAGCTTATTCCCTGTCCTGAAACACCGAATTGTCGCAGTTCTTTTGCCTCAGTAACGGATAATGTCCATTATATTCAACCGCTTCAACATCAATTATCACTTACAGAAGCCCATGCTAAATTATTGAAAATTTTGCAAAAACTGCCGCGCACTAAAATTATTACAGACAATAAAAATTACATTTATGCTGAATGCACGTCGTTAGTCTTTCGCTTTGTTGATGATGTGGAGTTTTATTTAGATGACACGAATAAAGTGATTCATTGGCGGTCTGCGTCGCGGGTGGGATATTCGGATTGGGGCGTTAATTTAAAACGCTTAGAGCAAATTCGGACGCTGTGGTCAGTGTCTTAAAATGTATTATCTGGATTAAATAAACTGCGAATGGCGGCAATGCCTTGTCCACCGTGCATAAATGCAGTTTCTATATCATGTTTTTGCATTCCGCCCAGCGCGTACACGGGACAATTGGCTAATTCTGTCAATGCAAAAAAACGTTGCCAGCCTAAAGGCTCACTGTCGGGATGGGAAGGCGTGGCTTGCACGGGACTGATAACGATAAAATCGGTTTGAATGTGTTTTGCCTGTTGAATTTGCTGTTCATCATGACAAGAAGCCGCAACCCATAAATGGGCAGGTAAAGGGCGAGCGGAACATTCGGCTAAGCGTTCGCTGTTTAAATGTACGCCATTTGCGCCGACCGATAGCACGGTTTGCACGTCAGCATTGAGTAATAAACGGGCGTGATAGCGGTCACATAAAGTTAAAACCCGCTCGGCAAAATAGCTGTAATCGCGCAAAGAACTGGCATATAAACACTTGGCGCGTAATTGAATTAAATTAATTTGCTTGTCTAAACAACGTTCTAAATGATGAAAAAAACTGAGGTCATTTAATCGCTCGGGTTCGGGCGTAATTAAATAAGTGGGGGGCAAATGTAAAGCGGTGATAATGGGTAAATTGGCAGCGGGGAAAGTATAATTTTTTAAATGTTCGCGTTTGACCCACGCTAGTTGTTGTCCTTCGCGTCCAATCGGTGTGCCGCGCCATTTTTCCACTTGCCAAACATCTAATAGAATGGATTTATCGACATAATCGTGATGAATCCGTATCAGTGGGCGTGCCATATCAATTTGTAAATCTAATTCTTCTTGAATTTCGCGGCGCAGAGCTTGTTCAACGTTTTCATTGCTTTCTACTTTACCGCCTGCAAATTCCCATAAATCGCCTTGATGCAAATGTTTAGGACGGAGACTGAGTAAAATTTGTTGCTGGGCATTTTCAATGACTGCTGCAACGACATGAATACGTTTAATCATATAAAAGCGCAAAATAGAGAAAACTATCCCGCTGAAACAACGGGATAGTAAATTTAACCTAAACGATTAATTTAAACGGTAACGAATACCGAAGCGGATAGATTTATCCCAATCGTCGTTGCCATTATTGTCGATGTCGTCGTCAATTTTGTCTAAACCAAATGTTAATACAGCATCTAATTGGTTTGCAATGTAGTAAATAGCTGAAGTGCTTAAAGAGTTAGCAATCACGTCTCTATCACTTTCAGCAGAATTCAAATAACTGAGATTCCAAGTGTTTTCCCAGTCGATGCGGTCAGAGACTTCAAAGTTTAAGGTCAGTTTGTTAGTAAATAAATGACCGGTATCATCGCTATTGAGAATTGTAGAATAACGTGCGCGTTCAATTAATTGCCATTGTAAACCAATTGGTAAACCGTAATCAAAACCGAGGTCTAAAGAAGGGTCAGAATCGCTACCATCATAGTTGGAGGCAATGTAACCAACGCCAGCACGGACAGACCAACCATGTAAACGTTGTTGTACAACTTCGGATAAAACTTCAGTGACGCGAATAGAGCCTAATGCACCTAAAGTATTGTTTTTCAATACGCTTTGTTTGCGCAATTCTGCTTCCATCGCTTCAATCCAGTATTTGCGATATTCGCCTGCGCCGTATTTGCTGACAAATTCAGATTCGCGTTCAATTACACTGGCTAAGGATAATAAGCCTTCATCACTTAATGCACGGCTAACAATGCCGTATTTGACTAATTCATCGGCAATACGAATGGCTTTTGCCAATGCGGTTGCGTCGTATAAACGACCATATCCTGCACCAATCCCTAATTTAAAGTAGGGGTCATCAGAATCATCTGCGCCTATAATCCGCCGATATCCTAAGTCAGCAGAACCAAATCCGAAAAATAAACTTTTGTTATTAAAATATTTATCCGCACTGGTGCTGGCTAAAAAATCATAGCCTTTATCAGTAGAAGCCCCTTCAGCTCCATCGCGGTTAAATGCGATAACCCCTGCAACATCGGCATTCCAAACGAAAGGTAAAGTGTTGTAACGCATGGTGTAATCCCCTGCGAATGAACCACTATAACTGGTTTGGTCTTGATTGCCGCTATTTAAATTAAAAGTACCTTCTAAGTAGGATTGTTGATAGAAAGTATCAGGTTTAACATAGTCGGTGAATTGAATTGCAGAAACAGTGGAGGTATAGCCGCAAGCTGCTAATAAGCTAAGCGCGATTGCATGTTTTTTCATAAGTGTATCCTAAGCAGTTAATTTGTTGTATTCCAATCAAATTTTATTCTTAGCCAAAAAAGTGTGGTAAAAATATCATTTATAATAATTAAAATGTCTCAAAAATACAACATAAACTATATAACTTAAGCAGTAAAACTTAAGGCGAGGTAGGTGCAAGTCGGCTTTGTCGCCAAGCTTGCCATTGCATTGAAAATGTGGGCAACCATAATGTAATAAAAACAACCACTAACATAAGCAAATGTACCCACCATAAACCAACCCATGGGGGTATTTCGCCACGTTCTAGCCATTTTTTTGCCACATTTAGCAGGTTATTATAAATTAAAAACAATAAAATGCCTGCAAATAATTTTGCAAATTGTCCTTGGCGCGGTGTAGTGCGCGATAAAGGGACGGCAAGCGCGGTTAAAAGCAAAACGGATAAAGGCAAGGAAATACGCCATTGCAGCTCTGCCATGTAAGCAGTTTGATTGGATGACCATAAAACGCCCGTCGGCAAAGCGGAATAACGGGAAGTTTGCTCATTATCAAGTTTGCGGGGAATATGTAAGCGATGTTCCTCAAATTGGATAACGGTGTGTTCTAAACTATTCTCAGGTAAATGATAACGATAGCCTTGTTTCAAATTGAGAAATAATTCACCATTTTCTTGTTCTTGTTGTCCACTTTGGGCAATGATAATGGCTTTGCTGTGTTCTAAATTGGCTTGAGCAAAAATGAAAGACAAGGTTTTTGTATCGCGGTTTAAATCTTCCACATAAAAAATACCATTACCTTGCATAAACTCTTTAAAACGTCCCGCCGCCACCGCGCTAATTTCGGCTTCTGATGCGGCTTGAATCCGCAGTTTTTCCACTTGGCGGTCAGCCCACGGCGCAAATAGCATAGATAACAAAGCAATAAAACAAGCAACCCCAGCTCCTAAACCTAAAATACTGCGGTAAGGAACATTAATCCCACAGGCAGCAAGGGCGGTGATTTCATTGTCTTTATATAACCTACCTAAAGCAATTAAGATAGCCAAGAAAAAACCCAGCGGGATGAGCAGGGTTAAATCTCGCAATAAACGCAAACCTAACAGGCTAAAAATATAACTAGCAGCAATTGAGCCCGCAGCGGCTTGTACAAGGTAGCTCATAAAGCGATGGCTGATGTAGATTAACAGCAACATCAGTAATAACACGAACATCACTTTAATGATTTCAGCGAAAAAATAACGTCGTATCAGCAAAAAAGAGTATCCTTAGTGTTTCCTAAAAAATTAAAACTAGCTACAATTTTATCCATTTTTATAAACTAAATCTCATTTATAGACAAAATATTAATTTTTAATGATTAAATCATTATTTTTGCATATAAAAGTATTTGGCTTTGCTCTAATTATCTCTCAACTTACCCCATCTCCAACTCAAAAATCATTGTTGCGCTCATTATGGAATTTAATATTAAAAGTGGTCATCCTGAAAAACAACGTACAGCTTGCGTTGTTGTTGGCATTTATGAACCTCGTCGTTTATCTGAGGTTGCTCGTCAAATTGATGATGTTAGTAATGGCTATTTGTCTTCTATTCTGCGGCGGGGCGATTTAGAAGGCAAAATCGGACAGACTTTATTATTGCACAATGTGCCTGGCACGTTGGCTGACCGTGTTTTATTAGTGGGTTGCGGACGCGAACGGGAATTAGGTGATATGCAATATCGCAAAATTATCACTGAAGCGATTCGCACCTTGCATGAAACGGGTTCAATGGAAACCGTTTGCTATTTAACTGAACTCAATGTACGGGGACGGGATACCGCATGGCGGGTGCGTCAAGCGATTGAAGCGGCTCATGCAGCTTTATATAACTTTGATTTATTAAAAAGTAAAAAAAATATAGCACGTCGTCCTTTGCGCAAAATTGTATTTAGCATTGCTTCGCGCCGCGAATTAGCCATTGCGGAACAAGCCAACCGTGAAGCCCAAGCCGTTGCTGCTGGGGTCAGTTTGGCGAAAGATTTGGGCAATTTGCCCAGCAATGTATGCACACCTTCCTATTTAGCTGAGCGTGCCAAAGCTTTATGCGGTCTGCATGATAAAATGACCTGCAAAGTTTTAACGGAAACCCAATTAGAAAAACAAGGCATGTTTTCCATGTTAGCGGTTGCGAAAGGCAGTGAACAACCGCCGCGCTTGATTATTTTAGAATATAAAGGCGCGAAAAAAGAAATGGACCCGATTGTACTCGTCGGTAAAGGGGTGACTTTTGACACGGGCGGGATTTCTTTAAAACCTGCTGAAGCTTTGGATGAAATGAAATTCGACATGTGCGGCGCGGCAGGTGTATTGGGCACAATGTCCGCCGTTGCAGAATTGCAATTGCCGTTAAATGTAGTGGCGATTGTGCCAGCGGTGGAAAATATGCCCAGCGGCAAAGCCACTAAACCGGGCGATATTGTCACGACGTTATCAGGGCAAACCGTTGAAATTTTAAATACGGATGCAGAAGGTCGTTTAATTCTGTGTGATGCCATGACTTATGCAGAACGCTATAAACCTGAAGTTGTAATTGACGTTGCGACTTTAACGGGCGCGGTAGTCATTGCTTTAGGACGTTATGCACACGGTTTAATGAGTAATCACAATCCTTTAACCAATGATTTGCTCAATGCGGGGCGCGCCAGTTGCGACCGTGCATGGGAATTGCCGTTATGGGATGATTACCAAGAACATTTAGAAAGTCCGTTTGCAGACATTGCCAATATTAGCAATATTGGGCGGGAAGCGGGCTCTATTTTAGCGGCGAGTTTCTTAGCCCGTTTTGCCAAAAAATACCGCTGGGCACATTTAGACATTGCAGGCACGGCGTATGTTGGTAAAGGCAAAGGCAAAGGCGCGACAGGTCGCCCCGTGCCATTATTAACGCAATATTTAATTAATCGCAGCCAAGAAGATAGTGATATGGCGCGTGAACCATTTATTGCCGCCGATGAAGATGTTCGCGATGAAGATATTCGTGAAGAAGAAAATCATCCACAAGCAGAGCGGGACGAAGAATAAAATGAAATGACGGTTTAGGCATTTTTTGTCTGAACCGCAATTCGCACAATTGACTTAATTTCCACACAAAAATACGATTTAAAAATTGTGCTAATTCAATAAATTGTGTTAATTGTGGTTCAGATAAAAAACGGATTAAATCAATCCTACTTTTTTAACTGCGTAATTCCTTAATTTTTAAGGCTTCTAATTATGCAAATTAAGTGACATGGTTCAGATAAGCGTGTTTATTTTGTAGTACGTTCACAGTAGATGATTCTCCTCCCATCTCACCGATTGCAATTCGCCAGCAAGTTTCTAACTCTTTTTCTATCACCGCAAACAAGCGTTTATCCATTCCGCGACATTCTATTGACGTGCGTAATAAAGCAAAAATTTCTGCGGGCGGCAAACTGGCGCGATAAGGGCGATTTTGTGCTAACGCTTGAAACATATCCGCGACACCGATAATTTGCATTTCTAAAGTAACCTCTTCCCCTTTTAAATGAAAAGGATAGCCGCTCCCATCTGGGCGTTCGTGGTGATTGCCCGCCCACGTTGCAATGTCTTGAATGCCCTCAATTCTGCATAAAATTTGATAGGTTTCATAACTATGATGATTGACTAAAGAACGTTCAGCTAAAGTTAACGGCGCAGGTTTTTCTAAAATTTCACTGGGTATTTTTAATTTTCCTAAATCATGTAATAACCCCGCGATTTCTAACTTATCACAGGTTTCACTTGGAAAACCTAAATGCTCCGCAAAAAAACGCGCAAGCCGTGCAACCCCTGTAGAATGTTCTTGGGTAAAACGACTTTTAGCATCTACTAAAATAGAAAACATCATGGCTAATTGTTTTAATTCCACTAAATTAATGGTGGTTTCATGATGATGTTGCTCTATTTTCCATAAACAACGATATAAATGATTTGTTTCTAAAGATAGCCAAAAAGCCTCTTTTTCTGACGCTGATAAAAACGCCTCAATCACTTCTGGTGCAAATAAATTACCTTGGCAATGAATTACTTTTTCCCTAATCGTTTCTTTACACGCTAAAATATCTAATTTAATGTGTGAAACAATAAAAGCATCAATTCTATCTAAAAGAAAAAGTAAATTAGCGGCTAATTTTTGAAATGAAGAAAGAGTTAAATGTTTAACCATTTCCCAACGGCGATGATGATGTAAAATAATCGGCGCAATATTCGCTAATGGCTTAATATTGAAAAGATTTCTATAACCACGCTCACAATGAAAAACGGCATTGCGCCATTCCCATTCCCAATGTTTATCCGATAAAATATTGCTGCATGGATATTTTTCTGAAATTCCAAAATCATGCAATAAAGCAGCATGTAAAATCGTATCTAATTGTGTCTTATCAAATTGTAAGCGTTTCCCACATTCCAATGCCATTATTGCAACGCGTTTACTATGTTGCGCATTTTCAGTGGCAATCAAATCCAACGCATCTGCAAGAGCGTAAATAACTTGCCTTAGATTGATTTTAATCGCCATCGCCTTATCCTATGTTCTTTAAAAAATGAAAAAAAGTTAGTTTCTATCATTTTTTAAAAAGCTAAGCTAATTAGTTTTTATCAATAATGCTTATATCGTGGCTCGATGTTATTTAAGTCTAATAGATTAAATAGGTTTTGCCATTTGCTAGAATTTAAATTTCAGAGAGCAATCAAGAATGGAAAAAAGAAAAGAAATACAAAAATTATGGGAATTGACAGAGTTAAACAACTCTGTCAAAAAAGGAGAACATTAGGCAGAAATCAAGTAAAATCTTTTATTTAAGGACGCGCAGGGTTGGCGTGTATTCTGCCGAAATTTCTCCAAAATTCTGAATCCCCCCACAAAATTCCGTATCTTCTTGCTCAACATCGACAACTTTGCCTTGCAAGGTTGTTGTTTTTTCTTGTGCAAGAATGCTTCCATTTTTCTGTATTTTTAAGATTACGCTATTGTTAGCTGCGGGCACATCACCAACGAGCGGTGTTAAATCAATTGTATTGTTGTTTAATTTCCCGCGCCCGTTAAAATCACAAGACCAGCGTTTATTATCGTCTTCACCGCTAATGTGGACAAAAACTTCATCATGATTGAGGGCTTCGATAAACATTTCTAAGCCCGTATTTTTCGCGCTATACGTCCCTACGATTTGTCCAACTTCAGAAACTTGAAAGGGGTCAGTTAAATAAAATTCCAGTAAGCTAATACGCTCTTCGTAAAGTGATAATAAGCAACTCGCAACGGTTACATCACATCGCTCCGCCCGCCATTTTAACCAAAAAGCTTGGGTTTTCTTGATAAATTTGCCCGTTTTGCTGCTGTCATTTAACCAGTTTTTGTAAACTTCTCCCAATTTACTATCCATGCTGTTTAATTCAGCATCGTTGCAAATGGTTTTTTCAATCGGAGCTTTAGCTTTTTTGCAGTCAAAACTTGCGGCGTGTCCCCAAGTGCTAATTAACAGTAAACCACAAGTCAATACGATTTTTTTCAACATGAAAAAGTCCTTTAAAGAATAGAGAGTCCCAAAGAAAAGAGCCTAAAACCCTTGTTAGGATTTTAGACTCTTCGATAAAACTAGAAATGACGAAAGCTATTAGGCTTTAGTGCGTGGTCAGGGTCATTAACATTTGGTTAAGTCTGCTGACAAACGCGGCGGGGTCTTCTAATTGCGCACCTTCGCTGAGTAAGGCTTGGTCAAATAAAATGAAAACCCAATCTTTAAAACGGCTATCATCACTTTCTTTTTGTACAGCGGTGATAATAGAATGATGCGGATTGATTTCTAAAATTGGTTTGCTGGTGTTAATCGTTTGCCCCGCCGCTTTTAACAAACGTTCAAGGCTAGAATCCATACCATGTTCATCCGCGACTAAACACGCAGGGGAATTGGTTAAACGATAGGTTAAACGCACTTCTTTTACTTTATCGCCTAAGATTTCCTTAACGCGGTCAATGAAAGGCTTCATTTCAGTTGCTGCTTTTTCGACTTCTTGTTTTTCTTCTTCATTTTCCAAGCTACCTAAATCTAACGCACCTTTAGTCACAGATTGCAAAGGCTTTTCTTGGAAGCTGTTTAAGTGTGTTACTACCCATTCGTCGATTTGGTCGGACAATAATAAAACTTCGATGCCTTTTTTGCGGAAAATTTCTAAATGCGGACTGCTTTTCGCAGCAGCAAAGTTTTCAGCAGTGATGTAATAAATTTTTTCCTGCCCTTCTTTCATCCGCGCAACATACTGTTCTAAAGTCACTTTAGGCTTTGGATTGTCGTCAAGGGTAGAAGCAAAACGCAATAATTTTGCAATCCGTTCGCGGTTGGCGTGGTCGTCGATAATCCCTTCTTTTAAGACTTTGCCGAATTCATTCCAGAAACTTTCATATTTTTCCGCATCTTCGCCGCTGGCTAAAGATTCCAACGCCGTTAATACTTTTTTCACTGCGCCTGCACGAATGGTGTCGATTTGCTTGTTATGTTGCAAAATTTCGCGAGAAACGTTTAACGGCAAATCGTTACTATCAATCACCCCGCGAATAAAACGCAAGTAAGGCGGCAATAATTGCTCGCTGTCGTCCATGATAAACACACGACGTACATACAATTTCACCCCATGCCGTTGATTACGATCCCACAAATCAAACGGTGCGCGGGCAGGAACATATAACAACAAAGTATATTCAAACTTGCCTTCTACTTTATTATGGATATGAACTAAGGGGTTTTCATAATCATGGGCAATATGTTTATAAAATTCATTATATTGCTCATCAGTAATTTCAGATTTAGAACGAGACCATAACGCCGTTGCACTATTAACCACTTCTTGCTCAATGGTTTTTTCTTTTTTCTCATCATCAAACTGAATGCGAGGCATCACAATCGGCAATGTGATGTGGTCGGAATATTTTTTGATGATATTGCGAATACGATAATCTTGTAAAAACTCCTCTTCCTCTTCGCGCAGATGTAAAATAATTTCTGTACCACGCTCAGCTTTTTCTACATTTTCAATGGTATATTCACCACTACCATCCGATTCCCAACGCACACCATTTTCTGCGGTCAAACCTGCGCGGCGGGTGACTAAAGTCACTTTATCGGCGATGATAAAGCAAGAGTAAAAACCGACCCCGAATTGTCCAATTAACTGGCTGTCTTTAGCTTTATCGCCTGTTAAAGCTTGGAAAAATTGTTGTGTACCTGATTTAGCGATTGTCCCAATATTTTCAATCACTTCTTCGCGGGACATCCCAATGCCGTTATCGCGGAGTGTCAGCGTACGGGCATCTGCATTGAGTTCTACCCAAATTTTTAATTCACCATCATTTTCATACAAAGCTTCATTTGACAACGCTTCAAAGCGTAATTTTTCTGCTGCGTCAGACGCATTCGAGATTAATTCACGCAAAAAGATTTCTTTGTTGCTATACAAAGAATGAATCATTAAATCCAAAACTTTTTTAACTTCGGTTTGAAAGCCGAGGGTTTCTTTTTGTGTAGAGACGGTCATCAGGTTTTATCCTCGTATCGGTTATTTTTGTTGTGAAAACTAACGGCTATATAAGGAAAACCGTTCAAGTTTCAAGGGGGAGTTTAAGCCAATGCGACATGAAAAAATTTACTTATGGCAAAGCTTCATTATTTAAAACCATAATTTACGCATTTTGCTTAGAATGTGCCATCAAAAGGATAAAAAGAGCACTGAAACCAGAAGTACAAGGCAAGAAACAAATGTAAATACCGCTCAAATCGCTATTGTTTTAATTTGCAAATTCTTTTAGGGAGAAACGGTGAAGAAAACAGCAGGATATTATGGCATGATTCAATATTTGCTTGAAAACAGGGAAAAATAATTGGAAATACTGATTTGTGGATTGTAGTTTATGCGTTTGCATTCGCTGAAAACCTTAGAAACCGACGGATTCTTTCTGCGCA
>CAZKST010000090.1:7914-10794 GCA_964555395.1 uncultured Thiotrichaceae bacterium | reverse complement strand
TTGCAACCGTGGCGGCAAGTAAGGAAATTAAACAAAAAGTTGCAGAAGCAGGTTTGTATCTTGGTATTATTCATGATGAGCAATTTAAACTTGCTCATCCTAAAGGTTTTAAAGAAAAGTGTTTTAATGAAGCTGCCTAAACCACACCTTTTTATGTGTGGTTTAGCGCGCATTTATTTAAAAATTTCTTCTTTATGTTGTTGATAGAAAACTAATGCTTTTCTCACTGCTTTAACAACCGCACGCGGTGTAATAGTCGCGCCAGTGAATTGGTCAAAAGTTCCGCCATCTTTTTTAACGTGCCACCCTTTCTCATCAGGCTGATTTAAAGAAGCTCCATTAAAACTTAAAATCCATGAAGAACGTTTTTCTTCAATGTAATCGCCTAAACCTGGGGTTTCACGATGAGAAGTTACCCGCACGCCTTGTACCACACCTTGAGAATCCACTGCAACCAATAATGCAATTTCTCCTGAATAACCATCAGGTGCAATGACTGACAAAATCGCGCCGCTGGGTTGATTGTGCAAACGGGCACGATAAATAGACATCTCTTTTAAAGAACCTAATAACTCATGCTTAACTTTATAAATGTCATTGCTTAAATCATTATCATAAAGTTGCTTTGGTAAAACGACATTTAATAAATTTAGCAAGGTTTGTTTTTCGTTAAAAGCAATTTGCGAGAAAGTTAATTTAAAACTGGCTGCAACAATTCCACCGCCAATAACGCAAGAAAGAAATAAAATCTTAATGGCTTTAATAATAGATTCTTTCATTACTCTTCCTTTGTGCATTACGTTTTATTTACGTCCAAAAACGCGCGGTTGCGTAAAATAATCTAAACTCGGCGCGGCAATGTTCATTAATAACACCGCAAAAGCAACGCCGTCAGGATAGCCGCCCCAAGTCCGAATGACATAAACCAAGATGCCAATGCCTGCCGCATAATATAAACGTCCCAGCGGGGAGGTCGCCGCGCTCACGGGGTCAGTCGCAATGAAAAAGGCGCATAACATTGTCGCTCCTACAAATAAATGTAAGAAAGGTGTAGGGTAAAACTGCGGGTTAATTATCATAAAAATCAATGATATTACGGTCAAACCACCCAAAAATGCGACGGGAATATGCCAAGTAATCACGCGCTGATAAATTAACCATAGCCCGCCTATTAAATACGCTAAATTCAACACGCCCCAACCATGTGCAAAAAAATGACTAAAAATAGGTTGTTGTAAAATTTCATTTAATGGCACTTGTTGACGTAAGCCCATTTTCATGGCATCCAGCGGCGTTGCGCCGCTAAAACCGTCAATCGCTGTCGGCATGTCCCAATGGGTCATTTGGGCGGGGAATGAAATCAAAAGCAAGACATAACCCACCATAGCGGGATTAAATGGGTTATAACCCAATCCACCATATAAATGTTTGGCGAAAATTAAGCAAAAAGCCGTTGCTAATGCCAACATCCATGCAGGTAATAACGGCGGTACGGCTAAAGCGAGTAGCCATGCGGTGACAATTGCGCTGAAATCACTAATAAAAGGACGAATCGGGCGGTCGCGTAAATATAACGCGCTGATTTCTGTGATAACAGCGGTCGCGGTGGCAACGGCTAAATTAATTAAAATGTTCCAACCAAAGTACCACACCATCGCCGCAATTGCGGGTAACAAGGCGTATAACACTTGCTGCATGATTTGCCCCACTGTGCGGGCGTGGTGTTCATGAGGTGCACTTGCGATAATAAAAGACATGTTAAATGAATGTGTTAGAAAAAATTCGGGGAAATGACTATAACAGTCGGTTATTTTACCTAAAACGCGGCATTTTACACTTAATCTACTTTATAAACAGTGTAGAAGTTTCTAAAGTATCATACTGTAGCTTTTAAAAAGTATAAAAGCGTTGTTTCTGAAAATTTCAGTATTTTAGGAGATTCTTATGCAATATCTATCTTGTTTATTAGGTTTGAGTTTATTGGCGGCAAATGTGCAAGCGACTGAAACGGTTGCGCCGCTTGACCCATTATTAGCTGAACGGATTCCAGTTTATAACGAAACAGCAAAACAATTAGCGCAGGCGATGATTGGTGAATTAAAAAGTGCAGTGGCAGAAAAAGGTTTAGTGGAAGGCATGGATATTTGTCGGCAAAAAGTAAAAAGTATTGCTAAACCTTTGTTAGAAGGTAAGAATTTTACTTTGCGACGTGTAAGCCTGAAAAATCGCAATGAAAATAATGTGCCTGATGGATGGGAAGCGGAAATGTTAGCCGCATTTGAAACGCGAAAGGCGGCGGGTGAAGACCCTGCAAAAATAACAGCGACGAAAGTAAGTGATGAGAATGGTGTTAAAACAGTACGTTATTTAAAAGCAATTCCTACCCAAGAAATGTGTTTAGCGTGTCACGGTGAACATTTAACCCCTGCTTTGACTGAAAAAATAAAAACCTTGTATCCAAATGATAAAGCAGTCGGTTTTAAAATAGGGGATATTCGCGGGGCGTTTAGTTTTACTGAGGTTGTGAAGTAATTTTTATGGAGTAAAACTTGGTGATTACGCAGTTTTGGCATTTTGAAATGTGTTTAACTGCGTAATATTGAAAACATTTCAAAAACTATCTAATTCCCAAAATTCCAGCAACGCCGATAATAATCAAATAAATTGCAACAATATAGTTGAGTAATTTAGGTTGGATTAAAATTAAAACACCAGCAAGCAAAGCAACAAGCGCGTGCATATTGTGCAGATTCATTTTGCAATTCCTTGTAGTAGGATTATCTGTATTTCTGCGGGAAAGGTGTATTGACTTAATGTTTTTAAGTCTATCATAAGTATCCTATTTTAATAGGATTTTTAATATTAATTAATGCTTTTTTG
>CAZKST010000090.1:0-7814 GCA_964555395.1 uncultured Thiotrichaceae bacterium | reverse complement strand
TGCTTTTTTGAGTAACTACTTAAAATGAGGTTTGCAATAGCTAAAGCTATTGCACTCCTAAAATGGGTCAGAATTATAACTGGTCGCGTAATAATGATCTTCGCCTGTGTACATGGGAGAAGCTAAGTTTTCAAAGCGCGTTAAACTATTCAAAAAGGCGAGGCGCACTGTGCCAATCGGGCCATTCCGCTGCTTGCCTATGATGATTTCGGCAATCCCTTTGTCTTCACTGTCTTCGTGATAAACTTCATCACGATAAATAAAAACAATCACGTCCGCATCTTGTTCAATCGCGCCTGATTCGCGTAAATCAGACATAACGGGACGTTTATTGGGGCGATTTTCTAAAGTGCGGTTTAATTGTGACAGGGCAATTAACGGTACATTCAATTCTTTAGCAAGGGCTTTTAGCGAGCGTGAAATTTCTGAAATTTCTACCGCACGACTTTCGCGGCTGTTTGAAACTTGCATCAGTTGTAAATAATCAATCAGAATGAGTCCTAATTGTCCATGTTCTTGAACTAAGCGGCGGGAACGGGCACGAAGCTCTGTCGGAGTTAAAGCGGGGGTATCGTCAATAAAAAGTTTGGTTTCTGAAAGTTGGCTAATCGTGGGAACGATACGCGCCCAGTCTTCGTCTAATAATCCGCCTGTTCTTACCCGTTGTTGGTCAATGCGGGAAAGTGAGGAAATTAAACGAATGGCAAGTTGCTCGCTGGGCATTTCCATACTAAAAACGGCGACGGGTAAACCTTCATTTAATGCAACATGTTCGGCAATGTTCATGGCAAAACTGGTTTTGCCCATAGAAGGACGACCTGCCACAATAATGAGGTCAGAACGTTGCAGCCCTGAGGTTTTTTCGTCAAAGTCTTTGAATCCTGTAGGAACGCCAGTATAGCCGCCTTGTTGTTGATACATGGATTCAATGCGTTCTAAAGCGTGTGTAAGCACATCTCGAATTTCTCTAAAGCCTTTTTTTTGCCGTTGTCCTAATTCTGCAATTTCAAAGACATGGCGTTCTGCTTGGTCAAGTAGTTGCTCTGAAGTTTGTCCTTGCGGATGAAACGCACTATTCGCAATATCAGTCCCCACCCGAATTAATTGCCGTAAAATAGAACGTTCCCGCACGATGTCGGCATAGGCTGTGATATTAGCAACGCTAGGAACACTTTCAACCAGTTGCACAAGGTAAGCCATGCCGCCTACGGTGTTAAATTGGGCTTTGTGCTCTAAACGTTCAGATAAAGTTACAATATCACAAGGTTGTCCTGCTTCGCAGAGTTGTCGAATGACATAAAAAAGGGTTTGATGTTCAGGACGATAAAAATCTTTTTCAGTTATGCGGTCGGCAATCATTGACCATGCCGCATTATCTAGCATCAAGCCGCCTAAAACCGATTGTTCCGCCTCAATGGAGTGTGGCGGAACTTTGAGCGATTCGGTTGCTTTATCTAATTGTTCAGGATAATCAATGTCCTGCATAAGTAAATCACTGTGGGGTTGGTGTTGAGCGGTTTGAAATAGATAATAAGGGAGTTTTCACCGTTAAAAATGGGGTGATGTTTGTTATTTCCCGCTCGAACTAACGTTACATAATATTAGAAAGTATACAGTTTAAATAAAAGTAGGATGGGCTGACCTAAGGAAGCCCATCGTTAATAGTTTGGCTGCGCTATAAAATTTTTGTAAATTCAACTCATTATGTGAGCAAGTGCCCATAAAGAGTTTTGATGGGCTTCCTTTCATCAGCCCATCCTACAGGTTTCTTTTATTCAACGGCGTAACTTCTATATTTATTTTTTATTTGAGTCTGTTGCTCAAGTGCCCAGTGAATATGCTCTTTCACCAACGGCGTGCTGTGTTCATAACGCGCTTGTAAAGCGGCAATAATCTCGTTTGAATGGGGTGCATTGCCTAAGCCAACCGCAATATTGCGTAACCAACGTTCATACCCTAAACGGCGAATAGCAGAGCCTTCTGTTTTGTGCAAAAACTCTGCCTCTGTCCATTGCCATAACGAGAGCAAAGGAGCGTGTTGTAAACCATAACGTGGGGTAAAATCAAGTTCTTTTGTAAGATGTGCAAAGCGATTCCATGGACAAATCAGTTGACAATCATCACACCCATAAATTCTATTGCCAATTAATTGCCTAAATTCTATAGGAATTGCCCCTTTTAATTCTATTGTTAAATAAGAAATGCAGCGACGTGCATCGAGTTGATAGGGAGCGACGATTGCTTGCGTAGGGCAGACGGTTAAACAGGCAGTACAACGTCCACAATGATTTTGGCTAATAGGTGTGGGCGGCGTTGCGGGCAAGGCTAAGCTTGTGTAAATTTCGCCTAAGAAAAAAAATGAACCGCTTTTAGGGTGGATAACATTGGTATGTTTACCTTGCCAACCTAAATTGGCTTTCACAGCAAGCGGTTTTTCTAGCACAGGCGCACTGTCCACAAAAACTCGATAGTAGTGCTCATCAATCCCATAATTTTGTGCCTGCTGATGCAGATGTTGTGCTAACTGTTCTAGGCGTTTGCGTAGGACTTTATGATAATCTCGTCCCAAGGCATAACGAGACACATAGCCCCAGTGCGGCATGTTTAAAGCCAGTTCTGCATCAGCGGGAGCTTGACTTAAATACTCCATGCTAACACAAATCACACTTTGCGTATGTTCCATTAATTCTGCTGGACGGCTGCGTTTTGTGCCATGTGCCGCCATGTAGTGCATTTCGCCATGCCATCCTTGAGCCAGCCAATGATTCAGTTGAGTTTCTGCATTTTCTAAAGAAAGGTTTGCAATGCCAAGATGTTGAAAACCTAAATGATGAGCTTGCTGTTGTAAGACAGTTTGTAACGCAAATAGTACAGCAGGAGCAGGGGTGAGCATAAATTAGGGCATGAACAATAAAAAAAGCGTGATATTAGATAATGCTATCCTATCACGCCTTTTAAAGCTTAGGCAGTTAAATCTTGGATTTCTGCATACACTAAAGTTTGATTGAGCAATTGATAAGCAATTTCTCCAAAAGTAATTGGTCCGATAATAGAAGCTGTTTTTTTGCCTTCTAATTCGGAATACAAATAATTTAAAATGCAATTGCAAGCAAAGATAGGTTGTTTTAAATCTTTAGGCAGTGCATTTTCAAAGTTGCTTACATAATCTATTAAAGGATGCGCCAATTTATATTTAACTTGGCTAAAAACAGGTGCGTATAAATTCACTTGTTTTTTGTCTGTATCAATGTTCTGAAAACTTACATTTACCATTGCACCGCAATAATCTGCGACTAAAGGATATTTAATATCCACTTGCTTTTCTAACAAATAGTCAGCGAAGTTGCGTTTCTCTCCGTTAATTAAACAGTCATTAACTGAGAAACCTTCATGCTCAAACATAATTTCATCACCATCACCTTGTTCAAATAAGTTAATGATGTTGACTAATGCCATTTTATTCGGCGGCAAGGTTAAGTGCATAACAACGGTTTTTTGATACAAAATTTCGCCCGTTTGTCCGTTAAACGCTTTAGGGGTTATTTTTCCTAAATCATCTAAATGCGTTCCTGCAATCCAGCCAATAATGGGCTTCATAAAAATATGTTGGAAGGTAGGCGCATTCTGCGCATAGTGAACATGCACAGGACTGGTTGCGGGAATAATGATCAGTGACAAGCCATTATCTGGAGCATCCTCAGGAATATATTGCAGATTATCAAGCGAGTAATTAACAACCTTAACTTCCTCAATAATATCAGGCAACTCAGTGACGAAAATATGAGTACGCGAAGAAAGTCCCCCTTTTTCCGTCATAAAGTAGGGGATTGTACCACCAATCCATTGACCTTTAGGCAATTGACGTAACAAGCTTTCTTCAGCAGCAAGGGCAAGGATTTTTCCTGCTCTAATTAAATCGGCAGTTTCCGCAGGTGTTAATAACATGAGTACCTTCCTTTAATGGCGTTGTTATCATTTATGTTGTTAGAAAAAGTAACATACGTTAAAGAAATCTTGTTGAGATTTACTGAGCAACGCGAGAAGCATTAGATTGTGAAGTCGTATTATTGCTTGATAAATTTAAAGCACCTAAAGACGTTGCACGATTTGTAGTTGCGGGCGACACAGTGGTAGATAATCCAAATAAAGATTGAATATCTTTATTTAAAATAGCTTGATAATGAATAAAGAAAGTATATAGTTCAGAAATACATTTTTCTATATTTTCTGGCGAATTATTAAGCTGTACAGAACGAATAACCCGCGCTAACATCATACTCGCAGGAATAAGTTGGAAACGGTATTCTTTTTGACCCGTTACCAATAAACGCCAAACTTCTGAGGTTTTATCCGGTATCATAAAAATTCTCCCTTGGTTCTTTATTTAGCCATCGCTATTTTTTTAAAGAATATTTATTTTTTTACAATACTCTTTTTTAAGAATAGCACTTTTTTCTTAAAGAACGCTGATAAGCGACATAATTTCCCTAGACTCTACAATGCGTTTGAATTACAAATAATCAAGGTGAATAGTTTATTATTATTGTCAACTATCAGCGTTGTTTCCTCCAAATAGGCAAATTTCTTGCCGTTTCTATGTTATACGCTTTATTCTACAGGATAAATAGGGTTTTTACGTCCTAAATTGAAGGCGCGCCAGCTAATCCATAAAGATAGTAAAAACATGATAGTTGTAAACGCATGAATAAAGGCAATTGCGACCGTTTCAGCAGATGCTTTATGCGGTGTTGCGGCATGTGTTTCTTCATGAGTAGGCGTTTTTGCTTCTTCTACTGCTAGATTTTCAGTTCTACCATAGGATAAAGCCGCGGCTTGTGGATGGGTAGGCGCAACGGCGGCGGGCACATCATGTTGTGTTGCTGTTTCATTGCTGGCGAGCATTAAAGCAATGCGCTCATTAGAAACAGTTGCATGATGTTCAGCGGCAACAGGCGCAGCGCATAATCCTAATAAAGTAGGATTAACATTTTTCATTACCCAGCCAGCACTTAAAGCAATCACTAAAAATTGCACACTGATTAAATAGTATAAGCGTTTATCTGCTTTAGTATTATTAGACAGCCAACCCGAAGCGATAAAATATAAAATTCCCCATACTAAGAAAACGGTGAACGTTTCAACACTGGTACAACTGCTTAAATAGCCACCTGCAATACTGAGTGTGAGTAAATTCACCGTGAAGGTTTTAGGATGTGATAAAGCTAAGCCTTCTGTTAATATTTGTACATAATAACGTCTAGTAATAACTGCCCAAATTCCAACCCAAATAACTGTCCAAATACCCAATAACTGTTCAAGATGGAAACCGACATAGGAAAATAAACCGATTCCAATTAAAAAATGAAGCGGCGTTCCATAATCGGGGGGAGCTAGTTCAGCTGGGGAGGTTGCTACTTGTTCCGTCATAATAATGAATAACTCCTAAATAGTGTGGCAATAAAAATTAAAACGTTGCTGCTTAATTAAGGTTCAAAAGAACGTTTTTTTAGACTCATTTTATCCAATTTTCCCGCGCCTGTTTTGGGCAAGGTTTCTACAAAGATAAATGATTTGGGAATTTTATAATTGGCTAAGCGTTCACGGCAATAGCTCTGTAGCTGTTCTATGGTTAAGTCCTTAGAATTAGCAACAATAAAGGCACAACCAATTTCTCCCCATTTTTCATCGGGCAAGCCAACGACCGCCGCTTCTATGACTTGCGGATGTCCAAACAGTACACTTTCAATTTCTGAAGGGTAAATATTTTCACCGCCTGAAATAATCATGTCTTTAGAACGTCCCGCGATATAGTAGTAGCCCTCAGCATCGTGATAGGCTAAATCGCCCGTGTGTAACCAGCCATCAATCACCGTATTGGCAGTGGCATCGGCTTGATTCCAATAACCGCCAAACACATGTTGCCCACGAATGAGCAATTCACCAACTTCATTGGCTTCGCAGACACTGCCATCAGGGTGTACCACTTTGACATCAATGTTAAATAAGGGAAAACCAACAGAATTAGGTTTGCGCTGTACATCTTCGGGCGGCAAATAAAAAGTATTTGGACCCGCTTCAGTCAAGCCGTAACCTGTTTTAAAAGCCACGCCTTTTGCCCAGAATTTTTCAAAAATAGGTAAAGGACAGGCAGCACCGCCACTGATGACCATTTTTAAACGGCTAAAATCCGCTGTTACCCATGCTTCATGTTGTTGCAACATCACAAACATGGTTGGCACGCCAAAGAATAGCGTAACGCCTTTATTTTTAATTAAATCAAAAGTTTGGCTAGGATTAAAGCCTTTACAGACTAAACTACACCCGCCGATAAATACTAACGGAGTCGTAAACACATTTAAACCGCCCGTATGAAATAAAGGCGCGTTTAAAATAGCAACATCATTGGCAGTTAAGCCCCAACTCACAATGGTGTTGATGGCATTCGCTTGTACAGAGCGATAAGTCAACATTGCGCCTTTAGGCAAGCCTGTTGTGCCGCCAGTGTAGCAAATTGCCCAAGCGTCCTGCATTTGCAAAGAAGGGGGGGGAAGCGGCGTAGCGGAAAAATGCGCACGCTCTTGCAAGGTTACGTCAGTTTGTTCGCTGGTTTTTTCTAAACAAATCCAACGAATAGAGAAATGAGATAAGGCATTTTTTAAAGATTTAACCGTCTCAGCAAAGCTGTTGGAATAAATCAAAATTTTGGGCGGGGTAAATTTTAAAATACCGATAAGCTCATGCGCGGTTAATCGCCAATTTAAAGCTTGTAAAACTGAGCCTAGTTTATTACAAGCGAAAAAAACATCTAAATATTCAACACAATTACTGGCGAGCACCGCAACACAATCCCCACGCATAACGCCTTGATATTGCATAAAAGCCGCTGTTTGATTAACCTGCTGATTCCACTCGCAATAAGTTAAGGCTTTTTGAGTTTCAACATCAATTAATGCCGTTGCACTGGGTGATAAAATAGCACGTTTTGCTAACCAATCAGGCACAAAAGAACTTAGAGCTGACATGGTATCCTCCTTTATGATGCTTGTGGATTAATACAAGCCGAATAAATTTCACTTCTTCCTTAAAGTGTATATGATAATACCTTGTTAGATAAAGTGATTTATCTAGGATTAATTTATAAGGGTGTGATTTTAATCCACGTTATCCGATTTGTACTATCCCTATCTAGGATTATTTGCCGACCATGCCTTTTTCTACAATAAAATCAATGATTTTATCTAAACCAATTTTTTCGCGTAAATTACTAAAAATAAAAGGGCGTTCGCCACGCATCCGTTTACTATCACTTTCCATCACTTCCAACGAAGCACCGACATAAGGCGCGAGGTCAATTTTATTAATCACTAATAAATCAGAGCGAGTAATGCCAGGGCCGCCTTTGCGCGGAATTTTTTCGCCTTCCGCAACATCAATGACATAAATCATTAAATCGGCTAATTCAGGGCTAAAAGTAGCGGATAAATTATCGCCACCGCTTTCAATAAAAATAATGTCTAAATTAGGAAAACGGTTTTGCAAATCTTCAACCGCTGCTAAATTCATTGACGCATCTTCGCGGATAGCGGTATGGGGACAGCCGCCCGTTTCTACGCCGATAATGCGTTCAGGGGCAAGCGCATGATTGCGCACTAAAAATTGGGCATCTTCTTTGGTGTAAATATCATTTGTCACGACCGCAATTTCATATTTATCTCGCATTGCTTTACATAACGCTTCTAATAACGCCGTTTTACCTGAACCAACGGGACCACCGACCCCAACACGCAAAGGATTTGACATAATTATTTCCAAAA
>CAZKST010000089.1:0-10840 GCA_964555395.1 uncultured Thiotrichaceae bacterium | reverse complement strand
TTGGATGCAAAACCCTGTCGGGGCAGAATTTAGTTATGAAACCATGCGCATGGAAATGGTGAGTTTTAGCGACGTGATTTTTAACCCTGTCGCCCAAGTGAAATTTGTACACACGGTTGCAGCGGGATATGTCACAGGTTCGGTTTTTGTGTTAGCGATTAGTGCCTTTTATTTATTGAAAGGGCGCGATGTGGCATTTGCCCGCCGTTCTTTTGCCGTCGCTTCTGGTTTTGGATTAGCGGCAATTTTGTCCGTTATCGTGTTAGGGGATGAAAGCGGTTACACCGCAGGTGAAGTGCAAAAGGTCAAGCTCGCCGCGATTGAAGCAGAATGGAATACAGAAGAGCCACCCGCCGCATTTACCTTATTTGGTTTACCCAATCAAGAAACCCAAACAACAGATTATGCCATTAAAATTCCTTATGTTATGGGAATTATCGCAACCCGTTCTTTTACTGAAGAAGTCAAAGGCTTAAAACAGCTCATTGCAGAAAATGAGGAACGCATTAAACGCGGGATGACGGCTTATTCATTGTTTAAAACCTTGCGCGAACAGCTCAAAGCAGGACAAGTGCAGGCGGACACTAAAGCAGAATTTGAAAAATATAAGCAGGATTTAGGCTACGGTTTATTGCTGAAAAAATACACGCCTGACGTGGTGAATGCGACACCTGAGCAAATTCATCAAGCGGCTTTAGACACTGTGCCACAAGTTGCGCCGCTTTTTTGGGCATTTCGGATAATGGTCGGCGCAGGATTTACTATGTTGATTTTATTTGTATTAGCAGTTTATTTCACTGCACAACGCACGCTGACACATCCTAATCGCCGTTGGTTTCTCTGGTTTGCCCTGTGTTGTTTGCCCTTGCCTTGGATTGCATCAGAAATGGGCTGGTTTGTGGCGGAATATGGTCGTCAACCGTGGTCGATTGCTGAAATTTTACCAACACATTTAAGTGCGTCGACGCGCTCATTGGGCGATTTATATTTCAGTCTGGCGGGCTTTATTGGCTTTTATACGCTGTTGTTTATCGTAGAAATGTTTTTAATGATTAAATACGCGCGTTTAGGGCCTAGCAGCTTAGGCACAAATCGTTATCACTTTGAACAAGCCATTGCCACGAAAGGATAAAAAAATCATGTTGGATTATGAAAGTTTAAAGCTCATTTGGTGGCTATTCGTGGGTGTTTTGCTGATAGGCTTTGCGATTACTGATGGTTTTGATATGGGCATTGGCACATTGTTACCGTTTGTTGCACGCAATGATACTGAACGACGGATTGTAATTAATGCGATTGGGGCAACATGGGAAGGTAATCAAGTCTGGTTCATTACCGCTGGCGGGGCAATTTTTGCTGCATTGCCGATTGTTTATGCGGTTGCTTTTTCAGGTTTTTATATTGCCTTATTACTGGTCTTATTCGCGCTGTTTTTGCGTCCTGTTGGCTTCGATTATCGCAGTAAAATCAAGCATCCTTATTGGCGGTCAACATGGGATTGGGGTTTATTCATCGGTGGTACTGTGCCTGCGATTGTCTTTGGGGTTGCCTTCGGCAATTTATTACAAGGCGTGCCGTTTTACTTCGACGACGAATTGCGGGCTTTTTACACAGGTAATTTTTGGCAATTACTCAACCCTTTTGGACTGTTAGCGGGCGTTGTCAGCTTTTCTATGCTCGTCATGCACGGCGCGATTTACTTACAAATTCGCACAGTGGGTGCAATTTATGAACGCAGTCAGCGGGCAACGTGGCTATTTGGCTGGTTATTTATCGGAAGTTTTGCATTGGCGGGTTTGTGGCTGATGTTGGGGATTCAAGGTTATCAAGTGCTCACCATGCCCGCGCTTGATGCCTTGCCGAATCCATTAGCCAAAACCGTCGCCGTGCAGGCTGGGGCGTGGTTGAACAATTATTACACTTATCCGCTCACCTTACTTGCTCCCATCAGCGCATTTGCAGGCGCAGGATTAGCGATGCGTTTTGCACAACGCCAGCAATTAAAACGGGCTTTTATCAGCAGTAGCCTGATGTTAGCAGGTGTGATTTTAACCGCTGGGTTTGCGATGTTCCCATTTATCATGCCATCCAGTGCGAATCCCAATCATAGTTTAATCATTTGGGATTCTGCATCGAGTCATTTAACCTTGCTGATTATGTTCTATGCAACCCTGATTTTTTTACCGCTGATTGTGTTTTATACCAGTTGGGTTTATCTAGTGTTGCGCGGCAAAATTACCGAACAACATATTGAAGCACATCAACATTCAGCGTATTAAGGAGTTTGTAACATGTGGTATTTTGCATGGATGTTAGGCACTGCCCTTGCCTGTTCCTTGGGTATTATCAATGTGTTGTGGTTGGAAGCACAGGACAACTCGCTAAATGAAAAATGATTTTAGTTAAAACATAAAAATGCGAGGTTTTAAATATCCATTCGCCGAATTTATCCTAAATCAAAATTCGGTGAATACACTGATAAAGTTACGTTATTTCACATAACACTCAAGTTAAATTAAACATTATTTGCTTGATATATAAGCAAAACAATAACAGGAATGCTTTATGCTAATTTAGAATTAAATAATATTCTATTTTACATAAATAGATTTTTGAGGAGAAATAATCATGAAACGGACAACTTTACTTTCAACCACCGCCGCAATGCTCATGTTAGGACTGGCAGACACCACCGTTGAAGCTGTTGCTGGTAATAATAACTATGCTTCTTGCCGTAATAATACTTGCGCACAAATCAATTTAGTCGGCGGTGAACTTCTCGCTGCTGACCAACAAAGCGTTTTATATATGCGTGAAGAAGAAAAATTAGCCCGCGATGTTTATCTATTTTTAGCCACACATTGGAATTCTTCAATTCATCAACATGTTGCTGAATCAGAACAACGCCACATGGATATGGTAGAACGTTTAATTAGCTTGTATCAACTGACTGATTCTGCTGCAATTGAGGTGGGTGTATTTAACAATGCGCAATTACAAAGTTTGTACAATGATTTAATTACGCGAGGTCAACAAAATGCAAATGAGGCATTGCTGGTGGGAGCATTGATTGAAGAAGTTGATATTGCAGATTTAGAACAAGCATTATTATCAACTGTAAATCCAGATTTAATTGCTACTTATGAGCAATTATTACAAGCTTCTTATCGCCATTTAAATTTATTTGTTCGCACATGGAACGCCCAAACGGGGAGTACATATACCGCTCAAGTATTACCACAAGCCGCCGTTGAAAATATCTTAAATTCTACAGCTCAAGGACGTGGAATGCGACGGGGACGGAATTGGTAAAATAAACTGATAATATTTTGAAAAATTTAGGGTCTGTCAATCCACAAAAAACTGGCAGACCTTTTTTATAGGTGTCCCTCTATTTCCTTCCCTCCACCCGCTTCAACTCAAACGCCGCCCCCAATTGTTTAACAATCTGCTCGGCGGTGTTCAACTGTTTTTGCATAATCGGATTGCTTAAATCTCCGTGGCGGGCAATTTCAAAATGCGCTAAACCTTGCTCGTATGCCATGTTAAAACGGGTAGCCGCTTCTAATGCCGCACGCCATTGTTTTTGAGCATTAACCGCTTCCCCTTGTAACCATGATAATTGCCCTTGTAACAACAAGCTACGCGGCTGGGCGATAGGAAAAGCTTTCGCGTAGTGGGCTAATTGCTCACAAGCTCGCTGGGATAAGCGGTTAAATGCGTCGCGCTCTTTGTTGGATAACAAGGAAGTAGGCACAGTGGGCGGTTCGTGATTTTCCCAGTGTTGTAAATAAACGGTCGCAACGACGGCATAACTTTCAAATAAATCAACGTGTAACGGCGGCATTTTCGCCAGCAAATGTGCGGTTTTATTCGCCATTTGAATGGCTTGTTTAGATAAATCTTGACGCGCATAAACTAAAGTCAGCACGCCGCAAACGCGAATCGCTTCAGCCAGCGGCAAAGCGTCGGGATTGGGCAAACTTTGCACCATTTTTAAGTAATTCACTGCATTTTCAATGTCACCTAAGCGCAAATGTCCCCACGCTAAGGTGCATAAACTTTGGCTGGTGCTGACTAAATTTTGTTGTTTTTTGGCGCGTTGATAGTAATTCTGAGCATGTTGCAAACTGTCTTGAAATGCACCTTGATAACTGTACCAAATCGTTAATAAATGCTGTTGCTCTAAACAACTTTGATAATCGCCCACTTGGTCAGCGGCGCGTAAAGCGTTTAATAAATGTTGATGGCTGCGTTCCCAACGTCCTTGTCCCATTTCATATTGCGCGGTGTTGCTTTCAATTGCGGCAATGCTGGGTAAATGCTCAATCGTATTGACTAAGTTACTGGCTTGTCGTTGGTAATAAAGCGCGGTTTGTGTCCACGATAAAGTGTTGCAAAGTTGTCCTAAATGACTGTAAGCCCTTGCTAATAGCGGGCGATAGTGCAATTTAACCGTATCGCTCACAATCGGCGCGTTATTCGTCTCGTCTGGCGGCGGGGCAATTTCAGCGTGTGAAATCAGTTTTTCGGCTAAACTGACCGCTTGCCAACGGGCATATAACAATGTCATCCAGTGTTTATTCCATAGCCATGTTGCATCCGCAGCGGGCGGCGTGCGGGTCATGACATGGGCTAACCATTCATACGCTAAAGAAGATTGCGCTAAATTTTCTAACACTTCAGGCGCGGGCGGCGTTGGATTTTTACGGCGGACTATGTTTAATATGTTTAATAATTTGCGTCCTGTCGTATTTTGTTGTAACCAATCGCGGGCAAGCGTTTTAAACCATGCCCACCATAAACGCGGTAATTGGCGCGGGACGGGGTGTTTTAAAGTGCTCAGGGCGGTTTCTAAAGCTTCGCGGCTGTGCGGTAATTTGCCTAATGCGCTGTAGCTAATGCCTAAATGGGTTTGCCATTCGCTCATTTGATTGGCAGAAGCCGCAGTTTTAGGAAAGGGGACAATGTTAGACGCGGTTGAGCGTTCACTGCTTGAACGGTCGGCGGCTTCGGCGGGGTGTGCTGGTTTATCCATATCTAATAAATGTGTGAAAAGTAAAACAGCTTCAAAATGGGCGTTAAAATCAAAAGCTTGTTTTGCAAGTTGTTGTAAATACGGGATGGCGCGTTGCGGTTGTTGCGTCAGCCAAAAATGTTGGGCTAAAAAGCCAATCTCATGACTCTGGTTTTGTTGATACCATGCCGCCAAATTGGCATGGGCGTGTTGTCGTTGGGCGACACTGTAAGATTGATAAATCACCAAACGAATGACTGGATGGTTAAAATAATAATAAGTATCGTCGTTTTCAAATTGGAAACGGTCAATTAACCCTAAATGACACAATTCTTCTAAAGCAACAAGGCTTTGTTGCGGATTTAAGGGCGGTATTTCTAACGGCGGTGTCGCGACTAATTGTAAAGTATTTACGGTAAATCGCGTGCCAATTACGCTGGCGATTTGCAGTAATTGCCGTTGTTCAAGGGTAAGATATTGTAAACGTTGACGAGTGACTTGCCACAAAACTTGCCATAAAGTCGGGATAGTGGGCGTGTTTTCATTCAATAAATGATTGTTCCATTGCTCAAATACCTGCGCATTAATTAAACGTGGCTCGTGATTAACCAATGCCAATGTTCCACTTTCTTTTAAAACGCGGGCTAAAGTTTCTGCCAGTAAAGGATTGCCCCGCGCTTTTTCTTGTAGCCAGCGGGTGACAACGGCGGGTAAATTTTTACGCCATAAACAACCATTGACCAATTTAGCGATATTTTCTGCATCTAACGGCATTAAAGTCAGCACTTTAGTGGTACTTTGTTGTTTGATGCGTTCTAAATCAACAGAAGGTTGAGAGGCTAAGCCCAGCCATAAACGCTGTAATTTATCACTGGGCAATTCATTCAGCGGATTTTGTAGCGTTAAACTTAAATTGTCATCTAATGGCGCGGGGCTATGGGTCGGCGCGGGCGTTTCTGTGACGGGTAAACGGGTTACAATCAACAGCATTACTTTAGTTAATTGCTCACAAATTTCTGCTAATAATGGATAAGAGCTTGAATCTATTGCATGAGCATCTTCAATGATAAAAAGGAAATGTTGCGGGCTTTGTTCTACTAAATAGTGAAGCAAGCGTAAAATTGCCGCTTGCAAATGTTGCACGCGCAATTGTGCATGGGTATCAGGATGGCGTAATTGTTGGGCAAAATGGGATTCATTGCCCTCTTTTTCTAATTCTAACGGCAATAACCAGCGTAAAATTTCTAAATCATTGGCAATCGGTGTTTTTTTCAAATGAGCGGTAACTTCTGCCCATGTCGTATCGCCCAGCACAATTTGCAGTAATTGCGCTAATAAAGATTGCCAAATCGCATACGGCGGACTGACGGAAAAAATCGGCAGTTGCTTTTCTGTGCCGCTGACGATAATACATTGAATCCCCAAATATAACGCTTGTTGCACAACTTCAGTCATCAAGCGCGTTTTGCCGCTGCCTAATTCGCCTTCTAAAATAATCCGCCCGCCTTGCCCGCTTTGTTGAAACGCTAAAAGTTGCTGTGTTAGCCAATGGACTTCTTGCTGTCTGCCGATTAAATCGGTGTTATTGAGCGAAAAAGAATGAGGAGCTTCTTCACTGAGTAACGGGCGATAAGTCGCTAAAATGCGCCCCGCCATTTTAATAGACACTAAACGCTCAAATTTAATGCCCGTTAAAGCTAAATACGGACGCGCTTGTTGATAAGTATTTGAATCACAAATAATGTCATCATCTGCCACTTGCATCAAATAATCGGCTAATACTGTCGCATTACCAATTAAATCAAACTGACGGCGGGTACTATTACCACAATTCCCATAAAACACTGCGCCCGTTGCAATGCCAATACTCGCGCTCAATTGTTGTTCTTTTAAAAGATAATACGCCTGAATCGCTGCCCGCACGGCGCGCACGGCATTATCTGGATGTTGATGCAGCGGAATTCCCCACGCGGCGGTTAAAATAGAGCCTTTTTCATCCACATAATATTGAATGACGCAACCGCCTAATTGATTGATAATATGCTGTAAATCGTACACAGCATCTTGCGTGAGCATTAACCAATGCTGAATTGCAGAGCTGTTATCAATCAATTTATGTTCTTGATGATGGCGATTCAGTAAACCGCCAATATTCAAATACAACACACTGACTTGCGGTAAAGCCGTCAACCATTGCGGATAATTCAGCTCTAATTGTGCTAATACAATCGGAGAAACATAACTGCGCAATGCACTGATAGATTGCGGAGATAATGCGGTAATCGGCGGTAATGGACGCGGTTTTAAATGATGCGTTAATTGCTGTAATTTGACATATCGCCCAACTCCATCGCCCCGCGCATGGGCGGCTAAACTTTGCCAAGCGGAAGCGGTAACGAACACATCGCCCATTTTGGCATGACTTAACAAGCCCTCTAACGCGCTTAAAATCGGTCCTGCGATTAAAAATTGCCAATGCCCTTCCACGCCACCGACGGTTGCAGTCCATAAAATTCCCGCATCTACTAACGCTTTATGCCCTAAATTCAAAGACACAACGGGCGTAGATTCGGTTTTTGGTGTTTCTGCTTGAGATTCAGACACGCTATTTTGTAAGATTGCCAAACTATTTTGCATGGTTGTGCTAAATTGCACTTGCTGTTTTAAGGCTAAAGCACAAGCTGCTGCGCGCCGCGTCACATTTTCCAAATCACGCCCCGCAACGCCGACTAACCATCCTATAAACAACATATTGCCCGAAATTTTTAAAACTTCACCGCCATGTGCCGCCGTTCCTTCTAACAACTGGCTTACATAATCATTTAAAATAACGCTTAAATGAACTTCACCCTGCGCTGTTTGATGGGCAGCTTCTACCAAAGGAATCACGCCTTCAAGTTCAAGCACCAACAAGGCAGCCATATACTGCTCCGCACGCGGCGAAGGCGCAGATTCAGGCTGTTGCGCATAGTAACGTTGTACTAAAGACGGCGTATAACTGAGCAAAGTTTCAAGCGAAGTGGGCATAGTGGCAAATGCTAATCCTGTTTACAAAATGATTGTTTATTAAGTGTAGCGGGTTAAAAGTATAGTTTTGGTAAACGCATCTGTAAAAATACCGATAACCGCAATTCAATCTCACACGCTTTATTATCCGCTATCGCTTCTAAAATAGAAGTAATGTAACGAATTTTATAATACTAGCCTTTATATCATCACCTTTAATTAAAACAAGGACTTTATTATGTTAATTATTCCCGCAATTGATTTAAAAGACGGGCAATGTGTACGCTTAAAACAAGGCAGAATGGAAGACGACACCATATTTTCCAATGACCCTGTCGCGATGGCTGAACGCTGGGTTAATGCAGGTGCGCAACGTTTACACTTAGTCGATTTAAATGGTGCATTTGCAGGAAAACCCGTGAACGCCCAAGTGATAGAAAAAATTGCAAAAGCCTTTCCCCAGATTGATATTCAAGTGGGCGGCGGCATTCGCACAGCAGAAACGATTCAAACCTACATAGACAGCGGCGTTAAATACGTCATTATTGGCACAATTGCGGTCAAACAACCTGAATTTGTAAAAACTTTAGCTCAACAATTCCCACAACGCATTATTGTCGGTTTAGATGCAAAAGAAGGCAAAGTTGCAACGGACGGCTGGGCGGAAATTTCCCGTTTTTCCTTACATGAATTAGCTAAACAATTTGAACAAGCGGGCGTTAATTCCATCGTATACACAGACATACAACGCGACGGCATGATGCAAGGCGTTAACGTAGAATCCACTTTAGCCTTAGCCCAAGCGGTTAATATTCCCATTATTGCCTCAGGCGGGATTACTTCTATGGCAGATATTGAAGCTTTATGTGCGGTTGCAGGTAAAGGCATTATCGGCGCGATTACTGGACGGGCAATTTATGAAGGCACGCTGGATTTTGCCCAAGCGCAAGCGTATGCGACGAAGTTTGCTTAATCTCTAGTTTTTAAAAATTTATCTCCGTACTACCTTTTCTAAAGATACGGAGATATATGCTATATCATCGATTTGGAGTTTTTTAACATGTCAATTTCACACCGTGAAGAAACAATTAATACCAATTTGGCACTTGCGCTTGCACATTATGGTTTAATGGCGGAAGCTGAAATTATTACTAATATTCAAACAACGCGAAAATTACCTGACGTTTTTTTTAATTTAAATGGATTAGATGTCATACTAGAAGGTAAATTTGCTCGCCCCAGTGCAGAAGAAGAAAGTTATCAGCAAATTAATCAACGTTTAAATTTAGGTTTAGCACATTTAGCTATCGCCGTCATTTATCCTGAAAATTTACGCACAGTCAGTACAAATGAAGTTGAGCAGAGATTACAACAAATACAATTCCGTTATTTCATTATGTCAGAATCGGGTGAAAGTGGCTGGTTAGAAGGAGATTTAACCAAATTAATTGAAGATATTCGTCAAGCACAAGCTAATTTATTAGAAAATAATTTAGTTGAGCAACTCGCAAGCGGATTAAGCGAAGTTTTATTTTATGCAGCTAGAATGTGGATAAAAGAAACTGCCACTTGTGAGCGTTTTTCTAATTTATTAGGTATTTATCCCGCCAATAAAGAAAACGCAGAACAAACTTTAGAGCGTTATGCAACTGCAGCTAAAGTTGCAGCTTTGGTATTAGCAAATGCGCTTATCTTTCAAGAGCAGCTGCTTAAAACACAAAAAGCTGTCAAGCCAATAAAAGATTTCTTAGATGCAGATGAAATGATGGAAGCGGCTTATGAACATTGGCAATGGATTTGGCAAAATATCAATTATGTTCCAATTTTTCGATTAGCGGCTCAAGTAATTTATTGCATTCCTTCGAGTAGTCCATCACGCACTATCCCATTTAAAAATTTAATCAAGCAAGCAACCCAAATTTCTGCGAAACAAGCTGCTTTACGCCATGACTTAATGGGGCGTATTTATCATTGGTTGCTACATGAAGCAAAGTATTTAGGTACTTTTTATACAGCCGTTCCTACTGCAACTTTATTATTAAAATTAGCCATAGGATTAGATAAACAGCGCGATTTTAGTCAATTAGACACCCTTAAAAATTATCGTGTAACCGATTTAACCTGTGGGACAGGAACACTGTTAATGGCAGCTGCCAATGTTTTGCGTGAGCGTTATGTTCGACAAGTCTTGGCAAATGTTGGTGACTTAAGCGTGGAAGATTTGCAAAGTTTCCATAAAATTTTAATGGAAAATATTATTTTTGGTTACGATGTTTTACCCACTGCTGTCCATTTAACAGCCTCTACTTTGGCTTTATTATCGCCTGATGTTGCTTTTGGAGAAATGAATTTATTTGTAATGCCGTTGGGCATGGATGCCCAACAAGCGCGTTTGGGTAGCTTAGACTTTTTAGAGCAAGATAATGTACAAACTCAATTTTCTTTAGTCGGTGACCATATTCAATCCATTCGTCAAGGTGCGGCAAAAGTTTCTAAAACCAATGCCATCATTCCAAGCGAACGTTTTGATTTATGTGTAATGAATCCGCCTTTTGTTCGTAGTGTAGGTGGAAATTTATTATTTGGTAGCTTGTCAGATACACGCAGTCAATTACAAAATGAATTAAAAGCAAAAGTGAAAAAAATTGGGGCAAGCACGACGGCAGGTTTAGGCGCACTATTTGTCGCATTAGCAGATAAATATTTAAAAACAGAGGGAAGAATGGCTTTTGTGCTACCTGCTGCATTAGCCTCAGGGGAAGCATGGGCAGAAACTCGCCGTTTATTAGCACAGCACTATCATTTAGAATGGGTGAT
>CAZKST010000088.1:0-10842 GCA_964555395.1 uncultured Thiotrichaceae bacterium | reverse complement strand
GAAAATTATGTGAATTAAGGTTCAGACAAAATGGTGGAATACGCTACGCTATTCCACCCTACAAACACCCTTGCGTGGGAACGAGATAATTATGTGAATTGCCGTTCAAATAAAGATGAACTGCGTAATGCTTAACTTATTTATTATGCAATATACTTTGCAAAAAATAGGACAATGTGCTTGAAAAGCGGCATTATTTAATAAAATGAATTTGCATGATTTGAAACACTATGAGGACATTTTTCAATTAGGCTATTTATCATCGCATTTGAATGGATACACTAACGACTCAAAAAGCGATTTATAAAGGACATCAGATGAAACTCATGTATTTAGCTGACCCAAATACACTTGAAACAGTTATAACCTTACATGCGTTAGTGCAACAAGGTTATGAAGTTCATTTATGTAGTTGTCAGCCCCCGCTTTACCCTTTAAGCCGAGCCTTACCACCTTCTGTATCACTGCATTTTTTACCAATTACGACCCAGTGGGGCTATTTTATGAATGTTGCCCCCCTCAAGAAACTATTTAAAACCCTACAACCCGATTTAGTTCATGCGGACGGGATTGCCACTTATGGCACACTGGGACGTTTATGTGATGCTCAATGTTTGCTTGTCAACTGTTACGCTTATGATTTAGTAGAATTTCCTAATCAATCCCGTTGGCATAAAGGATTATTGCTCAAAAACTTAGAAGCGATTAATTATATTAAAGTGAACAGCCATATTTTTGCTGAATGGATTAAAACCCATCATGCAAATGTTAATTGTGCAATTATTCCTACAGTTAATTTATCACCCGCTTTACTTAATCAGCTTCAACAACCTATTTTAGACTTACCTGAGCAACCTGCTATTGAAATTCGCTTAGGTTCATTAAGTCCATGGTGTGAAGAAGCGGGGTTAGATGTGCTATTGTTAGCGTTTAAACAATTGCTTAATCATTCGCATTTTAAAACACCATTACGGTTACATTTAGCAGGAGCGGGTGAAGCCGAAAAAACGCTACGTCAACATATTGCCAATTTAGAGTTAAGCGAGTTTATTACGCTCAGTCCGCCGCCTGCTTTAAATGAGTTAGTCGCATGGTTGCAACAGTTAACCCTTTATATTGCACCGCATAAGCAAAATTTAGCGTCGCAACCCATCCCTTTAGCCTATATCAATGCGTTGGGGATTCCAATTATTACAACTTCTCATGAAGAGGCTTTACACACATCTGGCGAGATTGTTTTAAATAATCCTTCTGCATTAGCAGAAAAGCTATTACAAGTTGTTAATTCTACTTATCACTCAAACCTTTTAAACTGTAATTTGTTGCATCCAACTTTGTATTTTTCCTTGGAAAATTATGGTGAACAGCTTTCATTTTTATATCAAAAAGTTATACAAAAACGTTAACGTTTTTACATTACGTTGAGACAGGAGTTTATTATGTATTTATGGTTATTTTTTGCGCTGATATTAAGCGTTATTAACATTCCTGCATTTGCAGATAATGATGACACAGAGAACAATGCTGAACCCCAAATTGCTTTGGGTTTAGGCGTGTTACTAGAAACGGCTACTTATCGTGAAGCAGATAATGAGGCTTTAGTATTGCCTTATCTTTCTGTGCATTATAAAAACTTTTACCTTGAAGGTTTAAAAGCGGGTTATCGTTTTAGCACAGATAAATCCCCAGTAGAATTAGGCGTTTTTGTGTCTGGGCGTTTAGAAGGCTACGAAGATGATGATAGCGACTATTTGGAAGACATGGATGAACGCAAATATTCTTTAGATGGCGGCGTTGATTTAGAATGGGAACAAAATAATTGGTCAGTGGAACTTTCTTTAGCGTCTGATTTATTAAATCGTCATCAAGGGCAAGAAGCGAATTTAGAAGTAGGCTATAAATTCATTTTTAATAAATCTTTTGTATTGCAGCCTAGCGTAGAAGTGCAATGGCAAAGTGATAATTTAGTAGATTATTACTATGGAGTGCGAGCAGAAGAAGCGCGCAACGGTCGCCCCGCGTATGAAGGTAGTTCTACTATCAATTATGAATTAGGCTTATCTGGTTATTATAATGCAACGGAAAATTTATTTTTTGTTGTTAAAGTTGGTTATACTCTGTTAGGTGATGAAATCGCTGATAGTCCTATTGTAGAAAAAGACTATCAAATTGAAAGTTTCTTAGGCGCAGCTTGGCGGTTTTAATTAAATCCACTCATTCATTTTTAAAAGTAATTATTTTTTACATACATAAAAATGAATGAGTATTTTGTTTAAAAGTAATAACCTGATTTTTTATACAAATTATTCATCGCTCTTTCTAGTTTATCATAAGCTTTTCGTAACGCTTTTTCATCATCCAAAGAATTAGAAACGACTTGAACAAATTCAGCACTGGCTTTTAATAAACTAAAAGCCACACTATTAATATCTGGTTGGTCTTTACCCCCGCGTAATTTCTTTGCAAGCTCTATAATCTGAGCAATTTCTGCTTTATAAGGTTGATTTAATATTTCCATGTTATTAGATTGCGCTGAAAAATCAGGCTGCATTAATAAATTAGAAATAATTGTATTATTTTGTTTAGCCTTTAGAAAAATGTCTTTTAACTCACTTTGGATATTACGACCAAAGTCAATATTTATCTTTTCAAGGAAACCATCAAAAGAAATTTGGTCATTACAAGGCAGTAAAACAGTTCGCACAGAGCGCGGCAATGTTTCAGGGTGAAAGAAATCATAAAAATCATTACTTATTCCTACCACTGAATAAACTTTTTTATGTTTAGAAGAAATAAGAATAGAACAATTTTGCAGATGACGCTCAACATAAAAGTAATCATATACCGCATATTTCCATGAAGAAACAAGCTGTATTTGTTTTTCAGAAAGAGCACCTTCATGTTCTTTAATAAAACTATCTATATTTCCATCGAGATTTTTAAATAAACTATCGCGCAACTTGACTAATGGTAGTGAATCATCTTCATCCGTTGATAAATCATGAAGTTGCTCAATATTGTCAAGTAGTTTTTCTTTTTTTGCAATGTAGATATATAAATCCGCCAGCGTATTTACATAATCATCAACCATATTTCGTTTTAAAATCATCTTTCAAACTCCTCAATCAACTCAATTTCCGATGGTGTTAAGTCATAAAGTTTATAGACCATTTGGTCAATTGTTTTATCTATTTGCATTATTTCCATTTGTAATGCTACAGCACCTTGCTTTTGCGCATTAAAATAAGTCATCCATTCCGCTTTTTGTGCTAAAGTCAATTTAACTTTTGCTTTTTCTAATTCTTTTAAAAAGGCAGAAAATTCTAACTTGTACCAAGTTTCTAATTTTTTACCTATTTTTTCAAGTTTTAAATCAGCTTGCATAAAGTTTAAAAAATGGCGCGTATGCTGATAAAAACAAAAATGCTTTTCTATTAACAAATCAGCTTGTTTAACAAATATCTGTTGTTGCTCAAGTGAAGCAATAAAAATGGGTAACTCTCTTAACTCTCCTAAGGTTGTTTGTCTAAAATCATCTTTTATAGCAATAGAAGAATTTGTAAGATATAAATAAGAAAATAATTGACTAGCTAATAAACACAAAACATATTTTGTTAAAAACTCTGAATGCGTAATAATAAAAGGATTTATATCTTTAGTAAAAACAATTTTTTGTTGTGTAAAACTTACAACCAATCTATTTTGACGATTAATAATTCTTTTAATCAAAATCTTTTCAACAGCTTCATAATACACTGGTAAACTGGTTTTTTCTGCAAAATGCGTATAACTCACTTCATTAACTACAAATTGATAGCGATTAATCACGCCATTTTCAAAAAAAGGAAATGAATACTCAGCAGTATTAAAACTAGAAATAGGATAAGCACTTTTAGCCAAACCTTGCGTCGATTTGCTAATTTCTCCTAATTTAACAATTGCAGGATTGCTTTTAATTTTCGTCAAAATTGAATAACTTTTTTTATCCAAAATAATTTTATAATCAGGTGCTTTAATCTCTGATATTGATAAATTTTGATAATTTAAATTTTCTAAACAAGGCGATTTTTCTTTTTTATCAAAACAAAAAACTTGATATTCAGTTAAACGCTGTTTTGTAAAAGAATAAATACCTGTATCAACATAAGCATCAGAAAAAGTATTAAAAGGTAAATTGACTAATTTTAATAAACCATATTGCTCAATTAAGAATTGTCTTAAACCTTTATAATTTTCCCCTGTTTGCCATGTTACAGAAGAAATATAAGATAAATAGCCTCGACGATTTAATAATTGCATTCCTTTTAAAATAAATACAACGGATAAATCAAATTTACGACTCAAAATAGGATAAGATTCTTTAATAAAATCCTTAACTGATTTTGACATATTTTCTAAAGGAACATACGGCGGATTTCCTACAATAACATCAAATCCCCCCGCTTGCATAATGCTAGAAAATTGTTGCGACCAAACAAACGCATTTTCACCCGCAATATTAACATCCTCAATTAAACTATCACCGCATTTAATATTATCCTCTAAATACGTCAATTTCTCTTGCTTATTTGCCGTCTTTAACCATAACGACAACTTCGTGATTTCTACCGACTCATAATTAATATCCACCCCATACAAATTATTTGCTAAAATATGCGTATCCCAACGAAACAAATGCGCCTGTCCCCCATTTAAAACCGTCAAACGCTCATTAATAATTTGTCCTTCCTGATACAAATAATCAAACACCTCATTTAAAAACGCCCCAGACCCACACGCTGGGTCAAGCACTTTTATCGTCGACAAAACCGCTTTATAACGCTCCCATGCTTGAATATGCAAAGCAACATTTGCATTATACTCAAGCGTTCCTTTACGCTTTCCTCGCAAAATTCTTTTAATAGACGCATAATCCTCTTCACTTAAAACAGGCAAATCAGAAAAACCAATTTCTACTTTACGGTCAACTAACCACTGACCAACAGCCTGCTCAACAATATAACGTGTAATATAAGGCGGCGTATAAAAAATACCATCACGATTACGTTTAGAAACACCTTTCCATATTTCTCCCCGCGCTTCTGCTTGCAATTCCTCTAAATCGCTAATAGATTGCTCAAAAATATGTCCTAAAACCGTGACGCTTACTTCACTATCAAAATCATAATCCCCTAACTTTTTAAATGACAAACACACTTCATCGCGTACAACTAAACTATCTAAAGCAACATCTAATTTAAACAAACCACCATTATAAGCAGCAATATTTAAAGAAATATTTCCTTCATTAATTGCACAAAACAAACCCTTAAAATTATTCCAAAGGGGTTGCGGATTAAAAGGATTTTGCACTTCACAAACCCGCGCTAAAATCCGATGCGGCAATAAACCTCTATCTTCAGCAAAAGCAATAAATAAAACACGGTCTAAAATTTTTTGTGAAAAACGAATTAAATCAACAAAAGCAATTTGAGGATTATCAACAGTTAAATTTTTTAATAAATGCGTGCGTAATGCTTTATAATCTGCATAAAGCTGCTGAGTAATTTCTTTTTCAGCTTGCTCACTGCGCTTTAAAATTTCAACACTTGCCCCAGTCAATAATTGTTTAGCATTCAGCAACAATTGCAAACGCGCATATTCCAAAGGCTCAGTTAATTTGCTTAAATCCCAACGCTCATAATGCTTACGTCCATATCCCACTGCATACAAACGAATTTCCAAATAATTACTGACTAATACCCACTGCGTCCCTGCTGCTTCATTAGCATATTCCCAAGCCTGCTGTACAGGACTTTTCTCTCGTCCTAAAGCATTATCTAAATCTCGATTTTTTGCACCTTTCAACTCAAAAACAGCAAAAATCTTTTCCTGTTCTTCTTTAAAATCACCCAAAGCAACATCGACATTTCCGCGATTAATGGCTTTATTTTTCCACAACGTCCGATTTTTACCAAAATCTTGATATTCTAAAATTTCAATTAAAAACTTTTGAATGAAATGCGCATCTAAAGAAGTTTCATTTTGTTTATAAATTGTTTTATCAAAAATACTATCACGCCATGCACTTAAAATAGCCAAATGCGCCGCTGGAATTTCAGTAGCGTGTAATAATTTTTTTAATATTCGTTGATTAATTAAGCTCATTGTGAATTATGCTTATCCAGTTTTATCATACTGATTCTTTGAATAAAAACAGCAAAACTTACATCTTTCTTAATTGCATTTTCAATATTTATTTTATCAAGATAGATTGCACTGGCTTTGTCATATTTTTCCCTTGTTTTATCAAGATATGGAAAGCGTATTTTTAATTCTTTTTTACAATCATGAATACAAAGTTCATTTGAATTATTATAATGTGCAAATAGCCAACATTCTAAAGAATGCACACTAACTGCAAAAATAATTTTTTCAGCATTTTGTAGATAAAAATTACTTTTAGCTGTTTCTATAACGCTAATCAAATGCTTAATAATTTCTTCAATTAATAATCGTATATCAATTTCACTATTTTCATTTTGATGAGGAATGCCCATTTCTGGAGAAATATCAGAATCAATTTGAATTATAATATATTTACAGTTTAAAACATCATCATGAAAACGTTGATGAGCAAGATATTTTTTAAGTTTTCCCCAACCGCCTGCTTTATTCTTTTTTTCATCTGTTTTATCAAAAGGCGGTTGTAAATATTTTATCTCATCTTCTAAATCTGGATTTTCAAAATAACCACATAAAATATTTTCAAGCGTGACTTGGTCAGTAATCCCTTCAGCGGCTAAACCAAATAAAACCATCCTTAAAATCCTTTAGGTAATCCGCCCAAATAGCCGCGCAAAAAAGCTTCGGATAATTTTAACGCTTCATCAGTTGAAGAAAGTGGTTTATCTTTAGCTTCAATGCGTTTAAAGCGCGTGTGTCCTTGTCTATTACGAGAAACGACAAATAAACGTTGTTCATCATCATTTAAATCAATCCCATCTAAAATTGCAGGATTATGCGTTGTGATAAAAACTTGTTTATCGTATTTTTCGGCTAAACGGGTTAATTCAATAATCAGACGTGTACATAATTTTGGATTAAGAGAAGTATCAATATTATCAATGGCAAATATTTTGGGCGTATATTGAGAAACCATTAATGTAATATAAAACAAGATAAATAAAAATCCTTCGTTTGCACTACGTTGGTCAAAAGCAATTTTTAAATAACGGTCAATAATTGTTATTTTTTCCTCTGAATATAAATCAGTGGGAATTTCCATTTTTTCATACCACCCAAATAATTGTAAACAACTGTCAATTTCTTCTATTAATTCAGGTGATTCAGCTTGTGTTACTTTGAGTAATTTTAATAAACCTTCGCCATTAATTCCTAAAGGCTCAATTTGTCCTTCTTTGCTAAAATTTCTTAACGCTGAGTTTTCTGGTGAGAAGATAACAAAATCTTTTAATAATATTTCATTTTTAATAATTTCTTCTCGACGTTTTTCATCTAATATCCTTTTCTCTTCTAGTTTCAGTTGTTCATCTAATGAAATTTCAATACCACTTTGAACAGCCAGAGTAAGAGAAACCTCTATAATTCTAAACCATTTAGAATATACTGAGTTTTTATTATTTAAAATATATGAGGTAGATGAGTTTTCAAAATTAAATGAAATTCTAATCTCATCATTAAGATTTTTTTCTTCAAATGCAGAACGCATTAACTTAGGTTCTGTCACTCTAATTCCGCGTGAATTTAAAAATTCATTATCCAATTTATTAGCCGCAGAAGCTGCTGCAAATGTCATTGCTTCTAATAAATTACTTTTACCACTACCATTTTCACCAATAAAAAGATTAAAACGTCCTACTTCTAAAGAAACATCAAATAGCGATTTATAATTTTGAATATGTAAGCGACGAATCATTTTTAATTTCCTTAGAATTAAATAAAAAAGCAAGCATAATCCTTTACACTTGCTTTAAATAAAAACAAAAAACTATTTCTTAATTTTCGCAAATTCACCGCGCAATTTCTCGCCTTCTTGCGGATTGACCATGGCAATAAAATTAATCATGCCAGAAACATGATGTAACAGCGCGTCGCCTGTGAACCCTTTCCATGCTTTCCCCGTCACGCCGTCTTTCACTAAATGAAATAGCACTGCCCGCAATTCGCGGCGTTGCTCGCGAGATACCGCAGGTTTTTCATTGACGACTAAACCCGTGACTTCTTGCCGCCGTCCGCTGTGCATCACGCGGGTTTTATCTGGATGAACGTTAAAACCTTCTTCCGCAACGACAAAATGAATTTGGCGCAGCAATAAATTCACTTTTTTCTTCGCTTCTGTCGTGCCAGAAAATGTTAAATCATCGGCATAACGGCTGTAATTAAACCCCAATTTGCGCGCCAAACCCGCTAAACGACTGTCTAAACGGCGACATAAAAAATTAGTCAAGGCGGGACTGGTCGGCGCACCTTGCGCTAATACACGCTGCCCCATTTCCACAAAATAGCGTTCGCCGTCTAAATGCACTTCTTCGGTCTCAGCCACCGTGCATAATAACGCCAAATGCGTTGCAACTGCTTCCGAATAGCCCAGTTGTTGAAATACGCCTTTTACGCGCCGATAACTAACGGTTGGGAAAAAATCCTTTAAATCTAAATTTAAAACAATTGCTTGTTTAACATGCGGTTGGGCATTGCTGACAATCGAACGTTGACTTCTAAAACCATGCGCGGCATCGTGCAACGGTAAAACATTCAAAATGTTGTGTAAAATCCAATGTTGCACAGCTTTTAAACGTGGCATCGGCGCGGAAATTGTCCGCAAACCGCCGCTTTTTTTCACTAATTGAAACCGTTGATAATGTGAAACTGTCGACACTTCTCGCTGAAAAGTTAAAAAACGGAGTTGTTTTAAATCAAAATCCTTTATTTGTTTTGCAATTAATTCAGCAAGTTGTAAAGGCGTATGACACACTGGCAAATTAAATTTAGCGAGTTGTTCGCTTTGACTTTCTTGATGGTTTAAACCCGCTGAAACTTGTTCACCTAAAAAAACCACTTCGCTTTGTTTGCGCTGTTGCCATGCTGCCCGCCGTTGTAGGCGTTGTTGTTCAAGCCGTTGTTTAGTCTCTAATTGTTTTTGCCGCGATTCTGCTAATTTGCGTTTGCGCCATTCTTTCAACATTGCTTTCATGTTGTGTAAACGGCTACGCTCTGTATATAAAGCATTGAGCGATTTCTCAATTTCAGAGCGACGTTGCACTTCTTCAGGTGGGTCTTGGGGTAGCGGTTCTGCTGGATTCCAAAAGCCTAAACGTAACATTTCTTCTAAAATGACGCTGTCTTTTGATGATTCGCGGATGCGGTCATATAACGCTTGACGGCTATTTACTGAGTCGAGCGGGCTGGTGGGCGTTGAACTCATAATGCAAAAATCCTTTCAGACGGTGGAGGCGGGGAGGTTCTCTTGCAAAGACGTTGCAATTTATCGTTATTTTTAAGAATATCGAGGGTTAATCGGCGTTTTAAGAATAAGAAGCGTGCGCTTTTCGCCTTTCGTATTCAAATTAAGATTATTTTAGTGCATTACTTTATAAAAACCATGAGGTTAATAATACCATGACTTTTCGTAGCCGTTATACGGGTTTAATCAATCGTTATCGTGACCGTTTACCTGTGCATGATGATACGCGCATTATTAGTTTAGGCGAAGGCAATACGCCATTAATTCGTTTGCATAATATCCCTAATTTGTTAAAAAAAGACGTTGATATTTATGTGAAATATGAAGGTTTAAATCCGACAGGTTCTTTTAAAGACCGTGGGATGACCATGGCAGTGACTAAAGCAGTGGAAGCAGGGAGTAAGGCGATTATTTGCGCTTCTACGGGTAACACGTCGGCGGCAGCAGCAGCGTATGCGGCACGGGCGGGAATTACGGCATTTGTGATTATTCCAGAGGGAAAAATTGCGCAGGGCAAATTAGCGCAAGCGGTTATGTATGGCTCTGTGATTTTACAAATCGAAGGTAACTTTGATGTGGGGATGCAATTGGTCAAAGATGTTGCTGATCAAGCTCCTGTTACAATTGTTAATTCTATCAATCCTTTCCGTTTGCAAGGGCAAAAAACAGCGGCGTATGAAATTATTGAAGAATTAGGACGTGCGCCCGATTATCACTGTTTACCCGTGGGCAATGCGGGCAATATTACTGCGCATTGGATTGGTTATTGTGAATATTCTTGCTCAAATAATGCACATGTCACTGAAGCTTGCGCGTTTTGTGCGGGTGAGCATTGCCGTTTTGCGGGTGCGGTGACAACAAGCCGTCCGAAAATGGTGGGTTATCAAGCCGCAGGGTCTGCGCCATTTATGCGCGGGGCGATGGTGGATAATCCTGAAACGATTGCAACCGCGATTCGCATTGGTCATCCACAAAGTTGGAAACAAGCATGGTCAGTGCAAAAAGAATCAGAAGGCTGGTTTGATGAGTGTACTGATGAAGAAATTTTAGTTGCGCAAAAAATGTTAGCGGAAAAAGAAGGGGTGTTTTGTGAACCTGCGTCGGCGACTTCATTAGCAGGGGCAATGCGGGATATTAAATCAGGTAAAATTCCTGAAGGCAGTTGCATTGTGTGTACATTAACGGGACACGGCTTAAAAGACCCTGACACGGCAATTAAACAGTGTTCTGCGCCGATTTTAAAAATTAAAGCGGAATTAGGGGATGTAACAAAAGCAATTTTAGAGAATATGTAAGTCTATTGCTTTGAACTTTGATGATTAGTTTTTAAACAAATAGGGCAGGTTTTTTAAATTCTGTTAGTTTTAAGACTAATCATT
>CAZKST010000087.1:7043-10855 GCA_964555395.1 uncultured Thiotrichaceae bacterium | reverse complement strand
CAACCGCGATTTATCCGCTGCAATGGCTTTCCCTTCAGTAAGATTTAATAATAAAATATTACACTAATTTTATTTTTCATCACAGGTGCTACTCTATAATTTAGAGTAATGCAGTCAACTATTTTAGACAGCGCAACAGTATTAAAAATCCTGTTGATTTGACATGCTTACTCAAAAAATATATTTATAGGACAATATTCGATGTTTAAACACATTAAAGAGACCATAGAATGTGTATTTGCCCGTGATCCCGCTGCACGTTCTAGTCTCGAAATTCTATTAACGTATCCAGGGGTTCATGCGGTTTTGATTCACCGTGTTAGCCATCGTTTATGGAAAGCAGAATGGAAATTACTGGCGCGAATGTTGGCAGGTTTTGCCCGTTGGTTAACGGGAATTGAAATTCATCCAGGCGCGAAAATTGGACAACGTTTTTTTATTGACCACGGCATGGGCGTTGTGATTGGTGAAACTGCCGAAATTGGCGATGATTGCACGCTATATCATGGCGTTACCCTCGGCGGCACAACGTGGCAACAAGGTAAACGTCACCCCACATTAGCCAATGATGTGGTAATTGGTGCGGGAGCAAAAATTTTAGGGCCAATTGAATTAGCTGAAGGCGTGCGCGTTGGTTCAAATGCGGTAGTTACCAAATCTGTGCCTGCGGGTGCGACAGTGGTCGGAATTCCTGCTAAGATTGTCAAAATCAATGAAGACTATCACAAAAGTTGTCAATCAGCGATTAATCAAAAAATCTTTGATTCTTATGGAATGCCGCAAGATTTATGCGAGATAGACCCCGTACAACATGCCATTACTTATATGTTGGACGATTTGCAAATTGTCGATGCACAACTAAACGCGCTATCGCAAGCCGTACAAAAATTGAGCGAACAACAACAAGTAGAGATTGATTTAAGCAGCTTACAACTGCGCATTACCCGTCCTGATAAAATAAACGTAGATTTAACTTCAACGCCTAATTAAACTATGGACAAATGTAGCATATTAATCCGTATTTAAAAAATAGTATCGCTAAGCATTTGAATTTCGCGAAAGGTGGTTCTATTATGATGGATAAAAACCACCTTATAACATTACAACAAAAATAAATAGTTGCTTGAACCAATGTAAATGTGGAGGATTGAAGCATATAAATCGTATAGCCGTCATTTGCTACCAAATCCTTGTTATTTACCATGCACCAATTTTATCCATACCCAATTCAGTTATGCACCCATTATTAGAACGTCAATTGCGCCTTGCTGGTTTTAACCTTGATACCTTACCTGCTGATACTAAAAGCTGGCAAGCCTTTCTGTTGCGGATTGAGAAATTCTATATTAACGCAGATGCTGAACGCCTTCAAAATGAACAAGCCTTACAATCTTTAAGACTTGCTTCAGAACAATCGACTACTGCTGCTATTTCAAATGTATTAAGCAATGAGCAAGGAGATTCTTTATCTGCTATTGCTTTGTTTAATGCTTTAAAAGAAGGAATTTGTATTTTTAATCCGGATGGACATACTTATTTTATTAATCAATATGCTAAAAATGCTTTAAAAATAACTATCGAACATTTTAATACTTTGTTAGCGCAATTCGAAATTCATAAATTAGAAGACCACAATCTTGTTATAGAAAATAAAGAAATTATTCAAGTGATTAATAGCGGTAAAGCATTATATGACCCCAATGCACGGTTATTAACCATGAATCCAGCTTTATATGTCAGTGTTAGTTTTAATCCTATTGTGGATAATCAAACCCTTAAAGGTATTGTTGTTATTTTCAATGATGTAGGTTTCTTTAAGAAAACAGAACAAGATTTATTAGCTGCAAAAGACAATGCCGAACGCGCCAGCCGCGCCAAATCACAATTTTTATCTAGCATGAGTCATGAATTGCGCACGCCTATGAATGCTATTTTAGGATATAGTGAAATTCTAAAAGAAGATTTAAATATTCCTATTGATGAGTTAGATGAAAATTATGCCGTTGATATGAAACAATATGTAGAAAACATTTTAAAAGCAGGCTGGCATTTATTAGAATTGATTAATAAAGTTTTGGATTTAACCCGTATTGAAGCAAATAAATTAGAAGTGAATATTGAACGAGTAGAATTAATTGAGTTAGTTAAAGAATGTATTAGTTTAATTTTACCTTTAGCAGAGAAAAAACAAATCACCGTTAAAAATGAATCCGCCGTACTAGCCCCCCATTATGTTTTAATGGATAGAGGACGGCTAAAACAAGTTATTATTAATTTGCTTTCGAATGGCGTGAAATATAATCGAGAAAAGGGTTCTTTAACTATCAAAATAGAAAAACCAACCGTTGAATATGTACATCTTTCGGTGATTGATACGGGCGTAGGTCTAACAGAAGCGCAAAAAGAAAAAGTATTTGAACCCTTTACCCGTTTTACAGGGGTTAATTTAATTGAAGGGACAGGAATTGGTTTAACCATTACTAAACTGCTATTAGAAGTCATGGACGGACGCATTGATGTAGAAAGCAAAATCAATGTGGGGAGTCGTTTTTGGATTGAACTCCCTACGGGCGAAATTGCCGAAACACAAACTTTGTCAACAGACATGCGCAAATTCATTTTATTGTACATTGAAGACAGCCGAACTAATGTCAGCCTTGTTGCACAAATTTTAAAATCCCGTCCAGATATTGCCCTGATGTCCGCCCAAACAGGGGAATTAGGCTTAGAATTAGCTATCATGCACTCACCCGATGTCATTTTACTAGATATTAATTTACCCGGTATGAATGGCTATGAAGTATTATCACAACTGCAATGCAATGAAAAAACTAAAAATATTCCCGTCTTAGCATTAACTGCTGTAGATAACACAAATAATTCAGAACAAAGCCAACAAGCAGGCTTTTTTACTTATATTGTAAAACCGTTAAATATCAAACAATTTTTAAAATCTATTGATGCAGCATTAGAACATTCTTTAAAATTTAAAAACCCTTGTTAATCAAAAATATGCAACATTTAATTTTAGGTATTGGTAATTTATTATGGGCAGATGAAGGATTCGGTGTGCGGATGGTAGAAATTTTACACCAACGCTATCAATTTCCTGAAAATGTTCAATTATTAGACGGCGGAACGCAAGGACTCTATTTATTGCAATATTTGCAAGCGGCTGACCGCGTGTTAATTTTTGATGCGATTGACTATGCTTTGCCCGCTGGCACGATTAAAGTTGTACGCGATAATGAAGTGCCACACTTTATGGGAGTCAAAAAAATGAGTTTGCATCAAACTGGTTTCCAAGAAGTATTAGCGGCGGCGCAATTAACTAATCGTTACCCCAAAGAATTAGTATTAATTGGCGTGCAACCTGCTGTTTTAGAAGATTATGGCGGTAGTTTAACGGCTGTTGTTAAAACACAAATTGAACCTTGTATTGCGCTGGCTTTAGCGGAATTTGAGCGATGGGGCATTCAAATTGAACCTCGTCAGCAGCCTTTGACCGAAGCGGATGCGTTAAGTCCATTGGGTTTAGAAATGCAACGTTATGAAGCGAATCGCCCGACTGAAAATGAAGCTTGTCGTTTTGGCGATGAGCGTGTATTGGCATGGCGCGAACAAAAATCTTAGTTTTTGCTTGTGAATGGAAAGGTTATGAATCAAAGTAATGCTGTATTTGTGAATGGTGAAGCGCATCCGCTTCCAGAAAATCCTTTATCTATCATGCAATTGCTCACAGAGTTAGATTTGAGCAATAAACGTTTAGCGGTTGAAGTGAATTTAAACATTGTGCCGCGCAGTCAATTTGC
>CAZKST010000087.1:0-6943 GCA_964555395.1 uncultured Thiotrichaceae bacterium | reverse complement strand
GCGGGCGCATCATCATCCTCTTTATTTTCAGGCGACTGACGCACATAGACCTCACGTTGTGGATAAGGAATTTTAATATCTGCTTCTTTAAAACAATCCCAAATTGCCAATAAAATCGCTCCGCGCATTTTTAACGTGCTGGAATGGGTTAAATCCACAAAAAAATCTATACGCAAATTAAACGCAGAATCTGCAAATTCCCATAAATTGACTAATGGCGCAGGTTCTTTAACAACTTCAGGATGCGCTTTAAGCAAATCTAAAATTAATTGACGCGCCTGATGTGGGTCATTGTCATAACTAACTTGTGTGTACACAGTAATTCGTACAATGCGGTCAGTATGAGTCCAATTAGTAAAAGCATTTGTAATCAATTCTGAATTGGGCACAATTACATCTTGCTTATCCCACGTTTGCACTGTTACAGAACGCATTCCAATATGGGTAACGGTTCCCTCAAAAGTTTTTCCAATATTAACAATATCGCCCGTTCTTAAAGGACGTTCAATTAATAACAATAAACCACTGACAAAATTATTTGCAATATTTTGTAAGCCAAAACCAATTCCAACCCCTAAACCACCGAGCAAAACAGTTAACGTCGTTAAATTAATGCCGATGACTTTCAAAGTAACTAATAAACCAATTAACAATACAACATATTGCGTAAAGACCGATAAACTATTTCTTACCCCTAAATCAACAATGTTGGTATAAATCCAACGATAAGTAACCCGTTTAACCCAACCACTAAACCAAAACACCATCCAAATCGTGATAAAAGATAAAATCACATTCCCTACACTAATAGGCGAATCGGCAAGTGTAAATAAAGTATAATCAAAGAAAGTTTTAAAGAAACTCATTACTGTTTCATCATCTAACCAACGATTAAGCCAGAATAATAAAACAATTGAAGAAATTGCTAATGCAATTCCTGCTAATTTCTCAACTAAAGGAATAATATCTTGCGTCCATAATAAACCATAACCACTATGTCGCATTGCCAGACGTTTTGAAAGTGTGACAATATCATTTAAAACACCGCGCAAAATTAACCATAAAGTAAACACGGCAATAAATAAAACTAAATGCCACGCAATATACCAACCTAAATTGAGATAGCCAATTACGCCTAACAAAGCAACAACTAACATTGCAAAAGGAAACATTAATGTAGTAATTCGTAATACTAACATCCAATAATTGCTTAACTCTTTTGTGAGCAACTGTAAAGTAATATTACGAATACGCATTAAAGGAAACATTGTCAATGATAAAGTCACCATAAAAACAGTATCAATAATTTCAATAACTTCACGGCGAATCATTAAAATATGGGCTAATACAGTGATTAAAACAATAATCCCAAAAACCAACAACATCCAGCGCAATTGTTTATATAACTTTAATCGCTGAACGAGAGAAACATCTTCTACTAAACCTTTATAATTTTCGTGTTCAACCACTAATAAAAAATGGTTTAAATCCATTAAAGCTTTTTGGCTAATTAAGAAAGCACCAAATACCATTCCAACCAATAAAGTAGAAAAAGGTGGGTTCGCTACCCAAAATACCAATAATAAAAAACCAACTAACGCAGTAATGACTAAATTTTCTTCTAATAAACGTAAACTTAAAATTGCACTCTGCATAGAAAAGGTTTTATTTTCTTTTTGATTAAGATGTGCAATTAAAGTATTAATTTTATTTCTTAAAAAGATAACCAATCCTGCTAATAACACCACCGATAAACTTAATAATATCCAATATTGAACAGATAATTGCTGTAAAGAATTGATTACGCCTTGTAATATCACTTTTTCTTGTTTAAAAAACATAGAAGGCGTTGAAGCAATATCATTCCATAACAATTGCCAACCTGTTAAATCATCAGGTAATTGTCGCCGTTCTAATAATTTTTTATAGAAATTATTCTGATAAATACGCTCTACTTCAGAAGGTAATGAAGCATTATCTTCAATTAAACGCGTCGCTGTATCTAATTGTTTAGCTAAATCCTCTTTTAATTGAGAGAAAATATCACGACTTTGTTTAGCATAACGCTTATCTGCACTTAAAGTCTGCGTTTGTGAATCCAGAATTTTAAGCTGTTGTTCAATTAAGTTTAATTGCCCATCTAAAGTTAATTTTAATTGTGTAATTTCTGAAAAAGTTTGATGAACTGTTTCAGCATTATCACGATTTAACTGTTGTGGCGATTGTTTCAACGTAACGGTAATTTGCTCAATCTGTTCTTTGTAATAAGTTAATTTACGCTCATTTGCAACATATTGCGCTCGTGATTCTGCATCTTGAATTTGCGCTTCAACCCAAAAACGTTGTGAAGATTGTGAGCCAGTATTGCCTAAAGTAAGCAATTGCTTACGCAATTCATTCGCTTTATTTAAATAATTTTGCCGTTCTTGTTGAATACGTTGCTCTAAAATTTGGCGTTGTTGTGTTTTGTAAGCATTATTGACGGCATCTAACCAATGGTTTTTTACCGTTAAATATCTATCTGCTAATTCAATCAACTTTTTAAGATTGTCACGGCGTAATTCATCTAAACCAATGGAGGTTTCACGAATACTTAAATTTCTCTTAAATTCTGTTAGTTTATTATTGAAATCTACTAATGCCGCATCTTCTTTAGGCGGATTATGTTTAAAATGCTCAAATTGCGCTCGTTGATTTATCAAAGTTTGATTTTGCTCATTTAAACTACTTTCTAAATTGTTTAAGTCTAAAGTGAGTTTATCTAAATTTAATTGTGCCGTTTTTTGCTCTAAGTTGCTTTTTTCTAGCAAACTGTCATCTACGCCATTTACTGACAAATCGTTAATAGCTGTAGATAAGCTTTTTTCAGCTTGGTTTAATTTAAGTTTGCTGTCATCAATTAAAGTGCTGTCATTGGCTAATTGTTGTTGTTTTTCATCTAGCATTTCATTGCTAATAACACCAAAATCTGACAGTTGATTGAGCGGTGGCGGCATGGAGGCATCATAATCATTTAAATGATTATTTTGGGAAAATGCAGTAAAACTATAAAAAAATAAGCAGAGAATTAAGAAAATTCTTTTTAATAAGTCCATCAATCTCTCCATTTCTTTCAATGTTGAAAAACTGGATAGTTATTTAAAAACATCACTTTTTGTAAGCGTAGCAATCCAATGAGGCCTGTATAAATTTACTTTGTTTTTTTCAAGTGAAAGTCTAAGTGTTTCGGTTGCGGAAAAAGTTAATAAAACAACTTTATATTCACAGTCATTTGTTCGCTTGTTTAATAATTAATCATGTAATTTTATACAGGAACAATGAAAGCCTCTTTAAATAGGGGGGATTCTATTTATTTCAGCAATGTTTAAGTGGAATTTATGGCGATTTGTTTGTTGGGGTAAATTGTCGCTTTAGAGATATTGGCAATAAATCATTTATTTTGCAAATTAAGATGCTTTAATTTCAATCTACAGATAAGGTATCAAAACGTAAAGTTTGAATGTAATCATGTAATTCTAACGCCCGTTGTTTCACAATTTCTACTTTGGTTGCCATAATGAGCAATTGCCATTGATTGCCATTTAAAGAACCATATATAGTGCTTAACATGGAGAATTCAGAATCGCGATAATTTATCCAGTTTCTTTGAGCATTTTTTAAAATACGCTGTTGTTTATTATTAAGTAATTGCTTAAGTTCTTTGTAATATTGGTTAAGTTCTTTGTCCCATTCTGTATAAGCAGTTTGATAACATTTTAAAAGCGCGTCATTAGCAAAATCTTTAGCAATACAACTTTGTAATGTTTGTTCTATAGGATAGCTTTTTTTAGCTTGCATTTTTAAAGAGGGTAAAACATCTTGTAAAGATAATAATGTAGGAAATAAAATATAAATTATGCTGATTTTTATAAACATAAAAGAAATTCCTTAGTCGTTAAACTTTGACAAGATGTTTAAGAGCAACTACGCTGTTAAATGCAGCGTAGTTTTTTTAACAAGCTTAGTGCTTAGATTTGTGTAGGAAATATAAAGCAAGGGCTAACGCAAAAATAGAGCCTGCTAAATAAATCATTTCTACCGCTGAGGTAAATTTAATGCTGGTGGTTAATTGGAAATATTTTACCACTAACGCCATCACAATCACTTGCGCAATTTTATCTTTTAGGGCATCTAAGGATTTAATTTGTAAAATCCCAGAAATTTCACTTTCAGCAGCAGGTTCTAGTTTAGAAATAAACAGTTCATATAAACCAAAACTAAAAATTAATAGTACCACCGCAATCAAGAAAATATCCACTGCACCGATGATTGAGCCAATTAATACGCCGTGCACATCTACAGTAGTATCATGATAAACATAGTAATTCCAGACTAATTTAACGACACCTATCATGTCTAATGTGCCAATGGCAAATAAAATAAACGCGGCAACTAAACTAGAAAAAACACCGAACATCACTAAATAACGGGTATTCCAAAAGATTTGTTCAAAGATAACTTCTATCGTTGGACGATTTTCTTTTGGCGGACGGGGGATTGTGGTTTGTTGTGGAGAATTCTCCATAAAAGCTCCTGTTAAAAATTAAAGTATTTTACCTGCTAATAAAGCGGGGTATTGTTGCATAAGTTTTTGTTTAAGTTGAGTAATATTTTCGTCATTGATAGCACGCGGGCGGTTTAGTGTCACGGGGTGTGATAGAATAATCTGCGCAGGGGCAAAAGATAAAAATAGTATGCGGTCAGCGAGTTTTAATGCTTCCTCTAAATGATGCGTGACAAATAAGACCGTAGGGCGTTGATTTTCCCATAAATCAAGGAGTATTTGCTGTAATTTTTCAGCGGTGGGCGCATCTAAAGAAATAAATGGTTCATCCATCAGAAGCAAATGCGGTTGGATGCAAAATGCCCGCGCCAGTGCGACGCGGCGTTGCATTCCGCCTGAAAGTTGTAGCGGATAATGATGTAAATATTCTTGTAAGCCAACGGCTTGTAGTAATTTTTCAGCGTGTGCCCGTTGCGACGTAACCAGTAATAAATTTTCTAAAACGGAGAGCCATGGCATTAAGCGCGGTTCTTGAAACATGCAGCTTAAATGCACTTCTTTAGAAAAAGGATGTAAAGGTTGTTGATTAAATTGCAATTTTCCGCTGAAACGTTTATCTAATCCCGCAATAATATTGAGCAAGGTGCTTTTACCCGCGCCAGAAGGGGCGACGATGGCGACAAATTCACCTGTGTTCGCGGTAAATTCTAAATTGTTTAATACTAAGCGGTCGCCATAATATTTTTTGTGGATTTTTACTGTTAACAACGGTTTGTAACCTTAATGAGTTAAAGTCGCCAACGATTTAAACGTAATTCTAAAGGACGTAATAACCAGTTTTCTATGGCTAAAATAATGAAAATAAAAGCGAAGGTATAAGCTAAAATACTTGTTATATCAAATAATTGAAAAAATAAACTAAGTTGAAAACCTACGCCATTGCTGCGCCCTAATAATTCAACCACTAATACGATTTTCCAGATTAAAGAGAGACCCGAGCGCGACGCGGCGAACAAATAGGGATACAATTGAGGTAGATAAACCCGCCAAAAAGTTTGGGAAAATGAAACTTTAAAAACGCGTGCGACTTCTAGCAGTTTAGGGTCAATTGCGCGCGCGCCTTCGCGAATGGTAATTGTCACCGTTGGGATTTTGTTGATAACAACCGCTGTAATCGCTGCAATTTCCGTTAATCCTAACCAGAGGTAGCATAAGATAATAATGACCAACGCGGGCACGTTGAGCGTTGCAATCAGGAAACCATCCAGCAGGGCGTTAATTTGGGGATAGTGCCCCATCACCATGCCGAGCATAATGCCTATGCTCATCGCGACCACAAAAATAACACTGACCCTCATTAATGTCATCATCAGATGAAATAACAATTGTCCATGCAGGCTATGATGCCATAAGCTGTGCAAAATGGTGGTGGGTGGGGGGAAAATTGGGTCTGCCAGTTGTAATGCGATAAATTGCCACAGCAGTACACCGCTGAACAGCGCAAACCAGCGTAACGAGGTATTGGACAAGGATAACATCTTGATTCAACTTTTTTAGGTAGTATCAAATTAAACGTTACGTTGTGAATCTATACTGCCCTTTCACTTAGCAATAAGGATTTTTTATGTCTTATCAAAATTTTACGCCGCAAACGCAACAGTTTGTAGCGCAATTAGCCCAGCAACATGGGGTGAGTACCGATGCAGTTGCCACTTTACTCGATGCAGTTTATAACGGCAATGGAACAATGGCGCAATTTTATCATTCTGAGTTGGGCGGCGGTGGACAATGGATGCAAGGTGGAATGGTGATGGTTGGGGATATGTTCAACCAATCACTTAAATATCGTGTTAGCCAATTATGTGATGATTTATCTCGTTATATGGCAAGTGGCGCAGCCATTTATACACAGTCATCTATTCAAGCGAGTATTTGGTATCCGTCTGAGTTAGGTTATCCCACCGCGAGCGGTTCACAAAATAATATGCGTTATGCTTATTTTGCCCAAAGTTGTCGTTTAGCAGTAGAAGTTAATGGACAAGTTTCGGTGTATAACACTTTAAACCATCAAATTGGGGGTTTTGGGCAGCAGCAAAGTGGAGACAGTTCCATTACGTTTACCAGTCAATATGGAACTGTGAATCTGTTTAGCTTGCCGTTGATTTCTGGTCAAACTTTAAATCAACCTAGTGTATCAGTGTCTAGTAATCAATATGTTGATAACACCCCCGCACCGCAAATCCAACAAACAAGTTCACAAGGCGATGTGTTTTCAAATATTGAGCGTTTAGCAGAGTTGCAACGCAAGGGCATTATTACTGATGCTGAGTTTTCCGCTAAAAAAGCGGAATTATTAGCGAAATTGTAATTGTTTTCATGATTATTGTAGGGTGGAATAGG
>CAZKST010000086.1:0-10863 GCA_964555395.1 uncultured Thiotrichaceae bacterium | reverse complement strand
CGAGTTGCGAGGCGAATCATAAATATACTCAATGGCAAAAACGGGTATTTATTAAAAATTTAAGTGTATTTGTAGGGTGGAATAGCGTAGCGTATTCCACCGTGAAATTCCGCCAAAGCTGAGCAAATTCATTCTACAAAGCTGAACGATGGAATACAACACAAGCCGTATCTCATCATTTTGTTTTTACTAATTTTTTATACTTTTTGGCGTTTCATGGTGGAATACGCTACGCTATTCCACCCTACAACCTATAAATCATTTTTATTAATTTAACTCAGCTCATAAGCCGCTAACGTTAATAAACGGTTGTCATTCACTCGCCCGCCGACCGTAAAATGATAAAGACTTTGGTAGCTATTATCTTTAAATCCTAATAACTCATGCACGGCATCATCAAAAAAGCACCCAATCCCCGTGCCCGCAATGCCATTGGCTTCGGCGGCTAAATACAACATTTGCCCAATCATACCCGTTTCCCAGAATAAACGCGGATAAAACCAACTGCCATAATGCTGCAAAGGCGCGTTAAATTGGGCTAACATGCCCACGCTAAAACACCCATCTGAAGCAATCGATTGATGACAAGAAAGCTGTTTTGCCAATTGCCGCGCATCACCCACAACTAATTGATAAAGTGGCAAATCTAATTCAGGCACAGCTTGCCATTGTGAATCTGAGCGAATCAACGGCGGCAAGGGATGCTGATTAAACTCTGCGCTCGGTGTGCGTAATAAGCAATAAATTCCAGAAGTTAAACCTTGCACCCGATGCACAAATAGCAATAAATCAACATGGGCTGGATAAGGTAAAGTCGCAAAAATAGGATTATAAATCGGCAATAATTGCTTGATAATATTGCTAAATTGCTCAAGCTCAAGTGTTGTTTGCCCATCCATCGCAATCGCACTGCGCCGTTGCCGTACGATTTGGCGGAACGCGACGGGCGGCGATTCTGTGAAGTCTATAGAATTAAGCGCGTTTTCTGATTTTGAAGTTATCGCCGTTACGGGTTTATGCGTTGCTTTAGCAACTTTTTCAATGGCTTTCCAGCGCAGTGAGTCTTGACTGGGTAAACTTGCCTCACCTTGCCATTCCAAAGTAGCGACTAAATTAGCTAAAGTCGTCGCAAAATCCGCTGTCCGCGCTGGTATCGTTTCCAACGCAATCGGCGTTAACGCAATGAAACAATCAGGATGTTCCGCTTGTCGTCCTTGATTCAGTCCCGTTAAACCAAATAAAGCGGTTAACTCATCACTGCTAAAATGCTCAATCACTTGCAAATGCCAACCTAACGCCCGCGCCGCGAGGGTCAACGCCGCTAAAGCGTGCCCAACATCATGCTGACAATAGCGAAAGGCGCGTGTGCCATATTTCCACGCTTCTCGCCAATGAATAGAAGACAATCCCATGAAAAAAGTCTGCGCGGGATAATTTTCTGCTAATAATTGCCATAAAGCCGCTGGCAAAATTGCGCGCTGTTCTAAACCATGTGCTTGTGCAGCATAATGATAAATTGCAGCTTGCTCACTCATCCCTACAATAGCGGGTAAAAATAGATAACTTTCAGTAGGATGTAAATTGCCACTAGACGGATTTACCCGTACTGACCATTTCGCATTGCCTGCTTGTTTCCAAGCAGAAAGTGCAAGACTATCATATAATAACTGTGAAATTGTAGAAAACGTCACGGGATGCGCACTTTGCAGCGCAGCAGAGAAAATACTTGAATATGCTGGAGAACTTGGACTTGTCTGCGTGGTTGTGCCTTCGCTCGCAACGGGAAAATGTTGCAAGGGGATGAGCGGTGCACCGCTAAAACGCCGAAACGGGTCGGGTTGGTCATCCCAATCTAAAAATTGAGGGCCTTCAGCATATTGATGATAAAAGTGTTTAGTAATTTGATGATATTCAAGCACTTGAGCAAGTGCTTGCTGTGCGTCGTTAAACGATGACTCTGTTGACATGCGTTTTCCTAACAAATAACGGTTGTTATAATAGCAACCCGTTGAGTTTAGATAAAATATTCAATTATTGACTTAAGGAATTGACAGTGACGACCCTTTCAGCAACAACGCGTACATGGTTACACGACAATGGTTTTTCCCCTGATAATTGGGCAAAAGTGGATGAACATGGTAATAATGCGCTCGCCAAAGCCATTTTGCGTGAACAACAAGATATTGCACTGGAATTATTGGCTTTAAATACCGTGGATATCAATCAACGCAACAACGACGGCAATCATTGCTTATGGTTTGCATGTTTTAGAAATAATATTGCCATGATTGACGCATTAGTCAAAGCAGGGATTGATTTAAACAATCAAAATGCTGTAGGTGTGACTTGTTTAATGTATGCTTCTTCTGCCAGTAAAACAGAAGTTGTAAATGCTTTAATTGCCCACGGTGCAGATATAAACCTGAAAAATCAAGATGATTCTACTGCCTTAGATTTTGCAGGCAATGTAGAAATTTTACGGATGTTGAAAAAACTAACGGTTAAAGCAGCTTAATTACGGTTGTTTAACTCAAAAAAGTAGGGTGGAATAGCATAGCGTATTCCACCGCGACGTTCCGCGAGCTATCCTACCAAGCTCATAATTCCCGCCGCTGCCAACCACGCTAAAACCCCAAAATAAAGAGTAGTCGCCACAATAAATCCATATCCACCTAACACTAAATAACCATCACGTTGTAACATGCCTGCCGCCAATAAAATAATGCCCCAACCGGGTAAAGTATTGGAAAAAGGAATAAAACTTAAAGGAAACATTAATAGCACACCCGCATAAATCAACATAAACCCATTAAAGCGGTTCATGCTAATACCTTCAGTAAATTTTGTTAAACGCGGATAACTCATTTTCTCAATTTTTTGGATTAACCCCATACCTTTTTCTAAAGTTGCGGCTAATTGTGTTGCTGAGAAAGTTTTATGCAATAATTTATCTGGAATGGGCGGCAAACGATTTAACATAATCCCCACACCAATTAAAATAATTACCAGTCCAAACACCGTACTAATACCGGGTACAGAAACAGGTAATAAAAATGGCAAACAAAGCAAAATACATAACATCAACAAACCATGCTCACCAATCATTTCTAATAATTCTTTTAAAGAAATTAGTTGATGTTCTTGCAGTGTTTTAATGACTGACTGCAAAATTTCCGATAAAGGTTTGATGTTTTGTTCATCAGACATTAATTGCATAAAAAAATCCTAAATAAAATTTAAAAACGATTCTAATAACATAACAGATTAATATGTTAATTTGATGAAAATTATTTCACTAACCAATGCGTTAAATGTGTTACCCGTTCATTTGCATGTTGTGTATGTACGGCAATTCCAATGGCTTTCTTTTCACCGATTAAAATCACTAATGAACGTCCGCGAGTCACCGCAGTATATAACAAATTTCTTTCTAGCAACATAAAATGTTGCATTGCGACGGGAATAACAACACAAGGATATTCAGAGCCTTGGGCTTTATGTACTGTGATTGCATACGCTAAAGAAACTTCGTCTAATTCATCTGCTTCATAAACAATATCACGTTCATCAAATTGAATCATTAACCGATTCAACTCTAAATCTAATTCTTTAATAATTCCAATATCACCATTAAAACATTCTTTTTGGTAATTATTCACAGTTTGAATGACTTTATCACCTACCGCAAAAGAAGAACCAAAACGACTAATACTTGCATTAGGATGCGCATTTAATTTTTCTTGCAAAATTGCATTTAAAGTGCGCGCCCCTAAATTGCCGCGTTGCATAGGGGTTAAAATTTGAATATCGCGAATAGGATGTAAATTAAATTTTTGAGGAATTCTTTCTGTGACTACATGAATTAACTTTGCAAAAACATCTTCAGAATCATTAGCAGGAATCACATAAAAATCAGATTCAAATTTCTTAACTTTGACTTTCTCAATGATAGAATTATTGTTTTGATAATCCACATGAGTTTCTTGTATTTTTGGCGCAGTATTTTTTAAAACTTCGGGTAATTCTGGCATATAGCCTTGATTAATCCGATGCGCATTAACAATGATTTGAGAAGTTTTTGCTTGTCTAAAAATTTCCGTTAAATGCACAACAGGTAAAATCGCAGAATTAATAATATCCGCAAACACCGTTCCTGCCCCCACAGAAGGCAATTGATTTTGGTCACCGACTAAAATTAAAGCGGCTTTATCTGGTAAAGCGCGCAATAATTGATTCATTAAAGCAATATCTACCATTGATGTTTCATCAACAATGAGCAAATCGGTTTCTAATGGATTATTTGCATTGCGTTTAAAACCCCCAATTTCACCACTAAATTCTAATAATCGGTGAATTGTTTTTGCTTCATATCCCGTTGCTTCACTCATCCGTTTTGCCGCCCGTCCCGTGGGCGCGCATAGCATCATGGTGACTGCTTGCATCGTTGCTAAACTTGAAAAAACCGCTAATAAGCTTTTGACTAACGTCGTTTTTCCCACCCCCGCGCCGCCTGTAATTACAATCACTTTATTGGCTAAAGCCACGCCTAAAGCTTGTTTTTGGGAAGCAGATAATTCAACTTGATGTAAACGTTCTACAAACCGAATGGCATTAAATAATTCAATTGTGCCCCAAGGTAAAATTTTAATGGATAATAAACGCCGCAAATGTTGAGCAACACCTTGTTCAGCACGATATAAACTTGGTAAATAAAAATAATTTTTTTGTGAAATTGACTCACAAATAATATTTTCTACTTTAACTTCGTTGTTTAAAGCTTCTTCAATAATTGCCGCAGGAATTTCTAATAGTTTCTCTGTATTTTCAATTAAAATTTGCTTTTCACAAGCACAATGTCCTTCATTAGCTAATTCTTGTAAACAATGCCGTACACCCGCTTGCGCTCGCAATAAAGATTGCGAAGAAATTCCCATATTTTGCGCAATTAAATCCGCACTTTTAAACCCAATCCCATGAATATCTAAGGCTAAACGATAAGGATTTTCTGTTACCTTTTCAATCGCTTGCTCACCATAGGTTTTGTAAATACGCACAGAGCGGGCTGTACCAACCCCATGCGATTGCAAAAACACCATGATTTCGCGTACTACTTTTTGCTCAGCAAAAGATTTAACCACTTGCTCATAACGTTTAGGGCCAATGCCTTCTAATTCTAATAAACGTTTTGCATCATTTTCTATAACCTCAAATACTTTCTCACCAAACGCTTCCACTAATTTTTTAGCAAAATGTTCACCAATTCCGCGAATCATGCCTGAAGCTAAATATTTCTCTATGCCTTCTTTAGTGCTAGGCGCAATTGTCCATAAAGAACTTGCTTTAAATTGCAAACCATAAGAACTATCAATTAACCAATTGCCCGTTGCTTTTAAATGCTCACCAACACTAATAGCATGAACAAAGCCAATGACAGTACATAAATCACGCTGTCCTTTAACTTTGACCCGTAGAACACAAAAACCATTATCAGGATGATGAAACGTAATACGTTCCACTAAACCTTCTAATGTTTCGGGCGGTTTTGAATGAGAATTATCGGTATGTATGGACATAAAAAATGAAGCAATTAGCGACAACGTTCTAATAAAGCAATTAATTGCTCTTCTTCAAACGCTTTAGCTAAATTTTGAATTTGTTTAAGAATGCTATGATATTGAGGTTTTTCATGAGAAAGTTTATCAGTGTATTCCAAAATTCCATTAATATCCCCTAAAGAAACTAATTCGGATAAAATATCAATACACTCATGTTCTAAATGCAAAGTTGTAATGTCATGATTAATAATTTCATCATTATCTGCTTCATATTTCCAAACTAATTGCAAATGATGTTGTAAAATAGATAATAAATTTTCTAAATGAATTGGTTTAGCAATAAAATCCCGACATCCCGCTGCTAGACTAGCTTGTTGGTGATATTCAAAAACACTGGCAGAAACCGCTAAAATCGGCGTTTTTTCTTTAGTTAATTTATTAATTTGTTGAGCAACTTCATAACCATTAAATAAAGGCATAACTAAATCAACTAGAATTAAATCAAAAGTCTGTTGCTTTACTTTTAACTCTTCAATCTGTTGAATGGCATCATAACCATTAATAACAGTTGTTACTTCAAACCCTAAAGGAGATAAAAGTTGGGCTAAAATGGTTAAATCATTTTTCTTATCATCAATATACAAAATCTTTTTAGCTTCACCTTCATAACCTACAATTTTTTGATGTAAATATTGTTGATTAGGTAATTCAACCGTTGGTAAATCTAAATCCATCCAAAAAATAGAACCATGCCCAAATACACTTTTAACTTTTAACTCACCGCCCATCATTGCCGCTAATTTTTGACTAATGGCTAAACCTAAACCAGTTCCTTCCGCTTGATAACGGACTTCACTGACTTGCTTAAAGGGTTCAAAAATAGTGTGTAATTTATCAGCAGGAATTCCAATCCCCGTATCTTCAATTTGAAACCGAATCTTATCGTAATGATAACCAATTTTAAAAGTCACTTGTCCAATATTAGTAAATTTAACAGCGTTGCCTAATAAATTAATTAAAACTTGCCGTAAACGTTTTTCATCTGCATAAATTCCAACAGGAAGATGTGAAAGAATTTCATAACGAAATTCTATATTTTTTTGTAACGCCCGCATTTGAAAAAGTTGCTTAATCCCTGTTAAAAATTCATTAAAATCTATTACATTGGGATGTAAATCTAAATGGGCTGCTTCAATCTTAGATAAATCTAAAACATCATTAATTAAAGTCAATAAATATTCGCCACTTTTTTGAATAATACTTAAGCTTTCACGATGGCTTTCTGAGGTTTTATTATCATAAAGCAAAATTTGCGCATAGCCTAAAATACCATTAAGTGGCGTTCTCAATTCATGGCTCATATTAGCAAGAAATGCACTTTTAGCATGATTTGCTTTTTCAGCATTTTCACGCGCTTTATTTAAAGCATTTTCATGTTTACCTAATAACCAAATGATATAGTAAGCAATCAGAATAGATGTAATTAAAACAATAAGAAATACAATAATTAGTAACGATTCAGTTGCTGTTTTAGTATTATTTAAGGTTTGACGATTATTATTTAATTCTTTTTGAGTATCTTCAATCAAACCATCAATTGTTAAAATATAATTGCTAATTTGAGCAGTAATTGCTCGATTTTGAACTAATAAATCACCTGAATATTTGCGTAAATTTAATGCTTTGCGTTTTAAAGCAAAAATACCATTATCAGGGTCTCTAAATATCTTAATGTCTTCAAAAATATTTTTAATGTTTTGATATAAAATAGGATTGCGTGTAACCAATGGACTTTTTTCAAAGTCACTAATTGCATTTTCAAAATTATGAAAAGAAAGTAAAAAACGCTCTTCTAATTGTAGTAAAGTTTCTAATTGATTTGCATGTAATGCCGTATTTAATAAACCTAAAGATAAATAACCCTCAGCTTTTAAGTCTAATGAGTAATTTAAATCATGACTAGAAGTTTCTAATAATTCTGTAATACTATTTTGTAATAAAAGACTGGTTTCTATATAGGAATCTTGTAAAGAATTTTTTTCAGTATTTAAAATAATGCTTAATTTTTGCTGTAATCCTTCCAATAACTCTCGACTTTGATTTGATGAGAGAGAGGGAGATGTTGGAGCAAGCATTATATCTAAAGTATTTCCTAAATCTTTATATAAAGGTTCATTAATTTTTTCATCAAATAAAGGTTTAATTGCGCTAAACCATTGTTGACAAACTCCTAACATTAATGGACTTTCTAGTAACGCACCTAGTGAACAACGAGTTACTCCTTGCAATTCAGTTAGTAATAATAAACGTTGTAAATTTTCCTCCACCAGTCTCTTAATAATTGCGTTATGTTGACGAATGGTTTTTTTACCTAATAAAGTTGTTAAAGAATTAATGCCATATAAAATAGGGTTAACGTTATCTACTAATTGATCTTGAAGTGCAAGAACTTGTTTTATTAATGCTTGAGTGTAACGACGTACTGATAAACGTTGCGCTGTAATTATATTTAATTGTTGTAAATTATCTCGCAAAGCTTCGCTATTTTGACTAATAGAAGCTAATTTTTCTGAGCTAATATAGCTACTCAATAAATCAAGATTACTATTTAGTTCGGCTAATAATTTTTGAGAGTTTGCATAAACATCATCTAATTGTTCATTACTTTCTACTGTTGTCAATAAATTTGCACTATTTGTTAATAATGCTGCTTTTTCTGATAAACGTAATATTCCAATAACTGTTGGTAGTGTTTTACCACTGGTTTCTTCTAAGTTGCTAACAAATTGTTGAAAAACGTACATGACCACCAACACGGCGAACAAAATAAGAAGGACAATTGCTAAAAAAGCAGAATATAGTTTCTTACGGAAATCTGTTGGTTTTGACATAAAAGTGAGATTAAATCTTTTTTAAAGCGGGACAAATTGAAAATGTATTTTTTTATAAAGGTAGTCGATATTTATGAGTTCGGATAGTGTAATGTTTAGGAATTTTTATAAATACAGTTTAGTGATAATAGTAAGCAAATTACAGTCCATTTTGAACTGATTAAAAACCTTAGTATTCATCTTGCTTTAATTAAACTGTATTTAAAAGTTAGGAAATGATTCAATTCCAATGGAGGTTTGTAGTGTTTTCTGCATAAAGTTTTTCTAAAAACATGCTATCATATTAAAAAATTTTTCACTATCTTTTTTAAAGAAATAGTTGCTTATTTAGCGATTTTTTCTTTAAGTTTTCCACGTTATTTCAGGATTTGAATTTATTATGCCATTAGTCAACCTACAAAATTTACATATTGCTTTTGGGCATGTTGCCTTGCTAGATGGAGTGTATTTTACGCTAGAGAAGGGGGAACGTGTTTGTTTAATTGGGCGTAATGGCGAAGGAAAATCCACTTTAATGAAAATTGTGTCTCGTCAGATACTTGCAGATGACGGCGGCGTTGAGATACAAGACGGTTGTCGGGTAGCTTATTTGACTCAAGAGCCTGAATTTGATGCAAATATGAGTGTTTTTCACGCAGTGGCTGCTGGTTTAGGTGAGGTAGGACAATGGATTGAAGAATATCACGCTTTAACTTTACGTTTAAGCCAAGTTCATGATGATGAACAAGCTTTTAATAAAATGATGGAGGTGCAACATCATTTAGAGGCTCATGACGGTTGGTCATTAGAACAAAAAGTTGAAAAAGTGATTTCTAAATTGGAGTTGCCTGCTGAACAATTAATGGGAGAGTTATCAGGCGGTTGGAAGCGGCGGGTGGCGTTGGCGCAAATTTTGGTCACTGAGCCTGAAATTTTGTTGTTAGATGAACCAACTAACCATTTAGATATTGAGGCAATTCAGTGGCTTGAAGAGGTTTTGTTGGAATTTAAAGGTGGATTGTTATTTGTTTCGCATGACCGTGTATTTATGCAACATATCGCGACTCGTATTATTGAGTTGGATAGAGGAAAACTGACCAGTTATCCTAATCGATATGATACTTATCTTGAGGTTAAACAAGCCAATTTAGAAGCTGAACAGGTACAAAATGCTAAATTTGATAAATTTTTAGCACAAGAAGAAGTTTGGATTCGTCAAGGTATTAAAGCACGGCGGACACGGAACGAGGGGCGGGTGCGGCGTTTGGAGGCATTGCGACGGGAGCGTGCGGCGCGGCGGGAGCAAATGGGCACAATGAAACTGGCTGTTTCAGGAGCAGATTTATCAGGCAAAATTGTTGTTGAAGTGGATAGCATTTCTAAGCAATTTAATGATAAATCTATTATTAAAAACTTTTCTACGACGATTTTACGCGGCGATAAAATTGGTTTAATTGGGGCAAATGGTGCGGGAAAATCGACACTGTTAAAATTATTGTTGGGCGATATTCAGCCTGATTCTGGGACAGTGAAACATGGTACACAATTGAATGTAGTGTATTTTGACCAGTTGCGAGAAGAATTGAATCCAGATGAAACGTTGGCGGATGCGGTTGGACAAGGGCGCGAAATGGTCACGCTTAACGGGCAACAAAAGCATGTTATTTCTTATTTGGGCGATTTTTTATTTCCCGCCGCCCGTGCCCGTTCACCAGTCAAAACTTTATCGGGGGGAGAACGTAACCGTTTGTTATTAGCGCGGTTATTTTTACGTCCGTCTAATGTATTGGTGATGGATGAGCCTACCAATGATTTGGATGTGGAGTCTTTGGAGTTGTTGGAAGAGGTTTTAACGGATTATCCAGGTACATTATTGTTAGTTAGCCATGACCGTCGCTTTTTAGATAATGTTGTTACTTCAACGTTTGCTTTTGAAGGCAATGGACGCGTGCTGGAATATGTGGGAGGTTATGAGGATTGGTTGCGACAACGTAAAATATCCACGGCTAAAGCCGCGCCTTCCGCAAAAAATAGTGCACCTGTTACCGCTGTAAAAACTAATGAGGTGAGTATTCCAGTCCCCGCAAAACGGAAATTGAATAATAAAGAACAGCGGGAATTAGCTGAATTACCTAAGAAAATTGAGAAATATGAAGCAGAATTGACGGAATTACAATTGTTAGTTAGTCAAAGTGATTTCTATAAACAAGCGGCAAATAAACAAGTTGAAGTCCAAAACCGCATTAAAGCCTTAGAAACGGAATTAGCTCAGGCGTATGAGCGGTGGGAAGCATTAGATGGTTAATTTAATTAGGTGTGATTAAATTTGTTTGAGCTATAACGCATTTTTTCTTAAAAAAGAAGTAAAACTATATTACTTATTGCTTTAAGGAATTAAATAAATTATAGCTCAAATTATTTTAAAAAGATTATTTTAA
>CAZKST010000085.1:0-10892 GCA_964555395.1 uncultured Thiotrichaceae bacterium | reverse complement strand
GTTAAATACGTTTGAATACTAATGTGCCGTTTGTACCACCAAAGCCGAAAGAGTTGGAAATGGCGATATCCATCTTCATGCTTTGCGGTTGATTGGGAACGTAATTTAAACCAGCACAGGCAGGGTCAAGTTCAAATAAATTCATGGTTGGTGGTGCAACTTGGTCGCGAAGGGCTAACACGGTGAAAATGGCTTCTACGCCGCCCGCCGCGCCGAGTAAATGCCCTGTCATGGATTTGGTTGAGCTAACCGCTAATTTTGTAGCATGAGCACCAAAGGCATTTTTTACCGCTAAACATTCCACTTTATCGCCTGCGGGGGTAGATGTGCCGTGAGCGTTAACATAATCCACTTGCTCAGGATTTAATTTCGCACTGCGTAAAGCATTTAACATACAGCGGCGTGCGCCGTCACCATCTTCAGACGGTGCAGTCATGTGATAAGCGTCGCCACTCATGCCGAAACCGACTAATTCTGCATAAATTTTCGCGCCGCGCCGTTTAGCATGTTCGTATTCTTCAAGCACTAAAACCCCTGCACCATCACTTAACAAGAAGCCGTCGCGGTCTTTATCCCATGGACGACTGGCAACTTCAGGTGCATCGTTACGGCTGGATAACGCCCGCGCTGCTGCAAAACCGCCCATTCCCATCGGTGAACATGCCATTTCTGCCCCGCCCGCAATCATGACATCGACATCATCATGTTGAATCATGCGCGCTGCGTCGCCAATGTTATGCGTGCCTGTAGAACAAGCGGTCACAATCGCGTAGTTAGGGCCTTTAATTCCGTAATGAATGGAAACATTGCCCGAAATCATATTGATAATGTTACTGGGAACGAAAAAAGGTGAAATCTTTTTGGCATTTGTTTGTAAATAATGAGAATGCCCTTTTTCTATACCTGGTAAACCGCCAATGCCTGAACCAACGGCAACGCCAATGCGCTCGGCGTTTTCCTCTGTGACTTGTAAGCCTGAATCTTCAAATGCTTGAATTGAGGCAGCGATGCCGTAATGAATAAAAGTATCCATTTTTTTGACATCTTTAGCTGGAATATAATGTGTTGGGTCAAAACCTTCAATTGTTCCCGCAATTTGGCAGGAAAAGCCAGTTGTATCAAAATGGCTAATGCGCCGAATACCACTTTTACCCGCTAAAATCGCTGCCCAACTGTCATTTACGGTTAAACCAACGGGGGAGATAATGCCTAAACCAGTTACAACAACGCGTCTTTTGCTCACGAAATGTCCTTTCCTAAAGGGTATTTTTTATTTTATTTTTTTAACTAAATGAATGGAATAAAAAAGAATAGATAATCTAACTGAAATGTCACCTACGCAGCTGCATTACACAACTGCATAGATGAATAGGAGAACGGCTTAACTAAGACCCGCCAAAAGCATTAATAGTCTATCAATGCTTTTTTATATTAGTGGCTTAATAAATAGGAGAAATTGAATTAGCTTACTTTGCTAATGTAATCAATCGCGCCTTGGACGGTCTTAATAGATTCAGCTTCTGTATCAGGAATTTCACAGCCAAACTCTTCTTCTAATGCCATGACTAATTCAACAGTATCTAAAGAGTCTGCGCCTAAATCTTCAATGAAAGAAGATTTATTTTGCACTTCATCTTCTTTAACCCCTAATTGTTCAACAACAATTTTCTTTACTCGTGCTTCGATATCTTTTACGTCGCTCATAAAATAACCTCTAATGGAAAATCAGCAAGTACGACCTCACTTTTTCAAGTACGCGGTCGCATTTTTCACAACTGCAATATTCTACGGCAGATTGCCATTACAGCCTATCATTTTTCATAAACCTCATTCAAAGTGCTAGGCTGTCGTGCACTTGAACTATATTAAATCTTTGATGTGCTTGCAGTGACAAGTACATAGATAAAGATTTTAAGGCATATACATGCCACCATTGACATGTAAAGTTTCACCTGTAATGTAAGCCGCTTGTGCTGAAGCGAGAAATAGCACTGCAGCAGCAATATCTTCAGGTGTCCCTAAACGCTGCAAAGGAATTTGTTGCACTAACGCCGCCCGATTGGCTTCTGGTAATTGGCGAGTCATATCGGTATCAATAAAACCTGGTGCGACGCTGTTAACCGTAATGCCACGGCTGCCAATTTCCCGCGCTAAGGATTTAGTAAACCCAATTACGCCCGCTTTTGCCGCAGAGTAGTTTGTTTGTCCCGCATTGCCTGTTACGCCCACGACCGAAGTGATGGTGATAATTCGCCCGTGTTTAGCTTTCATCATGGCGCGCACGCACGCTTTGCTTAAACGATAAATCGGGGTGAGATTGGTATTAATCACCGCTTCCCAATCTGCATCATCCATGCGCATCAACAAGTTGTCGCGCGTAATGGCGGCATTATTGACTAAAATAGACGGTAAAGTTTTACCAAAATGCTCAAACATGGCATTAACAGATTCAGCCGAGCTGACATCTACACTTAAACCATAACCTTCAATTTTTTCAGCGGCTAAATACTCAGAAATCGCTTGTGCACCTTGTTCTGTGGTCGCTGTGCCAACGACTTTTGCACCTGCTTTGCCCAAGGCGAGCGCGACGGCTTTACCAATCCCACGGCTTGCCCCTGTGACTAATGCGAATTGATTGGATAATTCTATGTTCATGCTAATGCCTCTAAAGCAGCGGCTAAAGATTTACTGTCACCAATTGCCAATGTGTTGATATTTTTATCAATCCGTTTCACCAGCCCACTCAACACTTTACCCGGACCGCATTCTACAACGGTTTGAATGCCTTGCGCTGCCATTTGTTGAATGGTTTCTGTCCAACGCACAGGATTAGCAATTTGCTGTGTCAACACATAACGGATTTCTTCCGCTGAATTATGCGCGGCAACGTCAAAATTATGTAAAATCGGGGTATTAGGAAGATTAATCGTGGCACTGTTTAATTTTTCTGCCATGCGATTAGCGGCGGGTTGCATCAATGCACAATGCACGGGCGCGCTGACTGGTAAAGCCATTGCCCGTTTTGCGCCTAAAGCTTTGGCTTGTTGAATTGCGCGCTCGACTGCTGTTGCATGTCCCGCAATGACAACTTGCCCCGGTGCGTTAAAATTGACCGCAGAAACCACTTCGCCTTGTGCTGCTTCAGCACAGGCGGCGATAATTTGCGCATCGTCCAAGCCTAAAATAGCCGCCACTGCACCAACCCCTAACGGTACAGCTTCAAACATAAACCGCCCCCGCGCTTGCACTAAATCTACAGCTTGCGCATAGCTTAAAGCCTCAGCACAGGTTAACGCACTGTATTCACCAAAACTATGTCCCGCCATTAATACAGGTTTTTTCCCGCCTTCTGCTTGCCAAATCCGCCATAAAGCAATTTCAGCCGCTAATAAAGCAGGTTGGGTTTTATCCGTTTGATTTAATAATTCTTCAGGGCCTGCTTGGGTTAATTGCCACAAGTCATAACCAAGAATCTCAGAAGCTTCAGCAAAGGTTTGAGTTACAATAGGAAAAGTAGCGGCAATGTCGGCTAACATGCCGATAGCTTGCGAACCTTGTCCCGGAAATATAAAAGCCGTTGTCATGATGAATTGTTTGAGTCGTTGAGGTGGTGGGCACTATTTTAGAGATGATTCTGATATTAATAACGTAACAACACTGAACCCCATGTAAAACCGCCGCCAATCGCCGCTAACATTAATTGTTGTCCGCGTTGAATGCGTCCATCACGCACAGCAATGTCTAATGCTAAAGGAATGGAAGCCGCAGAAGTATTTCCATGTTCAGGAACAGTAACAATCACTTTATCCATGCTCATTTTTAAGCGTTTAGCGGTGGCGGTGATAATACGCACATTCGCTTGATGCGGGATAAACCAATCAATTTGCTCAACTGATAATTGATTGAAAGCTAAAGCTTCTTGTGCCGCTTCGCTCATCGCATTAACCGCAAATTTAAAAACTTCGCCGCCTTGCATTTCTGTAAAGCCACTGCCGTCTTCTATCTTGCCTTGGTTAACTGTGCCGCGTGTGGTTAATACGTCGTGATAACTGCCATCGGCGTGTAAATGGGTGGATAAAATCCCCGTTTCATCTTCTGCGCTGAGCACAACCGCACCCGCGCCATCTCCGAATAACACGCAGGTGCTACGGTCTTGCCAATTTAAAATGCGTGAATAAATTTCTGCGCCAATTACTAACGCTTTGCGCACGCTACCTGCGCGGATAAATTTTTCAGCAATGGTTAAGGCATAGACGAATCCGCTACAAACGGCTTGTACATCAAACGCCATCGCGCCACGATTGCCTAAACGGGCTTGCACCAAACACGCCGTGCTAGGATAAATACGGTCAGGTGTCGTGGTTGCAACAATGATTAATTCTAATTCTTCGGCTTGCCAACCTGCCGCTTCTAAAGCACGTTGTGCGGCTTGAGTTGCTAAATCGGTGGTCGTTTCCGTTGCAGCAGCAAGATGACGCTGACGAATGCCTGTACGTTCTACAATCCAAGCATCATTGGTGTCCACCCGTTTTTCTAAGGCGGCATTTGTTTCAATATGTGCAGGTAGATAATGTCCGGTCCCGACAATCCGTGCGTATTTCGGTTCGCTTAGTTGTTTCACTCCACTTGCCTTTGTTCAGTTAAATAAGCTGCCACTTGGTCGGCAATCCGCCGTGGTACATTTTTTTCAACTTCGTTGATGGCTTCCTTAATTGCGTAGGCAAAAGCCAGCTCGTCTGCGCCCCCATGACTTTTAATCACAATGCCTTTTAACCCTAATAAACTCGCGCCGTTATAGCGGCGGGGGTCAATTTTGCGGCGTAAGTCTTTTAAAATCGGTAAGGCAATTAACGCGGCTAATTTGCTAAACCAAGTTTGGGTAAAACTTTGTTTAACATAATGACTAATCATTTTTGCAACGCCTTCAGTGGTTTTTAAGGAGACATTGCCCGTAAAACCATCACACACGACAACATCTACTGTGCCTTTAAAAATATCATCGCCTTCTACAAAGCCAATATAGTTAATAGGACAGGCGGCTAACAATTTGGAAGCTTCTTTAACCCGCTCATTGCCTTTAATTTCTTCTTCACCAATATTGAGCAAACCAATGCGCGGCGAATTTAGATTATCGATAGCACTCGCTAATACATTGCCCATAATAGCAAATTCTAGTAAATGACGGGGAGTGACATCGACATTTGCCCCTAAATCCAGCATGTAAGTATGTCCGCTAATCATATTGGGCAAGGCGGAAATAATGGCAGGGCGGTCAATACAAGGCAGGGTTTTTAAAACATAACGCGCAGTTGCCATTAATGCGCCAGTATTTCCAGCACTAACACACGCATCTGCGGTATTTTCTTTGACCAAATTAATGGCGACTCGCATAGAAGAGTCTTTTTTATTGCGTAAAGCACTACTCGGTGCCTCGTCCATCTCAACCACTTGCGAAGCATGTCGAATAAACAAACGTCGCTGCATATCGGGGGCGAGCGAGCCTAACATCTGCGTTAGAGTAGCTTGGTCTCCCACTAAGATGAGTTCAACGCTATCGTGCTCGGCTAAAACACGCACTGCAGCCGGCACGACAACGGACGCACCAAAGTCGCCACTCATTGCATCAAGCGCAATGCGTGGAATCAAGGGTTAGTCTTCCTTGGTGTTTAAAACTTTACGACCACGATAGTAACCATCGGCACTAACGTGATGACGACGATGAACTTCGCCCGTGGTTGGTTCAATAGATAAAGTAGAAGCAGTTAAACCGTCATGAGAACGGTGCATCCCGCGTTTAGAGCGGGTTTTACGGTTTTGTTGGACAGCCATGAGTTATTCCTTCTTAATAAAAACATGATGTTAGCTTGATAGCCATGATTACATCATTGGGGGTTACTGAGATTTTTTTAAACTGGCTAATACGGCAAAAGGATTGGCGGGGCGCGTGCTCGCTTCTTCAATGGGAAGAAGTGCGCTGTCTTCAACTCCTGCGTCCGTTTCGGTGACTAATACTGAAATCACTTCTTCCGCTAAATCGGGACAGGGGTCATGGCGCGCTATCATGGGCATTGCCAATATTAACTCGTCTTCAATTAGTTCTTGTAATTTTAACGGTGAATCTTCTAACCATAAAGGTTCATAGCCTTCTGGTAAATTTTCATCCGATTGTCCTTCCGCCAAAGCAATAAGCGCAATCGGTTGTTGAATTTCCACGCGCACAGCTTGCAAACATCGCTGACATTCCATAATGACAGTTGAACTCAGTTGTCCTATAACACACATACGCCATTGTTCATCATGTTGAAAGTCAAGGGAAAAATCCACTTTACCTTCAATTGTATGTAAACGGTCATGGACACGCGTTAGCTGTGCTAATGAATAGCTGCCTTGGAAATGACCACGGTGTTTTACGAGCCGAGGAATATCAATAAATTCTGGGAGGACGCTTGACATAAGCGGGGTATGATATATGTGTTATTAAATTTTGTCAAATAGATAGGGCTTTCAAATAGTTGAAGGCTTTATAATAAAGCCTATTCCCTAAAATTACGCTTGGATGCTCGCTTATGATTGACTGAGCGCATCTAATAAGCGTTGATGTAAATTCTCAAATGAACCGTTACTCATCATTAATACATGGTCGCCGCTACGCACGATTTGACATAAATAACTTAATAATTCAGCAGTTGTATCAAATAATTTTGCAGTTGCTAAAGGCTGTAAAGCGTCGGCGAGTGACCATTTTAATTGTGTATGATTAAAGACTAAAACCACATCCGCTGCTTGCAAAGCAGGCGCAAATTCTTCTTTGAACACGCCCATTTTCATCGTATTTGAACGCGGGTCAACGACGGCAATAATCCGTTGTTTGCCGACTTTGTGCCGTAAACCTGCAAGCGTGGTTTGAATTGCTGTCGGGTGATGGGCAAAATCATCATACACAGTAATGTTGTTAACCACGCCGCGCACTTCTAAACGGCGTTTAACGCTTTGAAATTGATTTAAAGCCTGTGCAATTGTTTCATTGGCAATGCCGAGATGGCGCGCTACCGCAAAAGCAGCTAAAGCATTGTGTACATTGTGTAAACCGACCAATTGCCAAGTAATATTTGCTTGTAATTCATCACGATAATAAATAGCAAACTGACTGCCCGCTTCATCGGCTAACACTGCGCGCCATTCGCCCGTTTGTAAATCCACAGTTTGGCAAGGTGTCCAGCATTCTTTTTGTAGCACTTCTTGCACGGCGGTTTGGGTAGAATGCACAATTAAACCTTGATTTGGCATTGCCCGCACTAAGTGATGAAATTGTTTTTGAATGGCTGCCAAATCGGCGAAAATATCGGCGTGATCAAATTCTAAGTTATTGATAACGAGAATTTGCGGGCGATAATGTAAGAATTTAGAACGTTTATCAAAAAAAGCCGTGTCATATTCATCGGCTTCAATCACAAACAGCGGCGCAGACCCTAAACGGGTAGAATAACCAAAATTAGACGGCACACCGCCAATTAAAAAACCTGTTTCTATTCCTGCGGCGGTCAATATCCATGCTACCATACTGGTCGTTGTCGTTTTGCCATGTGTTCCAGCAACGGCAATGACTGTACGCTGTTGTAAAACATGGTCAAATAACCACTCTGGCGCGGAAATAAACGGAATTCTTTGATTTAACACATATTCCATTTCTGGATTGCCGCGTGTAATCGCATTGCCGACAATCACCAAATCTGGCGTGGGTGATAAGTGCTGAATATCATAGCCTAAACAACATTCAATCCCTTGCTCAGCCAATTGGGTACTCATGGGCGGATAAGCGGCTGCATCTGCGCCAGTCACTTTATACCCTAATTGTTTAGCTAAAACGGCAATACCAGCCATAAAAGTGCCACAAATGCCAAGAATATGAACGTGCATTATGAATCAAAGTCCTTTGAAAATTGAAAAAGATAAGCTTAAATAAGGGGCTAATGATACCTGTAAATTTCTTTTTTCAATTAACCTTACTAAACTTTACTTCACTTAGCCGCCCATCACGATAGCAACAATTAGGGCATATAACAAACTAATGCTAACAGCGGTACTAAAACCTATATTTAACGCATGACGAAAAATGTGGGCATACGCCACGATATTCCAAATCATCACCCCAAATACACACAACAAGGGAAAATCCAGCTCCACTTCGGCAATCGCGGCTTGCTCTAACCACAGCATTAAAGGGACAGACATTAAATAAAAAATTGTACCCGTTCCCGTTAAAGCTGTTAATGTTTGTACTAAACGTTGTGATAAATTAGTGAGTAACATCAAACTAATTGTTAATCCACTTAATAAAACAGTTTCGGTTAAACCGTATAAACTTGCTTCTAGCAATGGTAACTCGGTCAGCAAAAGAGCTGCACACGCACTTGCAAGCACATAACTAATAATGCTTAATGACAGCAATAAGTTAGAAGCGGGCAAATCTTGCGGCTTCAGTTTTAGTGAACAAACATTGAAAAAAACATTCCAGAAAACAAGGATGACATTCATAACATCACAACTGTGTAAACTTTAGGGCGAATAAAAAGAAGATTATAAGGTATTTACGCCCCCATAAAAAATAGCAATTCTGATTAATTTCATAACTCGCTTTGGATTTTCATAATGACTACCTCCCGCCGCTCAAGTAGTTCTAAAAAAACGACTAAATCCCCCCAAACCACCGCCACGACAAAAACCATTGAAAATACTGAGATTATCATAAAAAAACAATTTCATTCTTCTGAATATGTAGAAATCAGTGAAGCGCGCCATCCCGACCCTTTTCATTGGTTAGGCAAACATCCCATTGATGCAAAACAAGATTTAATTCGGGTATTTGCCCCTTTTGCGGAAACTGTAGAATTAATACAAGCACCAACCCCGCTTGCTTTTTCCCGTTTAGAAAATACTGATTTTTTTGAATTAACCCTTGCCAAATTACCCGCTCCCTATTTATTACGTTATCACTGCAAAAATGGCGAAAGTTTTGAACAGTATGACCCCTATTGTTTCCCGCCCCAATTAAGCGATTTCGATTTACACCTTTTTGCCGAAGGCAAACATCACCACGCTTACCAGTTTTTAGGCGCGCATTTAAAAACCGTCGAAAATATCAGCGGTGTATTATTTGCCGTTTGGGCTCCCAATGCCCAACGGGTTAGCGTGGTGGGGAGTTTTAATCAATGGGACGGACGTTGTCACCCGATGCGCGTGCGCGGCGCGAGTGGCGTATGGGAATTGTTTATTCCTAATTTAAATGCAGAATTGCTGTATAAATTTGAAATTCGCAACCGCGAAACGGGCGCGATTTTATTAAAAAGTGACCCCTACGGACAAGGTTTTGAAAAACGTCCGCAAACCGCCAGTTACATCGTGCCTACTTCACAGCATGAATGGCGCGATGGTGAATGGATGCAGCAACGGCTCAATCACGACTGGCAACATAAACCCATGAGTATTTATGAAGCGCATTTAGGCTCATGGCGCAAACGAGACGATGGCACACACTACACTTATCGCGAATTAGCTGAAATTTTAGTGCCTTATGTTAAATCGCTCAATTTCACGCATATAGAATTATTACCGATTGCCGAATATCCGCTAGATGAATCATGGGGTTATCAAGTTTCTGGCTATTTCGCGCCGACCAGCCGCTACGGCTCGGCAGACGATTTTCGTTATTTTATAGAGTGCTGCCATCAACACCATATCGGCGTGTTATTAGACTGGGTTCCTGCCCATTTTCCTAAAGATGCCCATGGCTTAGCGCGTTTTGATGGTTCAGCCGTGTATGAATATGAAGACCCACGTTTAGGGGAACATAAAGATTGGGGCACATTGATTTTTAATTACGCCCGCAATGAAGTGAAATGTTTTCTCATTTCTAACGCGGTGTATTGGCTGGAACAATTCCACATTGACGGTTTGCGCGTGGATGCGGTCGCCTCAATGCTATATTTAAATTACTCACGCCATGAAGGTGAATGGCTACCGAACCGCTACGGCGGCACTGAAAATTTAGAAGCGATTGATTTTTTGAGAGAACTTAACAGTGTTGTGCACGCTGAACAACAAGGCGTGTTAATGATTGCTGAAGAATCGACCAGTTTCCCCCTTGTAACGCGCCCTACATGGCTTGGCGGATTGGGCTTTAACATGAAATGGAATATGGGCTGGATGCACGACACGCTCAATTATATGAGCAAAGACTCAATTTATCGTGCTTATTACCATCAACATTTAACCTTTGGTTTACTCTACGCTTTTAGTGAAAATTTCATGTTGCCGTTCTCGCACGACGAAGTAGTGCATGGCAAAAAATCTTTACTCGATAAAATGTCGGGCGACAGTTGGCAACGCTTCGCCAATTTGCGCTTGCTTTATACGTTTATGTGGACATATTGCGGTAAGAAATTATTATTTATGGGCTGTGAATTTGCGCAAGGGCGAGAATGGAGTGAAGCACGCGCTTTAGATTGGGATTTATTGAATTATCAACAACATCAAACCATGTCTTTATTGATAAAAGATTTAAATCAACTGTATCAAACGCAATCCGCGTTACACCGCTATGATTTTGATTCACGCGGTTTTAGTTGGGTAGATTGCCACGATGCCGCGCAATCAGTTTTATGTTTTTACCGCCGCAGTGATGACGAAGAATTATTGATTTTGCTCAATTTTACCCCTGTTCCGCGTTATAACTATCGCGTAGGTGTAGCACAAGTGGGCGTTTACCAAGAGTTATTAAATTCAGACAGTCTGCAATACGGCGGGAGTAACGTCGGCAATCCAGATTTAGTAAGTGAAGAGGTTAGTTGGATGAATTTACCCCATTCTATCGTGGTGACGTTGCCGCCGTTGGC
>CAZKST010000084.1:0-10900 GCA_964555395.1 uncultured Thiotrichaceae bacterium | reverse complement strand
TAGCAGGTCTTTTAGTTTTTATTTCCCTCAAATTTTGCGCAAAAAAAAACCTTATGGAGTTCCATAAGGTTTAAACAGCGTCCTAAACATCAGACGCTCCAGTAGGATGATGAAATCTTTAGCTTTTTGTTGTTGTTATTATAAAGAGAAAATTTTTCTATTTTTTCTCAGTTGCTTTTGCAGGTTCAGCGGCTTCTTCAGCTAAGAAAGCTTCAGCTTCTTTCGCTTTAGTTTCATCTAACGCTAAAATCCAAGTTAATAATTTCTTGATGTTCTCATCACTGACAGTCACCATCGGAGGCATGGCAATGCCGCTGGATTCATCTTTCCAGTGTTTACCATAGGGGTTGCTACCATGACGTACTGTGCTGAATAAAGTTTCTAATGCTTGTTTATCATCACGGTAACGTGCTGCCACTAATAAGTAAGGAGGACCAAAAGATAATTCTGTTTTGGTTTGTGCGGGTTTTTTAACTAAAGTATGGCAGTTTAAGCACGCGCTTTTTTGTAATAAAGCAACAGTTTCTTTATCAACGCCACTGCTAGCCGCAGGAGCAGCTGTTTCAGCGGCTAAAAGAGAGCTACTCCATAATAAACTGCTCATGCTCATAGCTAACATCAAATTTTTCATTATACTCATCCTTTGTTATAAGAAACTCATACTACTTTTATTTCTCCCCAGACTCTGTTTGAGCTTGCGGAGCTAGATAGTTAATACCATATTCTGCAAAAATCAGTGTAAAGGCATTTTCTGCTTGTAATTGTTTTACAGCCGCTGTTACTGCATCTGCAAGTTCTTCATTGCCTGCTTTAACAGCCATGCCTATATCCCATTGCTGCTTAAATGTTCCCATCAAAGCAGGTTGAATTACAATATCAGAATTCTCGCGTTGACGTAATCCATGTTCAATTTGCGCATGAAGTCCCATGACCGCAGCAAGCCGTCCTGAATTCAAATGCGGAAAAGCATTATAGAAATTGATATAGTGTTCAACACTATTCGTTAGTTGTCCTTCAAATTCGCTGGTTAGAAAAAAGGAGCTAATACTGTCAATTTCTACCCCAATTTTATACTGGCGGAATTGTAACCAGTCTTCAAAAGTCTTTAAATTGGGAATTGTTTTTTGATGGTAAGCGATGACGATTTGTTCACGACTATAAGGCGCAATGAATAATGCTCTGTCATTTTTTTTGGCAAATTCAAGGTCATAAGGGACATTAAGCATTATATCTGCTGTGCCGCCCCCTAAATAATGACCTTTCCAAATTGCGTTGCGTAAATCGTCATTCACATTCTCACCAGCGGTGAGTACCATATAATTAATCGATACCCCTAATTTATGAGCCAAGGCGCGGGCGATGTCCACATCTACCCCTTTTAAAGTGCCTGCTTCAGTGTACGAATAAGGGGGATAATCTTTATAAACCGCTACACGAACCGCCCCTTTTTGCTTAATTTCTGTGAGATTGTCCGCCATACAAGTGGCAGAAATAAATAAACAACAGTGCATTAATAAAGCAGAGAGGAAGCGGTTAGTCATTATTTAACACCTTCGTAGTATTTCACTAAGTTAGGTTTAACTGTCAGTTTAGTTTCACCAACTGATTGGCAACCAAAGCTTTTATCGTCGACTTGGTCTGGGCTGCATAAGGTAGAAATAAATGTCCAAATTGTCCATAAACCTTCTTGACTGACTTTTTCAGCCATTTTTGGCATGTATACAACGCCATTCCGTACTGCGCCGCTAATCATCCGTGTTTTAAATAGTTCGTCACCTTCGCTATTTTTATATTTGCCGTCAGCTTCTTCAGGATTTTCTACTAAATCGTTAAAAGTTTTGCGTAAATCAGGGGCAATACCGCCTGACACTGCGCCCATACCATGACACATTGCACAGTTTTGCGCAAACGCATTCATCCCAATTTTAACTGCAAGTGCATTTCCATAATAAGGATTAGCATTCACCCATTCTGTACCAATGGGGTCTAAACCTGTGGTATCTACTTTTTGGGGTGTTACATTACCATGTGCAAATACAGCGGAATTTGCTAATACTAAACCGAAAGTCATCGCAGCTACAATACGTTTCAAAACCATAATATCCTCAAATAATAACTGTTATTTACTCTTTAAGCAGTACAGCAACTGCTTAAAGAGCTTTGGTGTTTAAAAATTAGGGATTCATTGCTGTTTTAGTCGGTGCAGCGGGGGCATTGTGTAATTTAAAGACCCATAACATACCGCCTAAGCTTAAGTCTTTAATCCGTTTAGCCACTTCGCCACCCCATAATGGCACAGCACCACCCCAACCAGAGGGAACCGCGACATATTGCTCGCCGTCCATTTCCCAAGTTACAGGACAACCGACAACGCCAGAACCTGTTTGGAATTTCCATAATTCTTGACCGCTTTTAGCATCAAAGCCTTTCAAGAAACCTTCAGGTGTACCAGTGAAAACTAAGTTTCCACCTGTAGTTAACACACCCCCCCAGAGAGGAGCTGGGTTTTTGTATTCCCATTTCCATGAACCGTCTTTAGGGTCAATAGCGCGTAAAACACCGATATAATCTTCGTATAACAACTTAACTGTGAAACCAGCCCCTAAATACGCCGCACCTTTCTTATAGGTAATTGGCTCGTTCCATAAATCCATGCCCCATTCGTTTAAAGGCACATAGAACAATTTGGTGTTAGGGTTATATGCCATTGGCATCCAGTTTTTAGCCCCTAAGAATGAAGGTGCAGCAAAAACGGTTTCCCCTTTTTTACCGTCAGCACTTTTTGCTGGATTACCAGGACGTAAACCCGTTTCAACTGGGCGACCAGTGGCTAAATCGATTTTTTCAGCCCAACCTACTTTAGTAACACTCTTAGTAGCATTGATTAATTGACCATTTTCACGATTTAACACATAGAAGAAACCATTACGGTCAGCTTTTGCACCCGCTTTGATAACTTTGCCGTCTTTTTCTAAGTCAAAAGGAATTAACTCATTAACGCCATCATAATCCCAACCATCGTTAGGCGTTGTTTGATAGTGCCACTTGATAACCCCAGTTTTAGCATCAATCCCTAAAGTGGAAGTGGTATATAAGTTATCACCTGGACGTGTATGAGAGTTCCAAGGAGAAGGGTTACCTGTGCCGAAGTACAATAAACCTGTACCAGCATCATAAGTACCGCCTAACCAAGTTGCACCGCCGCCCATTTGCCACATATCACCCGGCCATGTTTTATTGGCAGCTCCCCCTGTGATACCGTTATCTTTACCGTTTAAAGTGCCCATGTGACCTTCAACGGTAGGACGTGACCACACTAATTTACCAGTTTTAGCATCGCGGGCTTCAACTTTACCCACAATGCCAAATTCCCCCCCAGAAACCCCCGTAATAACCATACCATCTACGACTAAAGGCGCGGCCGTTGCAGAATAACCTGCTTCATAATCGCCTAACTTCTCAATCCAAACCCGTTTACCTGTCTCTTGATTTAACGCAACCAATTTTGCATCTAACGTTGCGAAAATTACTAAATCACCATATAAAGCCGCACCACGATTAACTACGTCACAGCAAGGCATAATGCCATCGGGTAAACGATGCTCATATTTCCAAATTTTTTGCCCTGTCCGAGCATCTAAAACGAACAAACGAGAATGCGAAGCTGTTACGAAAATTTTGCCATTGTGTACTAATGGTTGAGCTTCTTGTCCACGTTGTTTTTCATCACCGAATGAAAATGCCCAAGCGGGAACTAAGTTTTTAACGGAATCAGTATTAATTTTAGTTAAAGGGCTAAAACGTTGTGCTTGAGTGCCTAAACCATACGTCAATACATCTTCAGTAGAAGTTGCATCATTGGCAAGCATTTCATCAGTAACGGGTTTAGCAGTTGGTGCTTCGGCAGCAAACGCGGGATTAAGCGCAACTGCACCAGCCCACAATGTGACAGCCATATAGCGGGAAAGAGTCGTTAATTTCACTCTGGCATCTCCTTTAGTTTTTTGGGATAGCTTCATTTGTTGTTTAAGCATTTTAAATAATCAGCGCACTCTCAAAAGCAAAAATAAAACCAACTTCATTTTTTGCATCTAAATTATTGAAAATATTTATTTATTTTTATGAGCATGTCATTTTTGCTTATTTTACATGTTTCATAACTGAAACAGTCCAATTGTTAAAAGTGACAAACTGCACTATTTATGAAACAACAAAAATTATTTTTTGCGGAAATGGATTTTTACAATTTATAGGCGGGATAAACAAAGAGGGGAATTTACTAGACTTAAAAATAAACTCCTGTTTTTACTTGCTAAACAGGAGTTTTTAATACTAAAATTAACGATTGCAAATGTACATCGTTACTTCAAAACCAAAACGCATTTCTGTATAAGTAGGTTTAGTCCACATCGTAACACTCTCCTTTTAGGTTGTTAAAAAAAACACGATAGATACATGTTAAAACAGGCTATTTTTCGCCTTAATTTAAGTGTAAATAAGAAATGCAGAAGATGCAAATAAATTTTTTAGCATTTTTTGGTATAACGGAGTCAGCAAAAATATATAAATTAAGTTTTTTTATGAAAAATCAAAAAAACTGCTATTTTTTTAATAATAGCTACATAAATTTTAAAAAACATTATTTTTATTCTAAATAAGATAATTCTGGTCAAAAATAAATTTTAGCTTGTTTTCAGCTTAAAATATGCTACCGAATGAAAACAAAAAACTGATAAAAATTTGGAGTGCAATCGCTTTAGCTATTGCTTTTTTAACCATTTGATTGAACAGCATTTTAGCTGTTACGATACAGGCAATAGCTGAAGCGATTGCACTCCAGTTATAGTGCGTTTGCTATATATCTGAAATATGCGACTTTTAATAATTAAAAAATGAATAGAGGTGATGCAGTTGAAAAAATATGATGGATTTAATGTGCTTTTTTGTCTGAACCTTAATTCATTTAATTGACCATATTCTTTAATTTTTATTAGAGAATTAGGGTTCAGATTAGTAACCAGAGCAGGATTTAACGTTCTAATAATTGCTGTATTTCTTGTAAACGGAAGCGTTGGGCTAATTTTAATAAAATTGCTGCCTCACTGATATTACGACTTGGCATATTAGAATCTTCGCCGTTAATAGACGGGGTTTGTTTAGCTAACGTTTCTAATGTGTTGAGTACATCAGAAATCGCGCCCCGTTTGACTAATTTAAGCACTTGTTGGCGTTGTTCTGCATTTAAACGATAGTGCGGCGTGTTTTCTATCGCTTCAGGGCTGTTATCTGTTTGATATTGCCAAACTAAGGGTAAATAGGTTTTTAAAGTTGAAAATAATTCATTATTATTAATAGGTTTACTGAGGTGCGCATTGCAGCCAGCGCGTAAACAGGCTTCCCATTCATCGTTATTTAAAGCATTAGAAATCGCAATAATCGGGACGATTTCATAACCACGCATCACGCGGATAATACGAGCGGTTTCTAAGCCATCAATTTCTGACATTTGAATCGCAAGTAAAATTAAATCGGGTTTCCAATGGGCAAGAATATCTAAACCTTCCCAGCCATTTTTTACAAAGCGAAGGTTAAATCCTAACTCGGTGAGTAATCTTTCTATGGTTTGCTGATTATCCGTAATTTCTCCGATAATTAAGAGGTTAAAGGCTTCTTTTACAGCAATATTTTGTTCAGCCGTGCGATGATAGGCTATAATTTTGGCTTGGGTTTCAAAAGAAATATCTGAGGCTTGCGCAGTTTCTATCGGTAAGCGCAGATAAAATACGCTCCCTTTTCCTAATAAACTTTCAACGCGTAAAGAGCCGCCCATTGCTTCAACTAAACGGTGGGTAATGGTTAAACCTAATCCTGTACCTAGACAGTTATATTGTCCTTCCCCCACTTGAACAAAAGGTTCAAAAATTATATCCAGTTGCGCGGCGGCAATGCCAATCCCTGTATCGGCAACTTCTATATATAAAATACCTTGTGTATCAGTGATATTGCGGGCAATTAAAGAAAAGCCGATTCGCAATGTTACCGTACCGTGTTCGGTAAATTTTACGGCATTGCTGAGTAAATTTACTAAAATTTGTTGTAGGCGTTTGCTATCGCTGACAATGATTTCAGGGAGTTTTGATAAATATTCAATTTTAAATTCAATGTTTTTCTGCTCAGCACGCAGTTGAATGATGGCTTTGATGTAGCTGATAAATTCTAATAAATTAAAATTAGCGGCAACAATTTCAAAATGCCCTGCTTCAATTTTGGTTAAATCTAAAATGTCATTGATTAAAGTGAGTAAATGCTCGCCGCTGCGCTGAATATTTTGGGCATAAGAATGTTGCCTCTCAGATAAAAGACTATCTTGCTCAATCAGTTGGGCAAAACCAAGAATAGCATTTAACGGCGTGCGTAATTCATGGCTCATGCTGGCTAAGAAAATACTTTTTGCTTGGCTGGCAGTTTCAGCAGCTTCGCGGGTGCGAATCAGTTCAGTAATATCAAAAATAATCCCGTTCCATAGCACGGAATTATCGACTAAGCGTTGCGGCATGGCGCGGCAATGCACCCAGCGCAATTCGCCATTTAAGGGGCGTTGTCTAAAAGCTTGGTCAAGCGGAGTTAAAGTACGGGCAGAATAAGCTTCTGCTTCTTGCAAAGTATGTAAATCATTTTCTTCAATAAGGCTGTAAAAAGTGCTGGCATCTTGTTGAACTGTAGAAGCTTTTAAGCCAAATAAACGCTCTACGCCCGCGCTGATATAAGAAAAACGAGGCGTTTGTCCATTTCGATAAATCAGTTGGTAAATAATGCCGTTGGGTAAACTGTCACCTAGCTGTCGTAAACGCCGCTCATTTAATTGTTGTTCTTCTAAACGCAAGCGCAACGCTTCCGTAGCTAAACGTCGTTCAGTTACATCGCGCCCAATAATGACTAAACCATGTCGTTCACCATTGGGTAAAAACAATGGGATTTTAGTGACATCAAAATAACGAGTATCCCCTTGTTTAGTTTTAATAATTTCTTCTACTTTGGTAATTTTTGCCCGTCGCCATGCAAGTTCATCACCTTGCACACAGCCTTGATGAACTTCGCGCCAGCCTTCGCGCATTTCTCCTAATTCAAAATCGGTTTTCCCTTTCCATGAATGCCCTTGTAAATCAAATAGGGCTTCTGCCGCAGAATTAAGCACTTGCCAACATCCTTTGCCGTCTTTGAAAAAAATCGCATCGGGCAAGGCTTCAATTAAAGTGCTTAAATGGTGTTCACTTTCCCGCAAGGCTTGTTCTGTCTTTTTTGCGCAGGTAATATCTTGAATTACCACTAAAATACAAGAAAATCCTCTAAATTTAACAGGCTCAGCATAATACAACACGTCCAGTGGATGCCCTTCTTTATGATAGGCAACGCCCGTTTCTGCATTTAAATAACCAGTATTTAGGAATTTGCTTAATAAACGTTCTGTTTCTTCGTTTGAATGCCAACCAATTTGTGCGGGCGTTTTATTGAGTACTTCCTCGCGATTTCTGCCTGTGATTTTTTCACAAAGTTCATTGGTTTCTAACACACATTTTGTTTCAATCGCCACAATTGCAATCATAAATGGCAAACGTTGAAAAATGCGTAAAATTTCATTTTCGCGTTTTTGTAGAGCACTTTCTATAAGTTGCGATTCTGTAATATCTTGCACAATGCCTACCGCAATCTCAGCTTTTTCAAATTCACAATAGCGAATTTTGGCGCGGTCATGTACCCAATATACTTTATTATCAACCAGCACACGGTATTTTAAGTCGTAAAAGCCTTGCTGTTGCGCTTGCTCCCAGTTTTGGGTGACTTTTTGTTGGTCTTCGGGATGAACCCGTTGCAAAAATAAATCGAAATTCGGTATTTCATGTTTAGCAACACCGAATAAACGATAAAGTCCTTCTGTCCATTGTTCATGTTTGGTTTTAAGGTTAACTGTCCATGCTCCCATTTTACCAATGATTTGCGCTTCTTCTAATTGTTGTTGATGTTCTAATAATTGCGTTTGAACACTGGCTAAACGGCGTTTAAGCCAGAAAAACACAATGAATAAACTGCTAATTAAAACAAGTTGTGCAACATGAATAACGAAATAGTTAGACAATGACCATTCATGTAATGTCATTAAAATTTCAATTACTATTGCAATAAACAACAATATAAAAAAAGAATATATAAGTTGTCGTTCTAACATGGTGATAACCGATAAAACTGCATGATATGGATAAAAAACTACTTTTTATCAAGCACCTTACCGTCTTCTATGACAAACTGTAACCAATCAGGACGATGTTTTTTATCTAAATTTAGATGTTTTTCATTATCATGGGTTGGAGGTGTGGCTGAAACAGAAGTTGTAGGTTTTTTTAAACAAGAATTGACTAAAACCAGCAATTCTTGCGCTGATTCCCGTGTATAGTGTGGTAGTTGCGGATGTTGAATTAGCTCATTGAGAGTTTCTACAAAAAAATTAGCTAATTTAATATCATATTTCATTAACAGTGTAACTAATAACACCTGTTTATTGGTCATATCCCGCAGCGCGGCGGCAATTTGTTCATCGTTATTCATAGGAAACTTTCAAAACTCTAAAATGGAAGGCAAAGATGAATAATGTGTTTTAACCGCCTTTTTCCCACCAAACAACTAAGCCTTGGGCATTTAATTCTGCGTCCACTTTGAGCAAATTGCGACATTGGGTTTCAGGTAAAACACACCCATGGTCAACTAATTGGCTTAATAATTGGCGAATAATTTGTTCGGTTAAACTTTGCACCCGTCCCGCGACATCATCATCTAATTCCTCTTCAATGACGCTTTCCATTAACAACACCATTTGGTCAATGGATTGGTGCAGTTTTTCCGCCATCACTTCTACATTATCCACTCGTCCATAATGAGTTAAATACATTGCCTCAGGTTGATAACGCATTAATTTATTGATGGTATCATGCCATACCATTGGTTCAAATTGCACAGGTGTCGTGGGGGCAAAAATAAACGATCCATTGTCGGTATCAAACTCTCGATAAGACAAACCAAAGGCATCGCCCGTAAAGAAACTGCGGGAACGTTCATCAAATACACAAAAATGATGGCGCGCATGTCCGGGTGAATCTAAAAAGCGCAACATCCGTCCATTGAAATTCAATTCAAAATTATCTTCTGCTTGAATCACCCGCTCCGCAGGGATGGGCAAAATATCGCCGTAATGCGCTTGCAGGGTTTCTTCACCATACACTTCTAACGCCCCCGCGACTAATTTGGAAGGGTCAATTAAATGGCGTGCACCGCGTGGGTGAACGACCAATTTCGCATTTGGAAAAACTTCCATGGCTTTACCAGCCCCGCCTGCATGGTCAAGATGAACATGGGTAACGATAACATAGCTAACATCTAATGCTGTTAAGCCTTTTAATTCTAAGACAGCTAAGAAATGCGGGACAGAAAAATTCGTCCCTATATCAATAAACGCGGCTTGTTGTCCTTCAATAATCAAGTGACTCGCTGCTAAACCGGTACGCATATAATGCGTGTCGATAGTGGTAATTTGATGAGGATGATCTTGAAAAATAGGAGGTTGAATTGTCATGATGAGCCCAGCACGCAGTCAGAACAAGAGGAAAATATTAAAAGTGAATAAGTTATAACAGTAACGGATGTAAATTAAATCCTGCTGATATTGATATTATTCCTGAAAAATCCCGCTAAAATATCAAGTAATTAGTTTTTTTAGGGAGTTAACAATGAAATACATTCATTTATCAATGTTGATATTGAGTTTTAGCATGACAATCGCTCATGCAGAAACGCTTGATAATACTACATTTACGAAAGTTGCCGAAACAGCGACAAACGTGATTACACCAGAAGACGATGCACAAATCGTTAGGAATGAAAATGCAGAAGTTCCTTTTTTAGCCAATATGCCAAGTTTAACCATTTCGCAACTACGCTTGCAATTTACGCAAGTTTCAATGCTAATTCAAGAAATTTTGCAATTAGTCAATGAGTTTGAGCTCAATAACGAACGCCCCATGACATATAATGAATTTAACGCATTAACGACAATATTGGTAGGAAAAAGTGGCGTAAGTGATTTTATTGAGCTAATAAAATATGAGCCGCATCTTAGAATCACCGTATTTTTTAGCTCAAATCCCAATTTAATTAAACAAATACAGGGCTATCAATTGCAATTTGATTATGTGTCTAACGGATGGCAAATTACAGCAGAATCACAGCAAGCTTTAGTTTCTGCGGTAAACGTGGCATTAACAAAACATGACAACGGAAAATCTTCTGCTCCTACTATTGCAGGAAGTGACCCTTCAACAACGACAACCATAGATTCACCAGAGCCTGAGACAAGTGGTGGTACGGCAGACATCAGTAGTTCCGCCGCTTTAGTTTCAGTTGCGCCCAATCCGTATGATTTTTATTTTGGAATGGCATTAATTACCAGTCATTGCAATACCCCGTTAGATTACCGTTATCCCTCCGAAGGTATGATGAGCGACAAGGAATGGTGTCCTGCGTGGCATCAGTCAGTAATGCCAGCAAATTGATTTGCTTTTAAAGGGGTTAGTTAAAACTTTTGAATGAGTTCAAAGGTTTGCCAGTCCTTTGAGGACTGGCAGACTTAAGCTAAAGCAAAAGGGACGGGGAAACTTGAGAAAACATCGTTTGAAGTTGCTCAAAAATTCCCTATTCTTTTTTTCAAAGAGGGCAAATGTAGTAACCGCATCTTAAATTGCGTAAATTGGAGTGCAATAGTTTTAGCTATTGCTTTTTAACCATTTGATTGAACGATATTTTACTTGTTACGACACTGGCAATAGCTGAAGCTATTGCACTCCAGTTAAAGTGC
>CAZKST010000083.1:2465-11105 GCA_964555395.1 uncultured Thiotrichaceae bacterium | reverse complement strand
AAGCTAATTTAAGCAGTGAAGAATTAATTCGCCGCGCTTTGCGGGCGGCGATGTAGAATGACTTAAAAAATAATAAATAGGATATTAAATAATACTTATATGCTACCAATAGAAATTTTAAGAAAACGTGCGACTAAATTTGTTAAAACTTTTGAGAAAGTCACCTCTGAAAAACGCAATGACCAAAGTTTTATGCGTAGTTTTTTATGTGATATTTTTGGAATTAGTTCAAGTCGTATTGAATGGCAATATCCTGTTAAAGATGATAAAGCAACACGTTACATAGATGGTTTTCTAGTAGGCACTTTGCTGATTGAAATGAAAACCGCAGGTAAAGATTTAGAAGAAGCGTATTTGCAAGCAGTGCATTATGTGAGTTTGATTAAAAAAGAAGAGCATCGCCCACAGTATATTTTAATTAGCGATTTTCAAAATTTACATTTATACAATCGTTTAACAGGCGAGCCAAGAGTTGAATTAAAATTAGCTGAATTGCCACAGCAAATTGAGCTATTTAGATTTTTAGAAGGCTATCAAATAGAAGCCATTAGAAAACAAGAACGCATTAATGAAGAAGCGGCTGAAAAAATGGCAGGCTTACATGATGCTATTAAAGCAACGGGTTATACAGGCAAAGATTTAGAAACGTATTTAGTGCGTTTACTCTTTTGCTTATTTGCCGATAGTACAGGTTTATTGGGAGAAAATAATCAATTTTTAAATTATTTGCTACATTACACGCAAAAAGATGGCTCAGATTTGCATGGTGCGCTTAGCAAATTATTTGATACTTTAAATTTACCTGATACTGAATATTTAATTAATCATCCACATTATCGTGGAAAAAAACGTTTAAATAATTTACCTGACTATTTAAGCAAATTTACTTACATCAATGGCGAATTATTTAATGGTATTTTAAGCGAATGCTATTTTGATGAAATCGCCCGCGATACTTTAATTGAATGCGCTAAATTAGACTGGAGTGAAATCAGTCCTGCGATTTTTGGCTCATTATTCCAAGCCATTATGCACTTTGATGATGAACAATCCCGCGCAAAAACAAAGAAAAGACGAGAATTTGGGGCGCATTATACCAGTGAAGAAAATATTTTAAAAACAATCAATCCCTTGTTTATGGATGATTTAAGAATAGAATTTGAAAAATGTCGAGCTAATAAAAATAAATTATTAGCATTTCATCATAAATTATCTTGTTTGAATTTCTTTGACCCTGCTTGTGGTTGTGGTAATTTCTTAATTATTGCTTATCGTGAATTACGTTTATTAGAATTAGAGGTTCTAAAAGCATTGGCGCATTTTAATGACTCTGCTTTAGAGCTGCCTTTATGTGATGTTGACCAATTTTATGGTATTGATATTGATGAAAGTGCTGTGCATATTGCAATGTTAGCCATGTGGTTAACTGACCATCAAATGAATATGAAAATTCAACAATTGGGACAATATTTTAAACGTACACCGTTAAAGAAAAAAGCAAATATTGTTCAAACAAATGCTTTAAAAGCCAATTGGCAAGAGATTATTTCACCTGATAAATGTTCTTTTATTATGGGGAATCCACCTTTTATAGGATACAGTTATCAAAATAAAGAGCAAAAACAAGATTTAGAACTGGTTTTTGAAGGCATGAAAGGCGCGGGGATTTTAGATTATGTTGCAGCGTGGCACATTAAAGCAGCACGCTATATTCAAGATAATCCTAAAATTGGCGTGGCATTTGTTTCAACCAATAGTTTAACGCAAGGTGAGCAAGTTGCAATTTTATGGGCGGAGTTATTACGCTTAAAAATTAAACTACATTTTGCACATCGTACTTTTAAATGGCGTAATGAAGGGCGGGGTATAGCCGCTGTGCATTGTGTAATCATGGGATTTGGAATGTATGAACCCAGTAGTTATCGTTTGTTTAGTTACAAAGATAATACGGGAAAAGCCATTGAAGACAAAACTACACCAACACACATTAATCCTTATTTAGTAGATGCACCGACAATCTTAATTAAGAAACGCTTAAAGCCATTAGATGAAAAAACGCCTGAAATGATTTATGGCAGTAAACCTGCTGAAGGTGGATATTTATTATTGTCGTTAGAAGAAGTAGATTTTATAAAACAAAATGATTCCATTGCGGCAAAATATATTCGTCCATTTCTGGGTTCTAAAGAGTTTATTAATAATTTACCGCGTTTTTGTTTATGGTTAGAAGAGAGTACAACACATGATAGACTTGCTTCGCCAGAAATAAAGAAACGTATAGCATTAGTTAAAAAAATGCGCTTAGCCAGTCGTAAAGTATCGACTCAAAAATTAGCAGAAACTCCGTATTTATTTGGTGAAATTCGTCAAACTGAGCAACCCTATTTATTAATTCCAAGCGTTTCTTCTGAAACCAGAAAATTTATACCTATTGGTTATTTTTCATCTGAGGTTATTTGTAGTAATGCTAACTTCATGTTGCCTAATGCAACGTTATATGATTTCGGGATTTTATGTTCAACATTTCATAATGCGTGGATAAGAACTGTTTGCGGTCGTTTAAAAAGTGATTACCGTTATTCTAATACAATTGTGTATAACAACTTTCCTTTTCCTGAGAAAATCAAAACAGCACAAAAAACAAAAATTGAAGAAGCTGCACAAATGATTTTAGACGCACGGAAAGAAGAAGAACAACGTTGTATTGAACGACAACAAGTTTATTCTTTAGCGCAATTATATGCTGCCGATAATATGCCCAAAGCCTTGCAAAAAGCGCATAGTGCTTTAGATAAAGCGGTTGATACTGCTTATAGTTACAAAGGCGGTAAAGAGGATGCTGCCCGCGTGGCTTTTTTGTTTGAGCTTTATCAAAAGCAAACTTCACCGTTAGTTGAAGAAAAAGTAATTAATAAAACTAAAAGAACACGAATTAAATAATTTAATTATCTAAAAAAGGTAACACAATGATTTCAGCAAACGCGCCAGCGACTTTTCAGGATTTGATTTTACGTTTACAACAATATTGGGCAGCACAAGGGTGTGTGATTCAACAGCCTTATGATATGGAAGTGGGGGCGGGTACGTTTCACCCTGCGACTTTTTTACGCGCCGTCGGGCCCGAGCCTTGGAGTGCGGCGTATGTGCAACCTTCGCGCCGTCCTACGGATGGACGTTATGGCGAAAACCCTAACCGTTTACAGCATTACTATCAATATCAAGTGGTTATTAAACCCTCTCCGCATAATATTCAAGAGTTATATTTAAATTCGTTGCGCGAATTAGGGATTGACCCTTTAGAACATGATATTCGGTTTGTAGAAGATAACTGGGAATCGCCGACTTTAGGCGCGTGGGGTTTAGGCTGGGAAATTTGGTTAAATGGCATGGAAGTGACGCAATTTACTTATTTCCAACAAGTCGGCGGTTTGGAATGTCGTCCAGTGACAGGGGAAATTACTTACGGCTTAGAGCGGATTGCAATGTATTTGCAAGGCGTTGATAGTGTTTATGATTTAGTATGGACAGATGGACCACTCGGACGCATTACTTATGGTGATGTGTTCCATCAAAATGAAGTTGAAATGTCAACGTATAACTTTGAAAAAGCTCCCGTTGATGATTTATTCAAAATGTTTGATGTTTATGAGCGGGAAAGTAAAGCTTTATTAGAAGCCAATTTACCTTTGCCTGCGTATGAAATGGTGTTAAAAGCGTCGCACACTTTTAACTTGTTAGATGCGCGTCATGCGATTTCGGTCACTGAGCGGCAACGCTACATTTTGCGCGTCCGCACATTGGCACGCGGAGCAGCTCAAGCTTATTATGCTAAACGGGAAAGTTTAGGATTTCCTATGTGTCAATCGGTGAAAAAAGTAGCATAACTCATTAGTAAGTTGTTATTTAACATAAAGATGAGCATACCTATACACCCTAAAATTTATCATATCGTACATGTGGACAGACTGTTGTCAATTATTACTGATGATGGTTTGTTGTGCGATGCGGAGGTTGTTAAACGTTCGCCTGTAGGCACAAACATTGGTATGAATCAAATTAAGCAGCGTCGTCTGAAAGAGCTTACTTTGGTTAGTCATTTTGGGTTATATGTGGGTGAGTGTGTACCATTTTATTTTTGTCCACGCTCAATTATGCTCTATCTTATTCATCAAGCAAATCATCCTGAATTGAATTATCACGGTGGACAATCCTCAATTATTCATTTGCAGGCGGATTTGTTTGCAACTGTACATTGGGCAAAATGTCATCATAAACGCTGGGCTTTTACTTTATCTAATGCAGGTTCGCGTTATTTTGAAGACCATGCTGATTTGCAGCACTTGGATAAAATTGATTGGCAAGCAGTAGAAGCAAAGGATTGGCAACAGTGCAAAGAGGGTAAACAAGCAGAATTTTTGCTTGAATATTATTTTCCTTGGCATTTAATAGAGTTAATTGGTGTTTATAATAATGAAACTCTCCAGCAAGTTAGTAATATATTAGAGTTTTGTAAACATAAACATCGCCCATCATTACAAGTAAAAACAGATTGGTATTATTGAGGAGGCAAGCAAAATGATTGAGTATGTTAGCGGCAATATTTTGTGCGCCGATGCAGAAGTTTTAGTCAATACGGTAAATTGTGTGGGCGTAATGGGACGGGGTATTGCATTACAATTCAAAAATGCTTTTCCTGATAATTTCAAAGTTTACGCGGCAGCATGTCAACGTCATGAAGTGCGACCTGGGCGGATGTTTATATATGCCACGCAACAAGCAACTAATCCACGTTATATTGTGAATTTTCCCACTAAACGTCATTGGAACGGCAATAGTCGCATAGAAGATATTGAGACAGGTTTACAAGATTTAGCAGCCTTTATTCATCAGCAACAAATTAAATCTATTGCCATTCCACCATTAGGCAGTGGCTTAGGTGGTTTAGATTGGGCTGTTGTGAAATCCCGTATTGAAATTGCGTTACAAAATTGTATAGACACACATATTTTCATTTATGAACCTCAAGGTGCACCTACCGCCGATAAAATGGTACATAACCGCACAATTCCCAAAATGACTGCGGGGCGAGCTGTGCTAGTGGGATTGATGCAGCGTTACTTAAATGGTTTGCTCGACCCTTTTATCAGTTTATTGGAAGTACATAAGCTAATGTATTTTATGCAAGAGGCGGGAGAACCTTTGCGTCTCAAATACAGCAAAGCTCCTTATGGTCCTTATGCAGAAAATTTGCGCCATGTTCTACACGCAATTGAAGGGTATTTGATTTTAGGTTACGCCGATGGGGGTGACGCGCCCAATAAACAGTTGCATTTGGCAGCAGGGGCGACGCAAAAGGCTTCAAACTTTTTAACCCAATATCCTGACACTCTCGCTCGTTTTGATAAGGTGGCTGATTTAGTTGCAGGATTTGAATCGCCTTTTGGTTTGGAATTATTATCTACTGTACACTGGCTGATGAAACATGAATCAGTGCAAAACATAACAGAGATTATTAGTCATACTCATGCGTGGAGTTTGCACAAACAAAAATTTACGCCGCGCCAGATTACACTTGCTGTAGATGTATTGGTAGATAAAAACTGGATTTAAGTGCTTAAATGGAAAAATCTTTTAAATAGATGTCAGAACGCTAATTCACCTAATTTTTAAAATGCCTGTTCCCAAAATTCACTTGGGAACATGGCAATTATTCAGTTTTTTAACAAAACTTATCCCCAAAATTTACCTGCAATTAAACTGCTTTCGTTATTTTTTCATACTTTTCTAATAATTGTTCACGCGATTCAGGGTGAGAAGGATGTGGAATAATACAATCCACTGGACAAACATCTACACATTGTGAAGTTTCATAATGTCCTACGCACTCTGTACATAATGAAGGGTCAATCACATAAATTTCTTCGCCTTGACTAATCGCGCCATTGGGACATTCAGGCTCACACACATCACAATTAATACAATCTTCAGTAATTAATAAAGCCATAGTAACAAACCTTTATTTCTCATGATAATTCAAAAAAAACACAATGCGTACTCAACACAGACGCACGCATTGTTGACTAAAACACTCTGCTTTTGAGTTTAGCGTATTTTTGCTAATAATGCAGCATGTACTGTAGGATGCACAAACTCTTTTACAGGTCCACCTAAACGTGCAATTTCCCGCACCAAACTCGAAGAAATATAGCTATATTGCAAAGCAGGGGTTAAAAAAATAGTTTCAACCTGTGGAATCAAACTTCTATTCATGCCCGCCAATTGAAATTCATATTCAAAATCAGAGACTGCCCGCAAACCGCGCACAATCACTTGCGCATTTGAAGTGGTTGCAAATTCTGCTAATAAACTCGCAAAACCTTGAACCTCAATATTTTTAATATCGGCTAAGGTTTCTTTGGCTAAAGAAACCCGTTCTTCTAGGGAAAAAACAGGGGCTTTAGAAGGACTTGCAGCGACTGCCACAATCACACGGTCAAATAAATTTGCCGCCCGCCGTGCGATGTCGATATGTCCGTAAGTAATAGGGTCAAATGTTCCAGGATAAATAGCAGTCATTGTTGGCATAATCAAAAATGCTCATACAGAATTGAAAATATCGCCCAACCGAGAAATTGCCTCAAGCAGTGACGATATTTGCATAGTATCGTCAAGCCGTTTAGGGTGAGCGGGTTTATCTTAATGAATTATCGCTAAGAGGTGATATATCGTAAGTTATATGCGACGTTTATTATAATAATTTTTTGACAAATTATTTTTCTTAATTAGGAAACTTGATATGTGTGGAATTGTTGGAGCAATTGCAGAACGGGATGTTGTGCCTATCTTATTGGAAGGTTTACGGCGTTTAGAATATCGCGGTTATGATTCTGCGGGGTTAGCAGTGTTTGACCAAGCGTTGCAAGAATTAAAACGTGAACGGGTGGTCGGGAAAGTTAAAGGATTAGAAAAAGTGTTAACCCAGCACTCTTTATATTCCACTATCGGCATTGCGCACACGCGCTGGGCAACGCATGGCAAACCTTGCGTGGAAAATGCTCACCCGCTCTTTTCGCATAATGTGGTCGGCGTGGTGCATAACGGTATTATTGAAAATCATCAATCGCTGCGTCAACGTTTGATTGGGCAAGGCTATCAATTTGAATCTGAAACCGATACCGAAGTGATTGCGCATTTATTCCATTGGTATATGCAGCAAAATAAATCTTTAGAATCTGCTTTTTTTAATACCATTGCCCAATTAGAAGGCGCGTTTGCGATTACGTTGATGACTGCCAGCGATAGCAGTTGTTTATTAGCAGCGCGGCGCGGCAGTCCGCTCGTTATCGGGGTCGGCGTGGGTGAATATTTTGTTGCTTCTGATATTTCCGCGTTGATTTCAGTCACGCAGCGGGTGATTTTCTTAGAAGAAGGTGATTTAGCGGTTATTCGGCGCGATAAATTACAGATTTTTGATTTTAAGGGCAATCTGGTTGAACGTCCTATTCATTTAAGCCATGTACAAGCCGATTCAGTCGAGCGCGGTGTGCATCGTCATTACATGTTCAAGGAAATTATGGAGCAGCCGCAGGCATTAGCCGCGACGTTAGAGGGACGGCTGCATAAAAATGGCGTGTCAGAAGCGGCGTTGGGACCACAGGCGCAGAAGTTATTAGAAGATATTTATGCGGTGCAAATTATCGCTTGCGGCACAAGTTACCACGCGGGTTTAGTGGCGAGTCATTGGATTGAATCACTGGCAAAATTGCCTTGCTCGGTAGAAGTGGCGAGTGAGTTTCGTTATCGGCAACCGCTGGCAAATCCTAATGCTTTGGTCGTCGCGATTTCGCAATCAGGCGAAACGGCGGACACGATTGGCGCGTTAAAAGAAGCAAAACGGCTGGGCTTTGGCGCGACGCTGGCGATTTGCAATGTGCCTGAAAGTTCGCTGGTGCGCATGGCGGATATGAGTTTAATGACCCGTGCGGGCCCTGAAATTGGCGTTGCGTCGACGAAAGCGTTTACCACGCAATTGCTGGCGTTGTTGTTATTGACCGTGATTTTAGGCAAGCGCAACGGCACGATTACTGAGTTGGAACGCTTGATTGCTGAGGCATTGGAAAAATTGCCGACCATGGTTGAGACGATTTTACACAAAGTGAATGAGCCTGTGCGGCAATTGGCGGAGAAATTGGCAGATAAGCATCACGCGCTGTTTTTAGGGCGCGGGATTCATTACCCGATTGCGCGGGAGGGGGCGTTGAAGTTGAAAGAAATTTCGTATATTCACGCCGAAGCTTATCCAGCGGGGGAATTGAAGCATGGGCCCTTGGCGTTGGTGGATTTGGATATGCCTGTGATTGCGGTCGCGCCGAATGATGCGTTGCAAGAGAAGTTAAAATCGAATTTGCAGGAAGTTCACGCACGCGGTGGGCAGTTGTTTATTTTTGCGAATCACAAGGCGATTATGCAAGCCTCTGATTTTGTGACGGTGATTGAGATGGGCGAGGTGGAGGAGTTATTTTCGCCGATTTTATATACTTTGCCGTTGCAGTTGTTGGCGTATTACGTCGCGTTGATTAAGGGAACGGATGTTGACCAGCCGCGCAATTTAGCGAAATCGGTGACGGTGGAGTAGGGGCG
>CAZKST010000083.1:0-2365 GCA_964555395.1 uncultured Thiotrichaceae bacterium | reverse complement strand
TTGTGCTAATTAAGAAAATTATGTAAATTAGGGTTCTGACAAATTAATTGGAGGAAAATTATTTGTGAATATTTATGAAATTTTTGTTTTAGTGGGTGGTGTTATTGTTTTTTGTACAGCAATTTGGGCTTTTATTGTGTACTGGAAAAAAGACCATCATACGCGGGAAAAGTTTGCTTTTTCAGGATTCTTTTCTTTACTTACTTATGCTGTTCTTTATGTAAGTAGTTTATCTACTAATCAATCCATAATAGGAACTTTTATTAGTTTTATTGCTAAGATTTTTAATGTCCATGTTCAAACATCTCCGCTTTCTCCTGTAGAATCCGCTATTAGTGCAGTTCTGTTATTAGTTTTTGTGTATTTGTTTTATGCAATTCATAAGGATTGGAAAGGACAAAAAAGTATTGCTCAGCATGAACAAGAGCAAAATAATGAAAATTTGCAGTTTTTTAAAAGTGCTATGCTTTTTCTGAGCTTGAATCGTGAGAAACTAAAACCTTATTCTAAAACAAATGAAGCTGAAAACTTTCATTTAAATAAGTCTGAAGTGTTAGCGTGGCATGAGTGCGCAAAAGAATTATGGACATTGCATCATCGTAGTTACATTATTTCAAATGATTATGATACAGCAAGAAAAATTTGGTTAGGAGAGGAAAAAAATAATGGTGCTTTATTTGTTTTAATGTGTCCTCACACAATGCCTTCAGAAAATGAAATTAAAGAGTTAATTGTTTATTCACAAAGTATTGCACAGCATCAGAACCACAAAAATATTGAGCTTGTTTTGGCAATGAAAGAAGGGGAAATATTAGCAGATAGACAAGAAGAAAATTATGTATTGAAATTCACAACTCGCGAGCGTTTATTGGAAGAAATGGCTGATTTTTCTGATTATTTTGCAGATGTTCGTTACAAGATTGAAAAAGCAAGATTAGCAGATAGTGAATTTACTTTAAAAGATGTTTACACGCCTTCTTTTTATTCTAACAGTCAAGAAAAAGAAGAAAAGCATAATGAAACTTTAGAGGATTTTGTTTTTGGCTGGTTAAAAAATTGCTCAACGGAAAAACAATTAGCTGTTTTAGGAGAATATGGACAAGGTAAAAGTACTGTTTCTTTATTTTTGTGTTATCACTTAATTCAGCAAATTGAGCAAGGTGTACAAAATGTGCGAATTCCTATTTTAATTGAGTTGCGTGGTAAAACCTTACGCACTTTATCGCCTGAAGAGTTATTAGCAACTTGGGCAAAAGATTTTAATATCAATGTCAAAGCATTATTGCAATTACATCAGGCGGGACGGTTATTTTTTATTTTTGAAGGATTTGATGAAATTGATTTAACGGGAAATACCGAATTACGTTTAAATCATTTTCGCACTTTGTGGAAATTTAATCATCAAGATGCAAAGTTATTGATTACTGGTCGTCCTAATTTCTTTTTAGACAGTAAAGAATTAAAGCAAGCATTGGGAGATAGTGATGCTACTTTTCTTATTGATTTGAAGCCTTTTACACTTGCACAAATTGAAACAAGTTTAAGTTATATTGATGAGCAAAGCCGAAAAGAAATTGTTGCTTTAGCAAAGCAGGATGAGAAATTTTTGGAGGTGATTTCGCGTCCGAGTTTATTATATATCGTTGCGATTTTATGGAAAAAAGAGAAACTCTCTGAATATGAGTATATTAATTCGGCAATGGTCATAGATTTGTTTATTAAGCATACCTTGAAAAGACAAACACAAAAACAAAAACAAGATGAACACAAATTTATGGCGTTAAATAGCGCAGAGCGTTTGTATTTTATGATGGGAATTGCTGCTTATATGGCTGTTAAAAACTTGCAAAATCAAATTACAAACCAACAATTGCAAGAGGTGGTAAAAAAATTAATAGATATTATTCCCGAAAGTGTTTCTCGTAATATTTCTGCTCAAGTGGCAAATGAAAGTTCTTTACCTTTAAAAGACACAAAGCGTTTTAATTGGGATAAACCCGAAGAAATTTTTGAGCAGATAAATACAGATGTTCGCTCTTGTGGTTTATTAGTAACTGATTTAAGCAAAGATGGGGCATTTAAATTTGCGCATAAATCTTATATGGAATTGTTGCAAGCAAAGGTTATGTTTCTTAAAGCAATGGGAGAATCAGAGACAGATAAACAGACAGGCAATTCACTTAGCAATGCTTGGCAGATTTCAATGAGAGAAATTTCTCGTTCAAAAGAAGCATTCAGTTTTTTTAGTGAGTTAGTAGTTAAAAGCTTTCACAATAGAAAAGTGACTGATGAAAAACTTATAGCGCAGTGCTTTTGGAATTTATTTGTAATTGGTGGAATGCTAAAGCTTAATTTATTGGAAAAA
>CAZKST010000082.1:0-11309 GCA_964555395.1 uncultured Thiotrichaceae bacterium | reverse complement strand
TTTATCTAAACCGCGTAACTTCTATTCTAATAAAATAAAATTGCCCCTTGACATCTTTGTAAATATCCTAAATTCATCTTAATCAAATTGTCATCTATAGCTGTTAAGCTAATATTTAATAACAACCTTATGCTGATTAAAAGAAAAAACTACACTTATAAAAAAATAGCTTGCAAGTAATTCACTTTGCATTAAAATTTTACTTCCAAGGGTAACGTATTTTTAACAGTACATTCACCTCTGTAAACAGGTTTTTTAAAGGCAGTCCTTTGTGACTGCTTTTTCATTTTTTAGGGTCTATGACTATTGGGGGCTATTCAGATGTCAACCACGCTTATGTCAACTTATGCACGCTTGCCCGTGACCTTTGTTAAAGGCGAAGGCGCATGGTTATGGGATACCGAAGGTAAACGCTATTTGGATTCAGTGTCAGGCATCGCAGTTTGTGGCTTGGGTCATGCTCATCCCGAGATTACACGGGCAATCACTGAGCAAGCTGCTTTGTTAATGCACACGTCTAATTTATATGGCATTGCTAATCAGCAAAGTTTGGCAGATGAGTTAACGCGCATTTCAGGAATGCACGCCGCATTTTTTTGCAATTCAGGCGCAGAAGCAAATGAAGCAGCCATTAAATTATCGCGTTTACATGCCCGCGCTCGGCAAATTGAAAATCCACAAGTAATTGTAATGGAAGGGGCTTTTCACGGGCGCACGATGGCAACGTTAACCGCAACAGGGAATTTAAAAGTACGGGCGGGATTTGAACCCTTAGTGTCTGGCTTTTTGCGCGTGCCTTATAATGATGTCGCAGCCATTCGCGCATTAGCGGCTGAGCGCAATGATATTGTGGCGGTGATGGTTGAGCCCGTGCAAGGGGAAGGCGGCGTGATTATTCCCGCAGCAGAGTATTTAGTAGAATTGCGGGCGTGTTGCGACCAACATAACTGGTTATTGATATTAGATGAAATTCAAACAGGGATGGGACGCACTGGCAAATGGTTTGCTCATCAACATGCAGGTATTTTGCCTGATGTGATGACGTTGGCTAAAACGTTGGGCAATGGTTTTCCCATTGGTGCATGTTTAGTCAATCCACAAGCGAATTTATTTAAAGCTGGCAATCATGGTACGACATTCGGCGGCAATCCTTTAGCGTGTAGAGTCGCCTTAGAAGTGATCCGTGTGATTGAACACACTAAAATGTTAGCGCGGATTAATGAATTATCCTTGTATTTTAAAGAAAAATTTCAACAAGCCCTTGCTCAATATGCGGGTGTAAAACAAATTCGAGTACACGGCTTAATGATTGGCATTGAATTAGACCGTCCTTGTGGGCGGTTAGTGACTGACGCATTAGAGCGTGGGTTGTTAATCAATGTCACCGCAGAAAAATCTATTCGCTTATTACCACCATTTATTATTGACAACGCCCAAGCAGATGAAATTGTTGCTACTACAGCAGCAATAATTGGTCATTTTCTCGCATTGCCCATGGCTGCGTAAGCCTTGTATAGAGGAAGAAAAAAGGAGTATATAACCAATGACGATTCGTCACTTTTTAACCTTGCTAGATTGTTCGCAAGACGAGTTAAATCGGTTGATTCAACGTGCGATTGAATTAAAAGCCATGCGAAAAGCGGGACAGCATTATGAACCGCTACGCGGTAAAGTGTTGGGGATGATTTTTGAAAAATCCTCAACGCGCACCCGCGTTTCTTTCGAAACGGCAATGCATCATTTTGGCGGACATGCGATTTTCTTATCGCCGCGTGATACCCAACTCGGACGGGGTGAACCGATAGAAGACAGTGCGCGAGTATTATCTGGTATGGTCGATTGCGTGATGATTCGAACTTTTGCCCATGAAAATATAGAACTTTTTGCAGCTTATTCTGCCGTGCCAGTCATTAATGCACTCACAGATTTATATCATCCTTGCCAATTATTGGCAGATATTCAAACCTTTGTAGAATTACGCGGTTCAATGAAAGGCAAAAGGGTAGTATGGATTGGTGATGGCAATAACATGTGTCATTCTTATATCCACGCCGCACGACAATTCGATTTTCATTTAGCCGTTGCCTCGCCAGAAGGTTATAAACCTGATGCGGATATTGTGGCGGCAAATCAATCTTATGTCACTGTCTACGCTGATCCAGCCGATGCTATGAAAGGGGCTGATTTAATTTGCACCGACGTTTGGGCAAGTATGGGGCAAGAAGCCGAACAAGCAAAACGCGAAATTGCTTTTAAAGAATATCAAGTGGATGAAAAATTAATGCAGCTTGCGCATTCAGACGCATTATTTATGCACTGCTTACCCGCCCATCGTGGCGAAGAAGTCAGCGCGGGCGTGATTGATGGCACGCAAAGCGTGGTATGGCAACAAGCAGAAAACCGCCTGCACGCGCAAAAAGCATTATTAGAATTTTTATTGGTTAAATAAATTCTAGCGTTTAAATTCAGACATTATTGTAAAGGAATTTTTCATGCCTCTTTCTTTAGAAACTGCTCAAAATGCGGCGCATGTGTTAGTAGAAGCTTTGCCCTATATTAATCGTTTTGTCGGCAAAACCTTTGTGATTAAATACGGCGGCAATGCGATGATTGACGACGCATTAGAACAAAGCTTTGCTCGCGATGTAATTTTAATGAAACGGATTGGGATTAATCCGATTATTGTGCACGGCGGCGGCCCGCAAATTAATCAATTATTAGAGCGTTTAAATATCAAAAGTGAATTTATTAACGGAATGCGCGTAACTACCAGCGAAACCATGGACGTGGTGCAAATGGTGTTAGGCGGTTTAGTCAATAAAGACATCGTAACGTTGATTAATCATCAAGGCGGCTCGGCGGTGGGGTTAACGGGTAAAGATGGGCAGCTCATCCGCGCCCGCAAAATGACCATGACCCGCAATTCACCCGAGTTAAAAGTGCCTGAAATTATTGATATTGGGCATGTGGGCGAAGTAACCAGTATCGACACTTCAATTTTAAAATTATTGATTCAAGGCAATTTTATTCCCGTCATCGCGCCTGTCGGCGTGGGTGAAAATGGCGAATCGTATAATATCAATGCTGACGTAGTAGCGGGCAAAGTCGCGGAAGTATTACAAGCAGAAAAATTGATGTTATTAACGAACGTTTCAGGGGTAAAAGATAAAGCGGGCAATATTTTAACGGGTTTAACAGCTAAGCAAGTGACTGACTTAATGGAAGATGGCACAATTGCGGGCGGAATGTTACCTAAAGTCCAATACGCTTTGGAAGCGGTGCAAGCGGGTGTAAAAACTGCGCATATTATCGACGGACGGGTTGAACACGCTATTTTATTAGAAATCTTCACCGATGAAGGGGTGGGAACGCTAATTAAGCGTTAAGTGCAAGTTGCTGAAAACGACATCAAAGGTCTGCCAGTCTTCAAAAGGCTGGTAGCCATCAATACCTCAACTCGGAAACATAAAAACTTTGACTATTTTCCGAATATTAAAACTAATCGTTATTCATTCCTAACTTCTCCATTCTATAACGCAACGCTCCAAAACCAATGCCCAATAATTTAGCGGCTTGGGTTTTATTACCATTTGCTTTTTCAATGGCTTGCATAATCAACAGTTTTTCTATCCCAATTAAAGAAGTATCTAACTCTGGTAAAAGAGATTGAACTTTAGGATTAGAAGGTATTGGTACATTCATTTCAGTCTTTTCAGGCTCTGCATTTTTATTACTTTTTCCCGATAACAAAGTTTCATTGTTAGGCAATTGTATATCGCTAACTCTAATGGTATTGTCATCAGATAAAGCAATGGCTCTTTCAATAATATTCTTTAATTCGCGAATATTACCTGGGAAAGTATAATTTTTAAGCAAAATTAAAGCTTCTGATTCAATTGAATATAAGGGAGCATTATATTCTTTCTCATAATCTTTTAACATCTTATTTACTAAAAGCGGAATATCTTCTTTGCGTTCTCTAAGCGGGGGAATGTATAAATTTAAAACATTTATTCTATAAAACAAATCTGCTCTAAATAAATTATTGGCAACTAACTCACTTAAATTTTTATTTGTTGCACTTAAAATCCGTACATCAATTTCTTCTTCTTTTTGTGAACCAATAGGACGAATACGTTGCTCTTGAATTGCACGCAATAATTTTACTTGTAAAATTAAAGGTAACTCGCCGATTTCATCTAAAAAAAGTGTGCCCCCTTGCGCTGCTTTAAATAACCCCTCTTTATCAGCAGCAGCTCCCGTAAAACTTCCTTTTTTATAACCAAAAAATTCACTTTCCATTAATTCAGCTGATAATGCACCACAGTTTACAGGCACAAAAGCTTTTTCTGAACGGGGGCCCAAAGTATGAATTAAACGCGCAACAACTTCTTTTCCTACACCAGATTCACCATAAATATGCACAGGTGTTTGCGTGCGGGCGAATTTTTGAAGCTTGGTACGCAATTGAGTAATTTGTTCGGATTCTCCTACTAAATTGTTTAATGCTTCTTCACGGGTTTTAGTCAATTTTAAAGCACTTTGTACTAAATTGCGCAAGCGTGGATATTCAATAGGTTTATTTAAAAAATCAAATGCGCCATTTTTTAATGCTTGTACGGCAGTTTCTACACAACCATAGGCAGTAATTACGGCAACTGGAGTTTCTGGATAATATTGTTGAATATATTGCACAATATCTAAGCCACTACGGTCAGTTTTGCCAGACAGTGACATGTCGGTTAAACACAAATTGAATTTACGTTCTTTAAGCAAATTTTTGGCTTGTTCCATTGAATCTGTAATAGTACAGCGAATATTTAAACGTTTTAAGTCCATTTCAATTAATTCAGCAATTTCTAATTCATCATCAATTAATAAACAAGTATAAGAATTCATTTTTTTTCCTATTTATTGGAAATTACTCAGCTAAAAAGAATGTAGTAATTGAAACGATTGCACTCCAATACACTCCAATTTTTTAAACTGCGTAAATTCTGTTTATGTTTTCTCAAATAAAATTTTGGTAGTCTTAAATAAGCAATAATTTATAGTGTTGTAGGGTGGAATAGCAAAGCGTATTCCACCACGACATTCCGCCAAGGCTGGGCAAAAACAAATTATCCTCGCTAAGAATGAATACTCATTCGCCCCTATTGCATGAAGGAATTGGCACAATTTTGTTTTTACTATTTTTTTGAATTTTGGGGTATTTCAGGGTGGAATACGCTTTGCTATTCCACCCTACAACACTCATGCTCGCGCTTAACTTGATGGCTTTGACGCAGGCGCGAGGGAACGAGAGAAACTGCGTAACTGCATAACTCCTTGACTTTGACAAGTAGGACATTCTAACATCTTTTCTTATCTCTCTATTCTTTAAAATCAATTCGCTTTTATTATAGTTTCCTTACCTGTTCGACACTACCTCAATTTTTTCATTATGTTAATTATGAAACACAGTGGATTAAGATTCAAACTATCGTGAACTGCGTAACTTCATATTAATAACTAAACGCAAATTACAATATTTTTTGTATATAATTAAAGCAATTAATGAAAACACCCACCCAGAGCAAAACAAGGTTAAATGAATGTATAAAAACAAAACGTTTTATCCTCATCTAATCATTGTGTCAAAAAGCTCAATTTTCCACGTTAATTTTTGTGATTTTTGCAATGACTATTTTTCCTCCCTATTCAGCCATCCCCTCAACGCCTGTTGAAGAAACACTGCCTACTAATGCAAATATCCCTGTGCCAATTATTACCATTGATGGTCCAAGTGGTTCTGGCAAAGGTACAATTATGTTGCAATTAGCACATTTATTAGGTTGGCATACTTTAGACAGTGGCGCGTTATATCGCGTTGTTGCCTTAGCAGCGCAACAGCAAAATATTGCACTGGACGATGAACCCGCCGTGGCGCGAGTCGCTTTAAACTTAGATGTGCGCTTTGCCGCCAGTCCTGATTTAACAGGCACATTGATTATTCTGCAAGGACAAGAAGTTAGCCTGCAAGTACGCAGCGAAACGGCGGGTAAATACGCTTCCCAAGTGGCAGCACTTCCTGCGGTTCGACAAGCCTTACTAGCGCGTCAACAGGCATTTTATCAGGCCCCTGGTTTGGTTGCTGATGGACGCGATATGGGGACAGTTGTCTTTCCAAACGCGGATTTAAAAATATTTTTAACTGCAAATGCAGAAGAACGTGCAGAACGTCGTTATAAACAGTTGAAAGAGAAAGGGATAGATGCTAATCTAGCAAGCCTTATTCAAGAGATAAAAGACAGAGACAAACGTGACACTGAACGTGCTGTTGCCCCGCTTGTTCCTGCGACTGATGCGCATATTATTGATACCACTGGATTAACAATAGAATCAGTGATGGCGCGTGTCTTACAATTAGTGGCGACGCTTCAACCGCCACGAGGCTTCACGCTGTAGCATTCAGATATATCATCTATAGCGGATATTATTTTAACTAACCCGTGCCTTCAAACCGTGCGGTTTTTTACTTTGTAATATTTTTCATCATTCCTCCACACACAATGATGGAAAATAGGGGTTTTTATCAATGGAAAGTTTTGCAGAATTATTTGCCCAATCAGAAACTGTCAAACAAATGTTGCCTGGCAGCATTATTAAAGGGACAGTTGTCGAAATCCGCTCTGATGTAGTCATCGTTAACGCTGGCTTAAAATCTGAAGGCGTGATTCCGATTAAAGAATTTTACAACGAAAATGGCGCATTAGAAGTTAGCGTAGGTGACAGCGTTGAAGTTACCTTAGACGCAATTGAAGATGGGTTTGGTGAAACCCGTTTATCTCGTGATAAAGCGAAGCGTGCAGCAGCTTGGTTGGAATTAGAAACCGCTTACGAGAAAGGTATCACTATTACGGGTACAATCACTGACAAAGTGAAAGGTGGTTTCACTGTCAGCATGAACGAAATTCGGGCTTTCTTACCTGGCTCATTGGTTGATGTTCGTCCAGTACGCGACACAACTTATTTAGAAGGTAAGCCTTTAGAATTCAAAGTTATTAAATTAGACCGTCGTCGTAACAACGTTGTTGTTTCTCGTCGCGCAGTGGTGGAAAAAGAGAATACTCAAGAACGCGAGGCTTTATTAGAGTCTATGCAGGAAGGGGCAGTCTTACGCGGCGTTGTGAAGAACTTAACGGATTACGGCGCATTCGTTGACTTAGGCGGCGTTGACGGGTTGTTACATATCACCGATATGGCATGGAAACGTGTTAAACACCCCAGCGAAGTGGTCAGCGTTGGTGCTGAAATTCAAGTTAAAGTGCTCAAATTTGACCGCGATAGAATGCGTGTTTCCTTAGGCTTGAAACAATTAGGCGAAGACCCATGGGTTGATATCGCTCGTCGTTACCCTGAAGGTACACGTTTATTCGGTAAAGTCACTAACATCGCTGATTACGGTTGCTTCGTAGAAATCGAAGAAGGCGTAGAAGGTTTAGTGCACGTTTCTGAAATGGATTGGACAAACAAAAATATTCATCCTTCTAAAGTGGTTCAAGCGGGCGACGAAGTAGAAGTGATGGTATTAGACATTGATGAAGAACGCCGTCGTATTTCTTTAGGTGTTAAACAATGTCATCCTAATCCTTGGGAAGAGTTTGCAAATGGTCACAACAAAAATGACCGCGTGGTTGGTACAATTAAATCTATTACTGACTTCGGTATTTTCGTTGGCTTAGATGGCGGCATTGATGGCTTAGTCCACTTATCTGATATTGCTTGGAACGTTGCTGGTGAAGAAGCCGTTCGCAATTATAAGAAAGGTGATGAAATCGAAGCCGTTGTATTGGCAGTTGACCCAGAGCGTGAGCGTATCTCTTTAGGGATTAAACAATTAGAGCGCGACCCATTCTCCCATTTCGTCGCTGAACATACTAAAGGCAGTGTTGTTAAAGGCACTGTGAAAGAAGTAGATGCTAAAGGCGCAGTTATTTTATTAGAAGACGGCGTTGAAGGCTATTTACGCACCTCCGAATTAGCCAATGAGCGCATTGAAGATGCGCGCACTGTGTTAAAAGAAGGGGAATATATTGAAGCGAAGTTCATTGCAGTTGACCGCAAAAAACGCTTAATTTCCTTATCAATTAAAGCGAAAGAAAGCGATGAAGACTCTGCTGCAATTCAAGACTATAACCGTACTCAACCTTCTGCTCCAACCCTCGGCGATTTAATCAAAGAGCAAATGGATAAAGAATAGTTGTTTAAGCGGTGCGCTGTTGTAGCGTAGCGTATTTCGTAAAAGTGCAGACATGACATTCATCTAAACACTTTTATTATTGTTATTGTTTTTCAAGAGTTCTTACTTGAGCTCTTGAAAAACAACCATGCGACCGTAATTATCAACTGCCTATTTAACCGCATATATATTTGCGTTTTAGGGATTTTTCGTTTTATAGGACAGTCACTGCATGATGGATGCTAATACAATGACCAAATCAGAATTAATTGAAGCGATAGCACAAAAACAAAAACAACTCGCCCAAAAAGACATTGACCTTGCAGTCAAAACCCTGTTAGAGCAAATGGCGCACTCATTATCCACTGGCGAACGCATTGAAATTCGCGGCTTCGGCAGTTTTTCATTACATTTTCGCCCACCGCGTACAGGTCGGAATCCTAAAACTGGGGATGCGGTTTCTTTACCTGCTAAACACGTTCCTCACTTTAAACCAGGCAAAGAATTACGCGACCGCGTTAATGTAGAAGGTCAAGCTTAATTTTTGTTTGTATAGTTGCGTAACCGTATTTTAGTTTAAGTTTATCATCGCCTATTGATAGGACTGGCGATACCCAAAAATAAGTTCTTATCATCACAACTTACGCGGGTCATAAGCCCGCGTTTTATGAGTTGTTATAATATGTCTCGCTCTCTTCTCTCTCTACCTGATGTACAGTAAGTATGTTAAAAACACTCCATACTTTATTGTTATTACTGGTTTTTATTTTAACAGTCATTGTTAGCCTTCCTAATCTTCATTCCGTTGTACTCTATTACTATATTGGTAGTATTCAAATCAGTTTGGCTTTATTATTAGTCCTGAGTTTCTCGCTAGGAGTGGGTATTGGGATAAGTTTAAGTGGTGTATGGCTATGGAAATTAAGTCGCGAAAATCGCCGATTGAAAAAACTTTATAAATAATCGTCTATTGTCTATTTTCCTAACCTACAGCTCTAAAGCCACAAGCATTGTCTAAATACCCCATTTCTTGTAGTGATTCAACCTATTCTCATGACCGTAGCCCTTTTTGTTTAAAAGGGGGGTACGCACTTTTTTTTAGGCGCAAATGATTGAATTATTTTGGTTACTTCTGCCCGTCGCGGCAGCTTCAGGATGGTTTGCTGCACGGTATAGTCCTTGTGCTACGCCGCCTCATGCGCATCCTTTTTCTGCTGATTATTTCAAAGGTTTAAATTATTTATTAAATGAGCAACCCGACAAAGCCATTGATGTTTTTGTCAAATTGATTGATGTTGATGAAGATACCATTGAAACACATATTGCGCTCGGTGTGCTATTTCGCAAACGTGGCGAAGTGAATCGGGCAATTCGTATTCATCAAAATTTAATTGCCCGCGAAAATTTAGACTCTAAACAACGCAGTTTAGCGGTTTTTGAACTGGCACAAGATTATTTACGCGCTGGATTATTAGACCGTGCCGAAGATTTATTTAAACAACTAGCACAATCGGCGCATTACCGAATTACTGCTTATCAACAATTATTAGATATTTATCAGCAAGAACAAGAATGGGAAAAAGCCATTCAAATTGCTTTATTAATTGGTGAATTGACCCGCGCTACTACATTACCCGTAGTTGCACAATTTTTCTGTGAATTAGCCTTTGAAGCTAAACAACAGCAACGCTATGACGAGGCTTTATTTTATTTAAAACAAGCGTTACAACATGATACGCAATGCGCCCGCGCTAGCTTATTAGAAGCGCAAATTGCTGTTTTGCAAAAAAATTGGCAACGAGCAATCACTGCTTTGCAACGCATTGAACAACAAGATATTGCATATATTACTGAAATTTTAGATACTTTATTATACTGCTATCAACAACTAGAAGATTTAGCAGGTTTTTATCACTATTTGGGAGGCTTGTTGCAACGCCATCCCAATCGTTTGCCACTCCTTGTTTTAAATTATTGGCTACAACAAGATGCCGCAAAATTAGATAAAAATGATAAAATCACCACGATGCTTTCTTATTTAACGCAACAACCGTCATTGCGTGGAATTGACCAATTATTAGAAGTCGCGCTTGAACACACGGGACAAATGCAACGTGAGCATTTAACCCAGTTAAAAATGATTAGCCAACGATTATTAAAAAACAAACCTATTTATCAATGCAGTCAATGCGGTTTTACAGGCAAAACCTTACATTGGCAATGTCCTAGTTGTAAACAATGGAATACCGTAAAACCCATTCAGGGAGTTGACAGTGAATAATTTGCAACCATCCGCCCCTCTTCATTCACCAGAAAAAACAGCTATTCATTCGCCGTTGGTGATTGCTTTAGATTTTGCGAATGCGGAGCGTGCGCTTGAATTTAGTCAATATATCAATCCAAAAACGTGTCGGGTAAAAGTGGGTTTAGAGCTCTTTACTCGGGCGGGCATTCCGTTAATTGAACAATTAAAAGCGCGTGGATTTGAAATTTTTTTAGATTTAAAATTCCATGATATTCCCAATACGGTTGCAAAAGCATGTGAAGCTGCTGCTGCTTTGGGCGTGTGGATGATTAACGTCCATGCACTCGGTGGGCGGGATATGCTGGTTGCAGCGCGGGAAGCGGTGGAAAAATTTAACCCCCGTCCTTTGTTAATTGCGGTGAGTGTATTAACCAGTTTGGATGAAAAAGATTTATACGCCATGGGGTTACATGGCACATTAGAAGAAAATGTATTGCGCATGGCACGTTTAAGTAAAGCCAATAATTTAGATGGTTTAGTCTGTTCGCCGCATGAATTAAAAATTATTCGTGAAAATTTAGGGGATGATTTTGTATTAGTCACACCGGGTATTCGTCCTGTGGGCAGTGAACTGAATGACCAAAAGCGGGTTATGTCACCGCGTGAGGCTTTACATTTGGGCGCGTCTTATTTAGTGATGGGCAGACCGATTACAAGCGCAAATAATCCCCAGCAAGTGATTGATGATGTTTTATCTTCTTTGTGGTAGTTTACTGAATTAGTAAAATACAGAGTTTGTAGGGTGGAATAGCAAAGCGTATTCCACCATGAAACGCCACAAAA
>CAZKST010000081.1:0-11469 GCA_964555395.1 uncultured Thiotrichaceae bacterium | reverse complement strand
AATTCATGGCTTATCTTAAAACCCGTCTAAATTGGAAAGGCGGCGGCGTAACGAGAGTAGGCGTATTTTCTTCAGCGTGTAAACTCGGACGATTATTAAATAATAAATAACTTTCCGTCCATCCAACCAAAATAAAAAACAGTGGTAACGTATTTTCCCCCATAAAAACCGTTGCAATTGTCCAGCCATACATCACATATAAACTTGCTAAGGTGAGCCCTAAACCACTGCCAGAAAGTGATGGAAGGGGTTTAAACATGTCATTGAAAAATAAACGCGCCGAACCCCATAACATCATAATTAATAACAAACTAGGAATAAAAATGCCATGCACTAACAGCATGAATAAATAGTGATTATCAACGGATTTTTGCCCTGCGACGCGGGGGCGTTTTGTCCGTCCCCAGCCTAACCAGAGTTTTTCACTGGCAAGCTCGGCATACGTTGACATAAGTTGTTGACGATAAACAAGTGTTTGCTCAGTATGGTCGGCTTCAAAACGGTTGGTACTTTCGGTAAAACTTAAAAATTGTATGGTAATAATCGGTACAAAAATCGCGGCAGCAAGCACCGAACTATTAAAAATCAACCAGCGATAACGATAACGCCCTACAAAAATTACAATTGCTGCTAAAATCGCTCCAATCCAAGGCCCCCGCGATAAAGTCATGATAAGCCCGAGCATTAAAATAGCGGTTAAAATTAATGAAGAATTAAAGGAAAATTTCCAAAATTTGTATTGTTTATCTAAAGGAAAATTAAAGAAAGTTTCATTTTTCCACGCATTTGACCATTCTAACCAACGTTGTAAACGATAAGCAAACGCCATGATGATGCCTGCTAAAATTGCATGGGCATAAGGCCCTGTAATTCTTGTTAATCCCCAGCGGGTTTGTACTTGCCATTCCCAACCTTGTCCCGAAAAAAATGGGCTTAGTAAGCGTTGCCAAAGTGGAATACCACCAATTAAAAACTGACTGATTGAAATAATGCTGACAATTGCACAACATAGTACAATTTGCTTTGCAATTTCGGTGCGTAGATTTTCAGGTTCTATTAAAGATTTTGCTAAAAGATAAGGTAATAAACCTGAAGTAAACATTAAGAAAATGAGATTTTGTGCATCTTTATAGCCGCTATTTGTATATTCAGAAATGGAAATAATGAGGACATAGGCTAATACCAAAATATCCATTAAAGAAAATCGCCAACGGGCAAAGCCACCTTGTCCTGCCCAAATAAAGAAAATAGCCAGCATGGCAGCTTGATTAAAATTAACAGGAGGAATTAAAGGAAGGTCAAAATCGTAATAAGTAGGTAGGAGTAATAAAACGGGAATGTAAACTTGAATAAATGCTCGAGCAACCGATTGCGTAAGGGCAACATAGGCGGCAATAAACAGCGGAATATACGCAATAATAGCGGTCATGGTTTTTTAAACAAATCTTTAAATTTTGCGCATTATTTTGGTAAGTTCGCGAATTAAGGTAAGGTGTGCATCTTCATTAGTTGCAATGGTTAAACAATGAATTTTTAAACGTTGTGCCATTTGTTTAAAATAGTCGTATTGTTGTTGCCATAAATCAGTATACGTTTTTCTGCCTTTTGCATTGTTAGTGTCAACATAAAGTTCTTTACCTTCTGGCGTTACAAAACAGACTGTCCCCATGGCAGGAAGCTGCATATCGGCGGGGTCGTTTAAATGAATTAAAACCACTTCATGGCGTTGCTGTAATTCTGCGAGAGCGCGTTGTAAAGCTTTTGTTTCAAGATTGAGAAAGTCGGCAATAATAAATAATAATGCACCAGTGTGACTGCTTTGATTTAAAGAATGTAAGGCTTTTAATAAATCTAAAGTATTTTCATTTGATTTTTCTGAAGAAAATAAATCAATAGGCTGAGAAAGTTGTTTAAGCAATTGTAAAAAACTTCGTTGTGAGCGTTCAGGACGAAAAAATTGTAAAGCTTGTTGTGTGAATACTAAGCCGCCGACTTTATCGCCGTGAATTAAGCCGCTCCATCCTAATAATGCGGCAATTTGTGCCGCTTGAATGTGTTTAAAGGTGTGACGTGTGCCAAATTGCATCCCTAGACTCATATCTACACAGAGTAATACTTGGCGTTCGCGTTCTTCTCTATAGACTTTTAAATAGGTTTTTTGCATTCGGGCTGTGACTCGCCAGTCAATGTGGCGGATTTCATCGCCATAGCAATATTCGCGTACTTCTTCAAAATCCATGCCTTGTCCACGAAATACGGAAGCGTATAGTCCACTGAGCGGGGTGCGCATGTGACGGGTGGAGTGTAAACTTAAGCCGTTTGCTTTATGTTTTAATTCTAATAAAGTCGCTAATTCAAGTTGCATCATGATTGAAGAAAAAGAGAAGAATTGTTAAATAGAATTTAAAAGATGAGTTAAAAGAAGTGCAAAGAGTTTTTACTGCGATATTTTAAGGTGGCGTTGTTGTCGACAGCGTTCGCTACAGTATTTAACGCTTTCCCAAACAGTTTTCCATTTTTTACGCCATTTAAAAGGACGTTGACAAACAATACAGAGCTTTTCAGGTAAATCTGCTTTACGTTTCATATTTGAGACCTAAAGAAAAGGGAGTTTTAACTCCCTTTTTTAGCTGTGCAATTTTTTATTTACTTTCAGTTTTTTCAGTGGCTATTTCTGGCGCAGGTGTTGCGCTTTTACGCAACATTTCTATTTTGGCATCTTTACGCAAATCAGTTAAATAGCTTTGCATTTTTTCATTTTGTACCATCGTTGCCACTTGAGAGCGAACTTGTTCAAAAGCAGGAGGGGCTTTTTCTTTGGTTTCTTCTACAAAAATAACATGCCAGCCGAATTCTGTTTTGACAGGTTGTTTGGTATAAGAACCCGCTTTTACAGTGCGTAATGCTTGCGCAAACGCGCCTGAAACTTCTTGCGGATTAACCCAATCTAAACTGCCGCCTTTGCTAGCAGATTCTTTATCAATTGAATATTGAGTTGCTAAATCTGCAAAAGCTTTGCCTGCATCTAATTCAGCAATGACTTTCTTTGCGACTTCTTCAGAATCCACTAAAATGTGTTTGGCTTTAAAGTCTTTGGGCTTTTCCATGCCGTTAATCAAATCATCATAGCGTTTTTGTAAATCTTCTTCAGATGTGGGATGTTGTTTCATGTATTGGTCAATAGCTGTTTCTAACAGCAATTGCAAACGGAAATCTTCTATTTTGGTTTGAAAATCGGCTTGTTGCTCTAATTTTTGTTTTAAAGCATCTTGAACTAATAATTCACGCGAAATTAAACCATTAATCACCATGTCTTCTGGCATTGGATTTTCTTTATTTTGCTTGCGCAAATTTAAATAAGTGTCTAGTTGTTTTTGTGTAATGCTTGTGCCGTTAACTGTTGCAATTACTGCATCGCTGGTCGCAGCGGGAGGAGTGCTGGCGGGTGCTGGTGTTGCTTCAGTAGCAAGCACGGAGTAAGTAAAACAGGTTAAGAAAGTTAAAGAAGAATATTGGATAAAAGTGTTAAGTTTCATAGAAAGTCAAAGGTGGAGTGAAAAAAGGAAATTAAGGCTTAAACTCTTGTGGAGTTCTTGCATTAATGCTTAAAGCATGAATATCGACTTGCATTAAATCTTCTAATGCTTCAAAAACCATGCGATGGCGTTTGATTAACGATTGTCCTTCAAAAGCTGTGCTTACAATGAGCACATTAAAATGTCCGCCTTGTTGCGCACCCGCATGTCCTGCGTGGTGGTGGCTATCATCTTCAATATTTAAATGAGTGAGCGAAAAATGTTGTTCTAAACGGCTTTTAATGCGGTCAATCCGAGTTTGCATTGTTGTTTTCTCCATGTTTAAGGAAAAACTTTAAGAAAAGGTTTGACAGTAATTTTAGCATAGACACCCGATTGCCGATAAGGGTCAGCTTCTGCCCATTGTTGAGCTTCCTCTAAAGAATTAAATTCAGCAACAATTAAACTACCTGTAAAGCCTGCTTTACCAACTTCTAAAGAATCAATTGCAGGATGTGGTCCTGCTAATAATAAACGTCCTTGTGCTTTTAAAGTTTCTAAGCGGGCTAAATGGGCAGGACGGGTATTAATCCGAATTTCTAAGCTATTAGGCGCATCTTCTGTGAGAATTGCATAAAACATTTACATCTTTCCTTTAAACAAAATTAAATAATATCCGAGTCTTCAAATTTATGTTTAGCAATTACTGCAATAAAACCATAAATATCAATCATATCACGCGGACGCATATCATTGAGTTGACTGGATAAATAGTGAATAAATTTCAAAGCTTGTTGATAAGTTTGCCAATTGGGTTGGCTTTGATATTGCAAATCAAAAGCACAGTATTCTGTGGTTTTTAAAGTGGTTTCTGGTGCAATTAAAATATCCATTGTGGGGTTGGCAATGAATAAAATGCCGCTAATAATGCGCCAATTGGCAGCTTTAAAGCGTAATAAACAAGCAACAAAAGCACTAAAACGTTGCTCAAAAATTTCTTCACCCCAAATTAATTGATAAAAAGTTTCTGCAAAAAGTTGCTTATTTTCTAAGCTTTGTAAACCTTGTTGTAATAAACAGCATTCTACAACTTCGGCAATAGCAAATTGATGTAATATTGTTAAAAGTTTTTGAATGATTTCTTCATACGCTTGTTGTTCTAATAGGTGTTTAATTTGAGAAAATTGTTGTTGAAAATTTTGGTGAGCTAAATGGTAATGGCGGCGGTATTGTGCGAGGTAACTGGTACTATAAAAACCATCAGGATATTCATGTAAAAAAAGTTCAATCAGCGAATTGATGGGTTTAAAGTGACGGACACGTTGTTTATTAGAAATCAGTAAATTGTCGAGTAATAAGTGATGCGTTTGTAAAGAATCTAAACGTGTTAGCGCGGTTTTTTCTAGTTTTAATAGTTTTTGTCCCACTTGCACAAAGAAAACTCGAATATGTTGTTCATCTAAATACAAAATGCGCCCAATGCCCCAGTGGGGTTTGTGGGGATGTTTAACGCGGTCATCTATTTGAAAGCGACGACTGGGGGCAGATTCTTTGGCTAAACAGTGTTTTGCGCTATTTAGCACTTGGTCATAGTAGTGTTCTAACAGCGGATTGATGCCGCGCAGTCCAGCGATAACTTGCTCACTCCATTGTAAATATTCTTGGCGGCGTTTAGTTGACCAGTGTTGCGGTGGCGAATGAGCAATATCGCTTACATTGCAAATTTTATCGGCAAGTTTTAATTCTTTTGCCCGTTTAGATTTGTGGGGGGCTTGTTCAATTTGTTGCCGTTTACGTTGGACTTTAGAAAGTTTTTTATCGTCCGTTACTTCTTGGACTAGAGCCAAAACTTCTTCGCCGCACAATTGGCGAATTTCTTCCGCTGTTGCGTTTGTGTCTTCTAAAGTATCGTGTAAGAGTGCTCCTGACAGCGTGATGACATCGCGTACTTGCCCAATCTCCCATAAAACATGTGCAACTTGAATGGGATGATTGATGTAAGGCGACGCATTGCGGTCTTTTCGCCGTTGGTCGCGATGTTTTTCTGCTGAGAAACGTAGAGCTTTGAGTAATAGACCTAAGTCGTCGCTACTCGTCATAGTCATCACTTTTTAGGGTTTAAGTAAGCAAGGTTTTTATTTTGCGGGTGTTTCGTCTTCAACTAAATAACGAGATAAATATAAACTTTGTCCAATAATAAAGACAATGGTTAAACCTAACATCCCGAATAATTTGAAGTTAACCCATGTGTCAGTATCAAAATGATATGCCACATAAATATTTAATAAGCCAGTAACGATAAAAAAGCCAACCCACATCCAATTTAAACGCGCCCAAATGTCTTTTGAGGAGACAGTTACATGCGTTTCCATCATCCGTTGTAATAGATTTTTTTCACTAAACCAATGGGTTAATAAAAATGCAAGGGCAAAGGCGAAATTAACAACGGTAGGTTTCCATTTAATAAAAGTTTCGTCGTGGAATAATAGCGTTGCACCGCCTAAAACGGTGATAAGTCCTAAAGTAATAAGGTGCATTTTTTCAACTTTGCCGCTTGTGAACCAACTGACGAGCACTTGTACTAATGCTGCCACGATGGCAACGCCCGTGGCAACGTAAATATCGTACAGTTTGTAGGCAGCAAAAAAGAGGGCGATTGGCAGAAAATCAAGCAGTAATTTCATAGTAACTTCAATGCGCAGTGAAAAAAAAGGAGAATAGCAACAAAGTATAGTCAAAAAATGTGCATACTCCTATCAATTTTATTCAAACCGTGTATTCAACGGTAAAAAATAAAGCAACAGGCAGCATAATGGAAAATGGGCGCGGCGGATTAAGAACGATAAATTATCAATGTTTTTGAAGGGAATTGTAGAATAAATAACAGACGAGTGTTTAAATGAAAAAATAAGTTTAAGATTAGAAAAGCAAGGATAAATTGCGCTGGAAATTTAAAATTAGCGTGTAAAATAATACGCGGAGGAGCTTGAAAATAAACGCTTAAGGAGGGAAAATGGTGGGTCGTGAGAGATTCGAACTCTCGACCAACGGATTAAAAGTCCGCTGCTCTACCGGCTGAGCTAACGACCCGTCTAGCGTTTAGAAGATGCACATTATACGAATTTTTTTAGCCTGTGCAAGCCCATTTTTATTACTTTTATGTAATAAATTTTCATTGAAGTTTCTGCCCTAAAATTTTTTTCTATAAAACTTAACTTTTTCTAAAGTCATTTCAAATAGCTAAGCGCAGAATTTCTTACACACCCTATAAATGACTACCCACAAAAGGAGGATAGACTAACATGAGTGTCTCTACTGGGTTTGAGTCTAATGTGCAACCTACGGTTGCTATTCATAAATTTAGTTCGTGTGATGGTTGCCAATTGGCTTTTTTAAATTTAGGGGAAACCTTAATTAAATTAACTGAATTGGTCAATATTGTGCATTTTGTCGAAGCAGGCGCAAATCAGCCCGAGCGAGCAGTCGATATCGCTTTTGTTGAAGGCAGTATTTCTACCCATGAAGAAGCCGAGCGCATTAAATCCGTGCGCCAAAATAGTCGTTATCTAATTACTATCGGCGCGTGTGCTACGGCGGGCGGTATTCAAGCTTTGCGCAATGGGCAAGATGTCAATGCGTGGACACATGCTATTTATCAGCATCCAGAGGTTATTGAGTCGTTAGCTACTGCCTCGCCGATTGCGCAACATGTGCGTGTGGATTTTGAGCTGCATGGTTGTCCGATTAATAGTTTTCAAATTTTATCTACCATTCGCGCTTTGCTATTCGGTGTTGAACCGCCACGCGACCACGATAAATTGTGCGCAGAATGTAAGCGTTTAGGTAAAGCCTGTGTGATGGTGACACAACAAATGCCCTGTATGGGCGCGGTTACACGCACAGGGTGCGGGGTGTTATGTCCGCGCCAATCTCGCGATTGTTACGCTTGTTATGGTCCCGCTGAAAATATCAATACGCATTCTTTAATTCAGCATTTTCAAGAGTTTGGTATCACGCCCAGCGTGATTGCTCAACGCTTTGCGTTGTTTAACAATCAATCACCCGACTTTGCCCGCGCCACGCAGGAGGCAAATAAATTATGAATGACTCTCCTTTAAACCTTGCAAGCAGCACGCGCCGCGATTTAACAATCACCGTCCCCGCTTTAACCCGTGTTGAAGGCGAAGGTGGACTCGATTTAGTGGTTACGCAGGGTAAAATTACGGAATTGAGATTGCGGATTTTTGAACCGCCGCGCTATTTTGAAAAGTTTTTAGAAGGGCGCACTTATCAGCAAATTTTAGACATTGTGGCGCGCATTTGTGGCATTTGTCCTGTGGCGTATCAAATGAGTGCAGTTCATGCAATTGAATCCGTGTTTCAAGTGCAAATTACGCCATGGGTGCGGGAAATGCGCCGTTTGCTGTATTGCGGTGAATGGTTAGAAAGTCATAATTTGCATATTCACTTGCTCGCTTTGCCCGATTTTCTCGGTTTTAGCAGTGCGTTGGAAATGGCGGGACAATATGGCGAACAATTAAAACGTGGACTACGTTTGCAACATATTGGCAATGACATCATTCGCATGTTGGGCGGGCGGTCAGTGCATCCCGTCGGTGTGCGGGTGGGAGGATTTTATCACGCCCCCTCTTTAGAGCAAGTTAAAGAATTAAAAGAGAAAATTTTGGCAGCCTTGCCAGAAGCAGAGCAATTAGTGCAATGGACGGCTTCCTTAGCGTTGCCTGAACATTCGCGCACTTTTACCAGTGTTAGCACGCATCATCCTTGCGAATATCCCTTTAATGAAGGTCGCTTGATTTCTAGCGATGGTTTAAATCTCGCGATTGCGGATTATGAGCAGTATTTCACTGAGCTGCATGTACCACATTCTACCGCCTTGCATTCCACGTTACGCAATGCGCAAGGCGTTGAACAATCTTATCTTGTCGGTCCCTTAGCGCGGGTTAATTTGAATTATGCCCAATTACCTGCGGCGGTACGTTTTAACCTTGAACGGACAGCGGTGCGTTTCCCTTCACACAATGTATTTCATAGCATTGTCGCACGGGCGGTCGAAATCCATTTTGCATTGGTCGAATCTTTACGCATTTTAGAAAATTACAGCGTCCCTGCGAGTCCTTATGTTGACGTAACTCCGCGCGCGGGCGTGGGTTATGGTTGCACCGAAGCTCCACGCGGGATGCTTTGGCAAAAATGGCAATTTAACGAGCGTGGCGAAGTTGAATTTTGCAAAATTGTGCCGCCGACCAGTCAAAACCAACTGCGCATTGAAGAAGATTTACGCGACACTTTGGAAGCAATGGGCTTACAACACAGCGATGAAGCCCTGCGGTTACGCGCTGAAATGGTGATTCGCAATTATGACCCGTGCATTTCCTGCGCAACCCATTTTTTAAAATTAAAAGTGACTCGTGATGAAAGTGAACAACAATGAACGCGCCGCTAACTTCCCCCGTTTGCATCGTTGGCGTGGGTTCTCCTTTTGGTGATGACCAACTCGGCTGGCAAGTGCTAGCGTTATTACAAAGCCAATTACCCCAGTTTAATTACAGCAAATGTTATGTGCCGAGTCGGGAATTATTACCCATTTTGCGCGATTTTCCGCAAGTTGTGATTATTGACGCTTTACATACGGCGGACAGTGAACACGATAAATACCAAATTGGCACAATTTTACATTGGCAAGGGCTTGAAGCCATTCGCCACGCCCCCGCGAGTTTATCTAGTCACGGTTTAGATGTGGTTAATACTGTGTTACTGGCGGCTCAACTCGGTTGGCAACCGAAACAACTTTATTTCTATGGCATTGAAATTGACATTAGCACTTGCCACCCCGCCGCGTTAAATTCCCCGTTAACACCGATGGTTAGCAGTGCTATTACAGCATTAATTGAGGAATTAAACACACTGTTACAAAACTTGTAACTCGTCGTTTAATTCGTGAGGAGAGATACATCAATGCGTAATCCAGAACACCTTATTTTTTTGGCGCGTGAACAATTATATTTATTGTTCAAAGTTTTACAACAAACTGGCTATCAATGCGTCATTCCCCAAGTCCGCGACCATACTATTGTTTTCGACACTGCGCCCAGTGATGCGCACGCCGCCGTACAAAGTTTGCCGCGTGGCTATCGCGACATTCAAGCCCCCGGACGTTATCAACTGCAAAGTAGCGATAATCCGCGCTATTTTGCATGGGCAACGGGCGCGCAAGCTTTGAAACCGCTGACATTTGCCCCGCGTGAAACCTTGTGGACAGTCAGCCGTGACAATAGCGGCAAATTAAGCTTTGTCGAAACCTTGCCCAATCCCAAACCGACAGCGGTTATCGGCGTGCGCGGCTGTGATTTAGCCGCTTTACAACTGCAAGACCAGCATTTTTGCTACAAAGAATATGCGGATAATTATTACAACCGCCGCCGCCGCAGTTTGCTGTTAATTGGCGTAGATTGCGCTTTTTGTGCGGAAACGTGTTTTTGTCATTCCACAGGTGACGGCGTGAATGTCACCACGGGCTACGACATCGCCATGAGCGAATTAGATGACGGCTTTATTTTGCGCTACAAAAGCGACAAAGGGCGCGCCCTTCTCGCCGAATTGCCACAAACGCCCGTGACCGAAGCCCAATTGCAACACGCCGAACAACAAACCCAAGCCGCCATTGCCATGCAAACGCGCCGCTTACCCTCGCGCAATTTGCACGACACTTTATTCAGTCGTTTATCCCATCCGCACTGGGCAGAAGTGGCTAAACGCTGTTTATCCTGCACCAGTTGCACCTCTGTTTGTCCGACCTGCTTTTGTCACAGCGAAGGCGACCAAAGCGAAATCAGCGGACACCACAGCGAACACTATCGACAATGGGATTCCTGTTTCACCTCTGGACACAGTTACATGCACAGTTTTGTGTTACGCGATTCAACCGAATTACGCTATCGGCAATGGATGACCCACAAACTCGGCAGTTGGCACGAACAATATGGGCGCAGCGGCTGCGTAGGCTGTGGACGCTGTATTACATGGTGTCCCGTGGGCATTGATTTTACGGCTGAAGTAGCGGCAATTTGCGAGACAAAGGAATAAATATCATGCCTAATCAAAGCTTTGCAAATACAGTGATGGAAAATCAATATTTTCCGCAAGAAGCTGAAATCGTTAAATTTACCCAAGAATCCAAAACCATTTTTACGCTGCATTTACGGCTGACCAACCCTGTCGCCCACGCGAATTACACCTATCACCCCGGACAATTCAACATGCTGTATTTATACGGCGTGGGTGAAGTCGCGATTTCCATTGTTTCCGACCCAGAACATGAGGATTTACTGGTACATACCATTAACCGCGTCGGGCGCGTTACCAAAGGCTTTGCACAATTAAAAGTGGGGCAACGGATTGGCATTCGGGGCCCTTTTGGGCGCGGCTGGCCCTTGCGTGAAGCGGAAGGACAAGATGTGGTTATTATTTCAGGCGGTTTAGGCTGTGCGCCTGTCGTTTCAGTGATTAACTACATGCTGCGGCGGCGCGAGCGATTTGGTAAATTTACCATTGTGCAAAAAGTAAAACATGTGGATGAATTCATTTGGGAAGAACGTTATCGGCAATGGCAAACTGTGCCCGATACCACCGTTTTAGTCGCATCTACCGAAGGCTCAATTAATTGGCACTGGCAAGTCAGCCCGCGCATTAAAGTGATTGAAGAAGTTGACATTCGTTCCGAACGCACGATTGCGATGATGTGCGGACCCGAAGGAATGATGAAATCGGCGGCGGAGCATTTGCTGGAAAAAGGCATGTTAGAACACTCGGTGTATTTGAGCATGGAGCGCAACATGCAATGTGCCGTAGGACATTGCGGGCATTGCCAAATTGGCGGGACATTTGTGTGTAAAAATGGTCCTGTCTATGCCTATCCAGAGATTAAAACGTT
>CAZKST010000080.1:6618-11499 GCA_964555395.1 uncultured Thiotrichaceae bacterium | reverse complement strand
ATTAACAATAATTGCCATGCCAATCACTAAACCCAGCGTAAAATCTCTAAACCAAAATACTGCAAAAATGGCTACGACAACGCCCCATAATCCGCCATTGAACACACCAACCATAAATTCTTTACGCAATAACCAAAAGGCATTTTTTCTATTAACTTTATCTAAAGCCAAACCGCGAATAATCACCGTCAACGTTTGACTGCCCGCAATGCCGCCCATACTGGCAACAATCGGCATTAACACCGCTAAAGCAACAATTTTTTCCAGCGCACTTTCAAATAAACCAATCACCCATGAAGCTAAAAACGCCGTTGCTAAATTAATCCCTAACCACACTGCACGATAGCGTGAAGTTAATAAAGTCGGCGCGAACATATCATCTTCTTCATCTAAACCCGCTTGACTCATTAACGCATGGTCAGCTTCAGAACGAATCACGTCGAGCACGTCGTCAACGGTAATGCGCCCTAATAACACGCCTTTTTCATCAACAACGGGGGCAGAAAGTAAATCTAATTTTTGAAAAATTAAAGCAATGTCCCGATTTAACATAGTGACGGGAATCACTTCAACTTCTGTCGACATTACTTCACTCACTTTTAAATCTGGATTTTTAATAATCAAATCCGTTAAAAATAACATGCCTTGATAACGGTTATCGATATCAACCGCCATTAACCCTTCCATTTTTTCTGGCAAACTGTCATGACGACGCAAATAACGCAACACGGTACTTAAACGCATATCCGTACGAACGCTTAAAACATCCGTGTTCATCAATTGCCCTGCTGTTTCCTCTTCATAGCTAAGTAAGCGCGTCATCCGAGCCCGTTCTAGCTCGTCCATCGCCTGCAATACTTCCTCAACTTTATCCTCTGACAAGGTTTGCAGAAAATCAACTGCGTCGTCCGTGTCCATGCTTTCCGTGGCGGCAAGCACTTCTTCCGTCGGCATGTCTTCAATAACATCTGCTTGAATCGCCGTGTCAAGATATGGCAAAACTTCATTAATATCAAAAGTTTCACTATCCCAAAGAATATCCCGCAAACGCGGTGGAAGTTGCGCAATAAAATGAGCAATTTCAGCGGGATGTAATTGTTCTAATAACGGCGGAATTGCTGCAAACTCTTTGCGAATGAGGGCATTGTGCAAAGTGTCATATAACACTTCAAGACTGGTTTCTTCTGAATGAAGAGTGGTGTTGAGTTGTTCCATGCGTCATTACCACATTGAAAATGTCAGAGAAGAAAACGAATTAACACAAAAACAAAGCCCAACGCTATTGTTATACTCCTGTACTTTAGCGTTGGGATTTTTAGCACGTTAATAACGTGAATAATTTATGATGTGCCTGTTTTTAAATGATTTTCTGTATTTAATGGGATTTCTATCGCTTTGATTGTGGTTTGATGGCGGTACATAATCAGTAAACCTGCCAATATCACCAAACTTGCTCCCATTAAAAAATGCAGTTCTAAATATTCTTGCCAGAACCACCAACCAAATAAACCACTAAAAATAACAGAGACATAAATAAACGCGCCTAACACACTAGACGGTGCAAGCGAGTAGGCATAAGTCATTAGTAATTGTCCTATCATGCCAAAAACGCTTAAACTGATTAGCAATATCCATGCGTGAAAGTCAGGCGTATGCCATTGCAGGTAGGAAGGAATCGCTGCGACTAAAGTTCCAATCAGTGAAAAATAAAAGACAATTCGGGTACTTGATTCTGTTGCAGACATGCGCCGAATGCCTGCTTTAGCCAATGCTGCAAATGCGCTACCGCCTAATGCAACAAAAGAAACCCACGAAAAACTATCAGCCGTTGGCTGTAAAATGACAGCCGTTCCAATAAAACCGATACCAATCGCCACCCCCACGCGCGCGGGCAATTGCTCCCTCAACCACACAAAGGCAATCAGCGGTAGGAAAAAAGGAACAGTCATTTTTAATAATGAAGCGGAAGCTAGAGGTAAATGCGCAATAGAATAGAAAAAACAATACATTGCTATGACTCCAGCAAAGGAGCGCACTAAATGAAATTGAAGATTTTCGGTTGCAATCGCTTGCCAACCATAGCGAATTAGCCAAGGCATCAGAAGCACTAAAACTAAAAAATTGCGCAAAAAAACAATGACTTCACTTGGTAACTCGCCAGAAATGACTTTAATGGTTGCTGCCATTGAGGCAAACATAAATTCAGACACAATAATTAGCGTTGCACCTAATACGAGATTATGTTTTAACATTATTTTTTTCTTTTATAACTATATTTTTAAATAACAATTGAAATATCACGGAAATTATTTGAACGGCAATACATTTGCACGGCTTAAAACTTATCAAGTATAGCACGTTGCGTTGCAACATTTTTAATAATCACGTTTTTTTCACTCTGCTATGCTTGTTTAAAATTGGTTGTGAATACTGTGTTGAACATTGTTTTATAAATTGCTTACTTTCAATAGGATGTCATTATGTTTTATCGTACTTTTAATTCATTTAACCCCAAACAATGGACACGACATTTTGCCTATTTCTTGCCCTTATTGTTTTTAAATGGGTGTGTAACGACAGGTTCAGAAATGACGGTAAAATCGGGTACGCCTGAAAAGTTACAGCGAACCTTACAAGGTCATGATGACGCAATCACTGCTGTAGCTTTCAGTCCCAATGGCGAAAAATTAGCTTCAGCTTCTATGGATAAAACGGTGCGGGTTTGGAAAGTCAGCGATGGCAGCTTGCAACAAACTTTACCCGATACGCGCAACTGGTTAGCAACGGTCGCGTGGAGTCCCGATGGTAAATGGCTTGCGACGGGTGGCGGTAGTCCTGATGAAGGCATTAAAATTTGGAACGTGAGCACGGGAAAAGTTGCACAAATTATGGAAGGACATTCCAGCACTATTCGCAGTGTTGCTTTTAGTCCAGACAGTAAAACTTTAGCATCTGCTAGCGCAGATAAAACCATTAATTTGTGGGAAGTAGAAACTGGAAAATTATTACAAACCTTACGCGGACATCGCCATCGTGTGTGGTCAGTCAGTTTTAGCCCTAATGGACAATGGTTAGCTTCTGGCGGTTTTGACCGCGTTGTCTTGTTATGGGATGTTAAAACAGGACAATTAGTTAAAACTTTAGAGGGACATAGCAGCTCTGTATTAGCCGTTGCATTTAGTCCTGATAGTCAACTGCTTGCTTCAGGCGGTGGCGGCGCGGAAGGGAATTTGAAAGTGTGGACAGTTGCAACAGGGGCATTGTTACGCGATATTCCTGTCACTGAAAGCTCTATTACTTCCGTGAGCTTTAGTCCAGATAAAAAACTGGTTGCCGTTGGCAGTGGCGGCTCAAGCAGCAATGTGAAATTGTATTCTGTAGAAAATGGGCAATTAGTCAAAACTTTAGAAGGACACGGCAATAATGTAAATAGCGTGGCTTTCAGTCCCCAAGGTTTACCATTAGCCACAGGCGGCGAAGATAGATTAATTAAATTGTGGGAATAATCTATTTATTGAGTTTTAGCCGTTAATGTTTCGAATCATGGATTCACAAAATTTCCAAGCTGCACAACACCCAAGATAATTTTCCGCGTGAATTTTGTGAATCCACTATTCTTAAAAAATATTAAAGGTTTATAAATTTAAGCTCTCCATTTTTTTAAGTCGTATTTAATACTTCATCAGTAAAAATGAAAACATGACTTAAATACTAAAGAATTTTTTCGCACACTTTCCTTGAAAGCATTGTTTTTAATAAACGCATGACATATTATGTGGACATAATATGCACATTTAAGCATAGTAAAATAACGTCAAGGGGCACATTATGGAATTTCTGTTCAGCGAATTTTTGGGCACTACCGTTTGGTTATGGCTCATGTTTATGGGGATTGTCGTTTTCCTACTGGTTTTTGATTTAGGCGTACTTAATCGCAACGATCATGAAATTGGCATGGTAGAAAGTCTGTGGCTTAGTGCTTTTTATATTGCGATTGCCGTCTTATTTGGTATTTGGGTCTGGTGGTATATGGGCGCGAAATCAGGGATGGAGTTCTTTACAGGCTTCCTTGTAGAAAAAACCCTTGCCCTTGACAATATTTTTGTGATTTCCCTGATTTTTAGCTACTTTGCGATTCCACGCGTTTATCAACACCGCGTGTTATTTTGGGGGATTTTAGGCGTTATTATATTGCGCGGCATCATGATTGCACTTGGCGCAGCATTGGTCACAAACTTCAGTTGGATATTGTATATATTCGGGATTTTCTTAATTGGAACAGGGATTAAAATGCTCATCATGATGGATGACACGCCCGATATTGCCAATAATCCCTTATTAAAATTCGCCCGCAGTCATTTCCGTATCACGCCCACCTTGCATGAAAATGCGTTTTTCGTAAAACAACATTGCACAAAAACAAATCGCTTAGAATGGTTTATGACCCCGTTATTTTTAGCGTTAATGTTGATTGAAATCGCTGACTTAATTTTTGCCGTGGATTCCATTCCCGCTATTTTTGCAATAACGCAAGATACTTACATTGTTTATACTTCAAATATCTTTGCTATCTTAGGTTTACGCGCTTTGTATTTCGCTTTAGCTGCTATGATGCACCGCTTCCATTATTTAAAATACGCCTTAGCTATTTTATTAATTGTTATCGGTATCAAGATTTTATTGGTGCACTTTATCAAAATTCCCGCTTACGTTTCACTCACCGCCACGGTCGCGATTTTAAGCGCAGGGATTATTTACTCACTGATGAAAACCCGCACCGAGCATCCCAACAGTTAAACGCATAACGTTTTACGATTAGGAGACATCAATCTTTCCCCTTCCATTTATTGGAAGGGGTTTTTTGTTTGTCAGGAGTGCAAT
>CAZKST010000080.1:0-6518 GCA_964555395.1 uncultured Thiotrichaceae bacterium | reverse complement strand
CAATCTTTCCCCTTCCATTTATTGGAAGGGGTTTTTTGTTTGTCAGGAGTGCAATATAGCAAATGCACTATAACTGGAGTGCAATCGCTTCAGCTATTGCCTGTGTCGTAACAGGTAAAATATTGTTTAATCAAGTGGTTAAAAAAGCAATAGCTAAAGCTATTGCACTCCAGCGTAAGCAATTTAAGATACAGTTACTATAGCTTTAGCTATTGCAAATTCCGCTAAGATATAAAGTTAAACCAATGCTTTACTCAAAAAAACAATCGCTGAAGCGATTGCACTCCACTCAACTGTTTAATCTTGCCAAGTTAGATTATACTAAACATCCGCATTCTACAGTTTATAACAACTGTAAAAACCAATAACCGTTTTACTCACTGAAAAATAATCGTTTTTTTATGTCTATTTCCCTTCTGGTTGGTTTTGGCAATCCTGGCGCGCAATATGAAAAAACACGGCATAATGCAGGATTTTGGTTACTCGACAAAATTGCAGACCAACATCGAATCCATTTCCGTTTAGAATCTAAATTTCATGGCGAAATCTGCCGTTTAAATCTTAACGGGCAAGAATGCTGGCTACTAAAACCCACTACTTTTATGAATTTAAGCGGACAAGCCGTTAATGCGCTTGCACAATTTTACAAAATTTCGCCCGCTCAAATTTTAATTGCCCATGATGAACTTGACCTTGAAGTCGGCATCGTGCGCCTTAAACGGGGCGGCGGACATGGCGGACATAATGGTTTGCGGGATACCGTTAAACATTTAGGCACAAGTGATTTTGCGCGGATTCGTATCGGAATTGGACATCCAGGACAGCGTGAACAAGTGGTTAATCATGTACTTAACCAGCCCAGCGCGACTGAGCGGAACGCGATTGATGACAGTTTAACGCGGATAACTGACTTGTTACCGCAAATTTTAACTTCGGGTTTTGATAAAGCAATGCAACAATTAAATACAAAAAATTAAGCACGCATTTATCAAAAAACTTTTTTATACGATTTTCAAAATTTTAGAGACATTTTTATGGGATTTAAATGTGGTATCGTTGGTTTACCAAACGTAGGTAAATCTACATTATTCAATGCTTTAACCAATGCAGGCATTCAAGCTGAAAATTATCCTTTCTGCACTATTGACCCTAATGTGGGCGTGGTTGCGATGCCTGATGAGCGTTTAGACGTGCTCGCTAGCATTGTCAAACCGCAAAAAACAATTCCTACTACAATGGAATTCGTTGATATTGCTGGTTTAGTTAAAGGCGCGTCAAAAGGCGAAGGTTTAGGCAATCAATTTTTAGCCAACATTCGCGAAACGCAAGCGATTGCGCATGTCGTGCGTTGTTTTGAAAACGATGACGTAATTCACGTTGCAGGACGGGTTGACCCGCTCGAAGATATTGAAGTGATTAATACCGAATTAGGTTTAGCGGATTTAGACAGCGTTGACCGCGCTTTGCAACGGGCGGCGAAAAATACCAAAAGTGGCAATAAAGAAGCGATTGCGTTTAAAGAATTATTAGAAAAAGTACAGAAGCAATTGAATGATGGCGTATTAGTGCGGGCGATGATTTTAGATGAAGAAGAGCAAGCTTTATTACGTCCTTTACAATTATTAACTGCAAAACCCACGTTATACATTGCTAATGTGAATGAAGATGGCTTTGAAAACAATCCTTTATTGGATAAAGTGTCGGCGTTAGCAGCAAAAGAGCAATCTGCGATTGTGCCGATTTGCGCCGCGACGGAAGCGGAATTATCCAGTTTAAGCAAAGATGAGCAGCAAGAATTTTTGCAAGCAATGGGCATGAGCGAAGCGGGTTTAAATCGCGTGATTCGGGCGGGTTATCGTTTGCTGGGTTTGCAAACCTATTTTACGGCGGGCGAAAAAGAAGTGCGCGCATGGACAATTCCCATCGGTGCGACTGCGCCTAAATCGGCTAGTGTGATTCACACAGATTTTGAAAAAGGGTTTATTCGTGCAGAAGTGATTGCTTATCAAGATTTTGTAAATTGCAAAGGCGAATCTGGCGCGAAAGAAGCAGGCAAATGGCGATTAGAAGGCAAAGAATATATCGTGCAAGATGGCGATGTCATGCACTTCCGTTTTAATGTGTAAGTGTTGTTTTGGTTGAGAATTACGCAGTTAAAGATTGTCTGAACCCTAATTTACCTAATTTTCTTAATTGTCCTAATAAAAAATTAAGGCAATTACGCTAATTAAGTGAATTAAGGTTCTGATAAAAATAGTTTTAAAGCAATAATCTATTATTAAACAGAGTTTTATCATGCCGACACAACGCATTATTTCAGTTATTGGTTTAGGCTATGTTGGTTTGCCAGTGGCTGTGGAGTTTGCAAAACAAGGTTGGCAAGTCATTGGTTACGATATTAATCCTTTGCGCATTGCTCAATTAAAACAAGGTATTGATGCCACTTTAGAAATTCCGCCCGAAGCTTTAGCACAAACAACGCTAATTTTTACCCATACCCCCGAACAACTTAAACAAGCCAATTTTCATATTATTGCTGTCCCTACGCCTGTAGATGAAGCGCATAATCCTGATTTAAAACCTGTTTTATCAGCTTCTAAAACTTTAGGCAGTTATTTAAAAAAACAAGATATTGTTGTGTATGAATCCACTGTTTATCCGGGTGCGACAGAAGAGCGTTGTGTGCCTGTGTTAGAACGTTATTCAGGGTTGCAATGTGGACAAGATTTTTATGTAGGCTATTCCCCTGAGCGCATTAATCCGGGTGATAAAAATCATCATTTTAGTAAAATTACCAAAGTCGTTTCTGGAATCAATCAAGAAGCATTAGACATTATTGCTGAAGTCTATGCCAGTGTGGTTAGTGCGGGCGTACATTGCGCGCCCAGCATCCGCGTTGCAGAAGCGGCGAAAGTCATTGAAAACACGCAACGCGATGTTAATATTGCTTTAATTAATGAATTAGCCATGATTTTTCAGCGCATGGGGATTGATACACATGATGTATTAGCCGCCGCCCAAACAAAATGGAATTTTATGCCATTTAAACCGGGCTTAGTGGGTGGGCATTGTATCGGCGTTGACCCTTACTATTTAGTACATAAAGCGCAACAATTGGGCTATATGCCGCAAGTCATTCCCGCCGCCCGTCAACTTAATCAAAACATGGGCAATTTTATTGCACAGCAAGCGATTGATAAAATGCAGCAATTAGGCTGTTTATTAGAAGAATCAATCGTTACAATTTTAGGTTTAGCATTTAAGGAAAATGTGCCCGATTTACGCAACACCCGCGTGATTGACATCGTTGAGCATTTGCAAAAAGCGCGACTGAAAGTGCAAGTTTATGACCCATTAGTCAATGCAGAAGAAGCAAAACACGAATATAATATTGAGCTTGTGCCCTTTGCCCGTTTGCAAAAAGCGCATTGTGTGATTTTAGCAGTAGCACATCAAGAATTTGTGCAAAAAGGCTGGCAAGGTATTCAGCACTTATTAGCGGTTGAAGGTAAAAATTTAGTGATTGATGTGAAAGGTATTTTAGCCCGCGAGTCGCTGCCCGCCCAAATTGTATTATGGCGACTATAATACAGATAGTTTTGACCTAAGGAAGCAAACAATGAAAAATTACTACGATATTCTGCATGTTGCACCCAGTGCAATGATTGATGAAATTAAACAATCTACGCAAGCATTACTCAATGATATTGAAGCAGACCTTGAAGATAACATCGATAATCCTGCCGCTAAAAAACAATTAGCGACTAAATTAGCTGATATTCAAGAAGCTTATAGTGTATTGAGCAATCCTAAACAACGTGCAGGTTATGATGCCCAATTTGAAACAGAACAAACGTAATTTTTATGATTCATCATGCTAGACACCACTTACACGATTGAAACTCCTGAAGGTGTTACACTCAATTTACACGTTGCGGGCGTTATCCCGCGCGTGTTGGCTTGGGTCATTGATGCCTTAATTCGCGTCGCGCTTTATTTTTTACTGGCAACGCAATTGGAACATTTTGGAGAGACAGGCTTCGGGATTTTCTTGATTTTTCTATTTTTATTAGAGTGGTTCTATCCCGTTTTATTCGAAGTATATTGGAATGGCGCAAGCATTGGCAAAAAGCTCTTAAAAATTCGAGTCGTACAAACGAACGGCTTACCCGTAGATTGGACTGCAGCAATGGTGCGTAATTTATTGCGATTCGTTGATTTTCTGCCGCTTTTTTATGCTTTAGGACTTATAAGCATGTTATGCAATCGGCAATTTCAACGTTTAGGAGACTTAAGCGCGGGGACGTTAGTGATTTACCACGAAATGGCGGAGCAAACGCAAGTTCATTTAACCCATTCAAGCGCGTTACCGTTACCGATTCCGTTATTAGTAGAAGAACAACAAGCTATTTTAAGCTTTGCAGAGCGCGCCCCCTCTTTTTCAGAGGAGCGCACCAAAGAACTCGCCAATATTGTAGAGTCACTGACTCACAGCACAGACCAAGCAGCCGTTAATAAATTATATCAATATGCTCATGGTTTGATTGGTGAAAAACACGATTAGCCAATGCTCTACTTTCTTATTGTTTAAGAAGCATCGCCCATCATAGATTGTTGGTAATTTTGAATACCGACTTTCTCAATTAAATCTAATTGCGTTTCTAACCAATCAACATGTTCTTCTTCACTTTCTAAAATGTCTTCGAACAATTCGCGTGTTACATAATCGCGCACAGATTCGCAGTATTGAATTGCATCGCGTAAATCAGGAATGGCTTTCAACTCTAATTTAAGGTCGCATTCCAACATTTCTTTGGTGTTTTCACCAATCATTAATTTATGCAAATCTTGAAGGTTGGGCATTCCTTCTAAGAACAGAATGCGTTCAATGATTTTATCAGCGTGTTTCATTTCATCAATAGATTCATGATATTCATGCTCATTGAGTTTATGGAAACCCCAATTTTTGAACATGCGGGCATGTAAAAAATATTGGTTGATGGCAGTTAACTCATTGGTTAAAACTTTATTGAGAAACTCAATAACTTTTTTATCACCTTTCATTGAAGAGACTCCTTAAGGAAACACATTGCAGAAACCGATTATACTTGTATTCAATACAACAAAAGCATCACTAAAAGGTTATGCTTATCCACTAATAGAATGTAGTGACTGTTAACAAAATGCAAGTGAACTTTTATATTATCCGAGAAAAAATATCATGAATTCAAACAATCCCACACAGAGTTATTTAGAAAATTATAAAATACTAAAAGAGATTGCTGAAAAAATGCGCCAAAGTGAAGATTTAGACATTGACCAATTGATTCCGCTCGTAGAAAAAGCGACGCAGGCATATCAGCAATGTCAAGCGCGGATTAATGCCGTTGAACAGGCTTTGCAGCACACTGAAAAACTCGATTAGCAAACTGTCATCTAACGATAAAAACATTGCGTTATCCTACATTCCTCAATACACTAAAATCTACTTTCAACAAGGAAACATCGGCGCTTTAGGCGTTATTATCCTTCTTTCAATTAGCACAAGGAAATCACATGAGTGACTTACACGGTTATTATTTAGAAGATTTAAGCGTTGGTATGAGTGCGAGCTATGCCAAAACTGTTACTGATGCAGACGTGGTGTTATTTGCGGGGATTTCGGGGGATACCAATCCTGTGCATATTAATCAGCAATTTGCTGAAACAACGATGTTTAAAAGTCGGATTGCACATGGGATTTTAACCGCTAGTTTTATTTCTACTGTGTTAGGGACTAAATTACCGGGTTGTGGCGCGATTTATTTATCTCAAAATTTGAAATTTAAAGCGCCTGTTCGCATTGGCGATACGGTTGTTGCGATTGCAACGGTAAAAGAAATTTTGGCAGAAAAACGCCGTGTTACTTTAGAAACGGTTTGTAAAGTGGGTGATACTGTTGTGTTAGAAGGTGAAGCCACTTTAATGGTGGATAGACGCGGTTAATTTTCTTTAAAAAAGTCTAGTGATTTAAAAAAATTGCTAGGCTTTTTTTATGGTTATTTAAAAAATAATTTAAGGAGTTTTTAAAATGTTGACTTCAATTGAGATTGAGAATTTTCGGTGTTTTGAAAGATTGAAAGTTGAAGGTTTTAAAAATTTCAATTTAATTGGCGGTTTAAATAATTCTGGAAAAACAGCATTATTGGAAGCGATGTTGTTGTCTTTTTTTCCTCAAAAAGAAACCTTCTATTTTCTTCTAAATTTCCGAAATGAAAATCTTGAAATTTTGAAGAAACAACCAGAAAACGCATGGGATTATCTTTTTTTTAATCGTCAAACAAAAAATGATATTTTTATTTATGGAAACGAACAGATTTATTTTAGAAAAAGATCAGGTTATTTATTTAAGTTAAAAGATAATTTTAACTTAAAAGATGATATGCTTAGTGGTGATATATCTAGTGATATATTAAAATATGCTTTAAATGAAAATAAGATACTTCCTATTTATTATAATGCAAATGAAAATCCATCCT
>CAZKST010000079.1:0-11535 GCA_964555395.1 uncultured Thiotrichaceae bacterium | reverse complement strand
AGAAATTGCTGAATATGAAATGGGCGTTGCAGATGTGCAGCGCAGTGAAAAATTTATAGAAATGGAACAAGCGGCAAGTGAATATTTTTCACTTATTAAAAATAGTGCAAATAGAGAAAACATTCAAAAAGCTAAAGAAAAACTAGATAAATTACAAATTTTATTTAATGATGACCCCGCTTATGTAGCTTTATTAAAAGCAGAATTTCCTAAATAATTATGCGCCCAATTCAGAAAACAATTCGTTTAAATACTACTGGAGAACATCCATTAGAGTTTGAAGATTATAAAGAGGCTAAACCTGATTTAGTAATTGAATTAGGTTCTTTTTGTTCTTATTGTGAGCAATATACACCTGATTTACATGTTGAACATATTTATGCAAAAAAGAATTATCCCCATTTAGAAAAACGATGGGATAATTTTTTATTAGCTTGTCAAAATTGTAATTCTATTAAATCCGATAAAGAAATTAATAATGCTTTTATGCCACATATCAATAATTTGCTTTATTTTATTTTTATTGAAGAAAGTGGCATAATTAAAATTAAAGAAAATATCAATGAAAGTGATAAAAATAAAACTAAAGCTTTTGTTGATTTGATTGGTTTAGATAGAACGCCTGAACATCAAGATTATTCGCGTAAAGATAAACGCTGGCAACGCCGTCAAAATGTATATGAGCTTGCTCAACGTTATTTAGATAAATATAAAAATAAAAAAACAGATATAGAAACGATTATTGACTTAGCAATGGCTTATGGCTTTTTTTCAGTTTGGTTTACTCTATTCAGAAATTATAAAGAAATACTAGAAGCTTTATTATTTGGCATTAATCAAAAAATTCCTTTTCCTAATACCGATATTTCTTCCTTTGATGTAAATAATCAATATACGCTTTTACGACGTGATATAAATCAGCCTTAATATTTCAACGCAATTTCTCTTGAATTTGCTCAATGAATTGTGGCGGAGAACTAGACATCATAAAACGTAAATCTATACGCCGATTTTTTTGGCGATTGCTTTCTGTGTCGTTTGCAACTAGCGGGCGGCGGGCTTCATAAGCACTCACACTGAGAAGCGCGTGTTGTTGGGCATTTTGTAAATTATCTAACAACGGAGCATGATGAATCAGGGTTTGATAAGTATTTAAAGCGCGAGCAGTGGAAAGCTCCCAATTATCTGCAAAATTCTTGTTTTTAATCGGACGATTATCTGTATGTCCTTCAATTAATACCGCTTCTAACAATACATGCGTGGGATTCGCTTGCGCGCAATCAAAACTTAAATCGAGCTCTGTAGGCACATGACTGTAACAAGGTAAAACTTCTGCTAAAACAGCCGCTAATTGTTGTAGGGTATAGCGTCCAGACTCCCGAAGCTGAGCCTGTCCAGAATCAAAGAGTAAATCTTCAGGTAAATGCACAATGCCTTGTTCTTCATCTACTAATACCCGTACGCCCTGCGCCGCTAAGACAGTTTTAATCTGTAGTAAAAGTTGACGTTGTGCCGTTTTAGCAAAAGTGGCTTGATTTAATAAGTTTTGTAATTGTGCTGTTTGTTGTGTGAGTTGTTGACGTTGTACATACAATTCTTCTGCTTCCTGCATGAGTTTGAATTGTTCACGTTGCAAGGTTTGGGTTGCGGCAAGCTGTTGGGTTTGCTGAATTTGTTCTAAGCGTGAAAGTTGTTGTGATTGTGTTTCTGCTTGGCGATAATTTAAAGCAAACGCCATTAAAATAATGATAAAAATAAACAGTAAGCCAACCATTAAATCACTTAAAGAAGCTAAATAATTATTTTCTTCTGTCGGTGGCAGATGAACAGAGTGCATTGGCTTGATGATTAAAAACCTTGTAAAATTGCCAACAAAGCATGAATAAGTACTTTTACATCATTAGGTTGACGAGCATCTACTTCAAATAAAGGGAAAATCTGTCCGCGCTCCATGAGTTTTTCGCGATAGTCTTCTAACGTCGGATGACTGGTGAGGTCTGTTCGTGTTACGCCAATCACTGCGCCCGTTTCGCCAATAAAATCACTAAACGCATTCAGGTAAAATTCTAAATCTTCTAAGGGTGCGGGACGTGCATTGTCTAATAATAATACTAAACCAATACCTCCTTTGGTTAAAATCGTCCACATGTAATCAAAGCGTTCTTGTCCAGGTGTACCGTAGAGATGCACCCGTTCACCAGAGTCTAGGGTGAAATAACCATAGTCCAATGCAACAGTGGTCGTTTTTTTGCGTTGTTTACTTTCGTCATCAGTGCAATTCACATCCGTGGATACAGGCGGAATTTCGCTAATGGCAGCGATAGCAGTGGTTTTTCCTGCGCCCATTGGACCTGTGAAAATAATTTTATCCATCGTCGTGACCAGTTTTAGTTAAGGGAAAAAATTGCTGGACGGCTATTTTAAGGATTTTTGCCTTCAAGCTCTTGTTTATAGGGCTGAATGCGTGCAATGTCTGAAAAACCGTCGAGAAAACCCAAAAAGTCTTGATACAATCCAATACTCAAACTTTGCGCTTCAATTGTAAATCAATTTTTCTCAGATTGTCATCGTTTAATGTAGGTTTAATCATCGTTTTCTTAACGTTTGTCTGAGAAGTGATCCAGCATTCTTATGGAAAGCATCCACAATCAATTTTATTCAATTATTTGTTTAAGGTAATCCTGTGATGAAAAAAAGGTTTTGGTTAATTTTCAGTTTTTGTTGCTGTTGCTTGCTGATGAGTACACAGGCAAGTGCAGAATCGCTTGAAAGTGATAGCTTTTCTCCCCTCAGTCGTAGCAGTAGCTCTTCCCTGTTAGAACGGACGAATAAAAATAGTTTTTTAGACGCTGAGCAGGCTTTTCGTTTAACAGCGTTAATAACAGATAATAAAGAAATTATTGTGCAGTGGCAGGTGGCAGAAGGTTATTATTTATATCGTGATAAATTAGCGTTTTCGGTGGTTGCTGAAGGTAGTATCGGCAAAGCGAATTATCCTACGGGCATTATGAAAAATGACCCCACTTTTGGAGAAGTTGAAGTCTATCAACAGTCTGTCGTAGAAATAACCTTGCCTGTGTTAAGTATTGGGCATAGTAAATTTTTGCAGTTAAAAGTGGATTATCAAGGCTGTGCGGAAGCGGGGTTATGTTATCCGCCCATGAGCAAAACTTTAGATTTAGAAATTCCAGAAAGATTAATCCCTTTAAAAGAATTACAAGCAAAACAAGAAATTAATCAAAAATCAACAACAGAAAATGCGACACATGCCGCTGCACCTATCATGATTTCTGAGCAAGATAAACTTGCGCAAACTTTGATGAGTGGAAATAGTGGTTATGTGATTTTAGTGTTTTTTGGTTTGGGGTTATTGTTGTCATTAACGCCTTGTGTTTTCCCCATGATTCCTATTTTATCCAGTTTAATTGCTGGACAGCGTAATTTAAGCTCATTGCAAGCTTTTAAATTATCGGCGATTTATGTGGTTTCTATGGCATTTGCTTATAGTTTTGCAGGAGTATTGGCAGGATTAGCAGGGGAAAATTTACCCGCTAATTTACAACATCCCGTTGTTATTATTGTATTTGCTATGGTATTTGTAGCGTTAGCATTATCGATGTTTGGCTTTTATGAACTGCAATTACCCAGTAATTGGCAAACCCATTTAAGCAAAATCAGCCAACCTGAGTTATATCATGCGCATAATGAAGTTGAAACACCGCGTATCGCGACATCATGGCGTTCTATTGCCTTTATGGGTTTTGTCTCTGCGTTAATTGTCAGCCCTTGTGTCGCGCCACCGCTGGCGGGCGCGTTGATTTATATCGCCCAAACCAAAGATGGCATTTTAGGCGGATTAGCTTTATTTAGCATGGGCTTAGGCATGGGCGTGCCGTTGTTAATTATCGGAACAACGACAGGGAATTTATTGCCGCGTGCGGGTGAATGGATGGATCAAGTTAAAACTTTATTTGGTGTGTTATTACTCGCAGTTTCCATTTGGATGTTAGAACGGATTTTGCCCAATGGGCTAAATTTAGGCTTGTGGGCTATCTTATGTATTAGTAGTGCGGTGTATTTAGGCGCGTTAGACAATTTAGCCGCAGGCAGTTCAGGCTGGCGACGGTTTTGGAAAGGCATCGGCGTTGCGCTGTTAATTTATGGTGCGATTTTATTGGCAGGCATGGCAAGTGGTAATAGCAACCCCTTACAACCTTTACAAACATGGGCAGCGCAAGCAAACGCAGTTAACCCACAAAAAGGTTTAGAATTTCAAAAAATTAAAGGTCTAGCGCAATTAGAACACGCCATTCAGCAAGCTAAACAACGTGGACAAGCGGTGATGGTAGATGTTTATGCTGATTGGTGCATTGCTTGTAAAGAATTAGAGGTTTTTACGTTTAATCATCATCAGGTAAAAGAAAGTTTAAAAAACTTTGTCTTGTTACAACTGGATGTCACCCCCAATGATGAACAAGATAAAGCGGTATATCAGCGTTTTAATTTATTTGGACCGCCTGCTATTCTCTTTTTTGACAAGCAAGGTCAACATCAAGCCAATTTTAATATCATTGGTTTTATTCCCGCTGAGGCTTTTTTACAACATTTGCAACGCTTTCAACAGCTAATGCAGTAATATCATGAAAAAAATTCATCTGGTTGCTATGGTTTGTGCGCTCAGTGTGCTTATCATCGGTACAGTGTATTATCAAGTATTTACAAGGTCTGAAGCGCATCCAATTGCGGAAAATGTAGCTGCTACAACGGCAATCAGTAGTAGCTCTAATGCTAAAGCTTTGTTAGCTCCGCAAATTGTCCCCTTTTATCGTCCTGATTTTGCCTTGAATGATATAAAAGGCGTGATTCGTCACAATCAAGAATGGGATGGAAAAGTAGTTGTGTTGAATTTCTGGGCGACATGGTGTCCGCCCTGTGTCAAAGAAATGCCACTTTTAAAAGAATTGCAAAATAAATATGAATCTAAAGGATTACAGGTTGTTGGTATTGCTATTGATGATTTAGATTTAGTACAACAATTCATTGAAACACATCATATTTCTTTCCCAATGTTGCATGAGCCTGATGCTGCAATTGCCTTATCTAAAAAATTAGGTAATCGCATCGGCGGTTTGCCTTTTAGTGTTGTGATTGATAAAACTGGAAATGTCGTATTTCGGCATGTCGGCGAACTGACTTTAGCGCATATCAATGAGCGTATTTTGCCTTTATTAGAAACCTTATAAAACAAAGATTTGCTAGGTTTTAAAAACCTAGCAGGTCTGTCGGAACAAGTTCAAAAGTTTGCCCGTCCTTCACGGCTTGGCAAATTTTCCGTTTATCCCATTAGCCTAAATTCTTTTCTGCAAACTGCCAATTTACTAATTTATCCAAAACCGCTGCGACATAATCCGCCCGCCGATTTTGATAATCTAAATAATAAGCATGTTCCCATACATCAATGGTTAACAACGGTTTTAAACCTTGAGTTAAAGGCGTATCTGCATTACTGGTTTTAATCACGCTTAATTTACTACCATCACTCACTAACCACGCCCACCCACTGCCAAATTGCCCAGTGGCAGCTTTGGTTAATTCTTCTTTGCATTTTTCTAAACTGCCAAAACTACTCTCAATTGCGCTGGCTAACGCGCCGCTGGGTTTGCCGCCGCCATTTGGATGTAAACTTTGCCAATAAAAAGTATGATTCCAAATTTGCGCAGCATTGTTAAAAATCGCAACTTTCTCAGCATTTCCCGCCGTTGCCTTAATCACTTGTTCTAAAGACATATCTGCAAATTCAGTACCTTGTACTAATTTGTTTAAATTAGCAACATAGCCACTATGATGTTTTCCATAATGGAAACTAATCGTTTTTGCTGAAATGATGGGGTCTAAAGCGACCTCTGGATAAGGTAAAGCGGGCAGGGTAAAGGCATCAGCGGCACGACTGATAAAGGGAAAACCGCCGACCAAAAGCGCGGTAGTACCTACGCTGAGTGTTTGTAAAAATTGGCGGCGACCGCGATTAGCTAATTGAGTCATAATATTTCCTCACAGTTTTAAGATATGAATTTGAGTATATCGCTAAACCTAGGATGGATGCTTAAATGGAGATTAAACTCAATTAAATTAAAACTTACCATTTAGCAAAGTAATTCTATTTGAAATCCATTTAAAATCCCACTGCCATTAAGTTAAGGATGTTCGTAGGGTGGAATAGCGAAGCGTATTCCACCATGAGATACTACAAAGTCCCAAAAAACTGAGTAAAAACAAAATGGCGAGAGACAATTTGCGCCGTATTCCACCATGCAGTGTAGGGGCGAATGAGTATTCGCCCTGAGCGATGATAATTTATTTTTGCTCAGTTTTTGCGGTGTTTCTTGGTGGAATACGCTTCACTATTCCACCCTACAAATATTCTTAACTTAATGGCAGTGATTTAAAATCCTTGCAGACATAGAAATTACGCAATTCAAATAAAAACAATGCCCTTAGCCTTAAAAAAACAGGAAGTTTAACATGCACGAACATGATGATTTATTTAACCATTACGAAGAACATCCTTTTGCGCAATATATTCGCGCTTTAGGCAAAGGCAAAAATGGCGCACGTCCCTTGACGCAAGAAGAGGCGCGCACTGCTATCAAAATGATTGTGCAAGACCAAGTAGAACCTGAGCAATTGGGAGCTTTCTTGATGTTATTGCGAGTCAAAGAAGAAACTCGGGAAGAGTTAGCAGGTTTAATTCAAGGGGTACGCGAAACTTTTCCTTTGCAAATTACAGCGCAAGCGGATGTAGATTGGTCTTCTTATGCGGGCAAACGGCGGCATTTGCCTTGGTTTATTTTGACAACTTTGTTATTGGCGGAAAATGGTATTAAAGTGTTTATGCACGGGGCGGGCGGACATACCAATGGGCGCGTTTATACCGATGATATGTTGCAGTTTTTAGGTTTGAATTACGCAACTTCTTTTGAAGAGGCAGCAGCGCAATTAGCAGAAACTAATTTCACTTATTTACCTTTGCGTCATTTGTGTCCCAAATTGCAAACCATTATGGATTTACGCCCGTTAATGGGTTTACGTTCTCCTATTCACACGTTAGTGCGCATGTTAAATCCGCTTAATGCGCCTTATATGATGCAAGGCATTTTCCATCCAAGTTATCGCGCAGTCCATCAAGAAGCAGGGCAATTATTGAATCAACCTTATATGGCGGTAATTAAAGGAGAAGGCGGCGAAATTGAGCGCAATCCAGATATTGAATGTTTAGTTAAAATTTTACAAAACGGTGAGTTAATGGATGAGGTTTGGAATCCATTATTTAAACAACGTCATGTAAAAGAACAAGAAATGAATCCGCTTAAACTGGCAGCGGTTTGGCGGGGGGAAGTTGAAGATGAATATGCCATTGCGACAATTACAGGAACAGCGGCGTTAGTGCTGAAATTAATGAATAAAGTAAGCACGCAAGCTGAAGCTCAAGCGTTGGCAGAGCAGTGGTGGGCAGCGCGTCCTAAGTTAAAGTATGGGAAATAATTGTCTGATTTTGCTAAATTCACGCAATAAAAAAAAGGATTTTTTACTTATAGTGTGTCTTTTACTTAATTTCTGTGCAAAAAACGTTATACTATCGCACAAAGAGTTAAGCAGGGCAAACGTCATTAATGAAACTTATCTTTTAATAACAATAATTAATCATCATGATTAACATATAGTTATGATATTTAATTGTTATTAACATAGATTAAAGCTCATTCGTTAGGCTTACATATACTCTTTTATGTATGTGTAAATAGAAAAAGTTAAGATTTAGCTATTTTATAAAGCAATAGTTAAATTTTACTGCCTTTCTCATTTACCTAATTATAAAACTATGACGCTTTTCAATTCATTATTGGTCACTAGACTTATTCAAAAGATAAGTTTAAATGCAAATTGTAGCAATCAAACAATTTGTTAAGTCAATAATAATTTCCATCTTGGCTGTTTTCATACCAATATGATTTCATCGGCAAAACCATGAGCAGTTAAGAGAAGAGCGACCAGAGATTACTATTAAGTAATTTCTTTAAAGTGAAGATGTCTTCATAAAAAATAGAGTTATTTTGAGAAATCTGATTAATAACCTGATGTAAATTTTAAATCCATAATTCCTTAATTGTATGTTAGGAGAAGAGTGTGGTAGAACAAACTTATAACTATACTGTGGTCAGACAATTTGCCATTATGGCAGTTGTTTGGGCAATCGTAGGTATGTTAGTAGGGGTATTTATTGCTGCCCAATTAGCATGGCCTTTTTTAAATTTTGATATTCCTTATTTAACCTTTAGCCGCTTACGTCCATTACATACCAATGCTGTTATTTTCGCATTTGGGGGATCAGCATTATTTGCAACATCCTACTATGTAGTGCAACGTACTTGTCATACCCGTTTATTCTCTGACAAATTAGCTGCTTTCACTTTCTGGGGTTGGCAAGCGGTTATCGTATTAGCTGCAATTACTTTACCTTTAGGGATTACTAGCAGCAAAGAATACGCTGAATTAGAATGGCCTATTGACTTATTAATTACACTAGTTTGGGTAGCTTATGCAGTTGTATTCTTCGGAACAATTGCTCAACGTAAAATCAAACACATTTACGTTGCTAACTGGTTCTACGGCGCATTTATCATCACCATCGCGATGTTACACATTTTTAATAGTGCCGCGATTCCTGTTTCTTGGTTTGGTTGGAAATCTTACTCCGCTTATGCAGGGGTACAAGATGCAATGGTGCAATGGTGGTATGGTCATAACGCGGTAGGATTCTTCTTAACTGCGGGTTTCTTAGGCATGATGTACTACTTCATTCCTAAACAAGCAGGTCGTCCAGTATTCTCCTATCGTTTATCTATCGTCCACTTCTGGGCGTTGATTTTTACCTACATTTGGGCTGGTCCACACCATTTACACTACACCGCCTTACCTGATTGGACACAATCTTTAGGGATGGTGATGTCCTTAATTTTATTAGCTCCATCTTGGGGTGGTATGATTAACGGGATTATGACTTTATCTGGTGCTTGGGAAAAATTACGTTCTGACCCCGTTTTACGTTTCTTAATCGTTTCCGTTTCCTTCTATGGGATGTCCACCTTTGAAGGTCCTATGATGGCGATTAAAACCGTTAACGCTTTATCCCACTACACCGACTGGACTGTAGGTCACGTTCACTCAGGTGCTTTAGGCTGGGTGGCTTTAGTGAGCATGGGGAGCTTGTACTACTTAATTCCTCGCTTATTTGGTCGCGAGCAAATGTACAGCATCAAGTTAATTGAAGTTCACTTCTGGGTTGCAACGATTGGTATCGTATTATACATCGCTTCTATGTGGGTATCTGGAATTATGCAAGGCTTAATGTGGCGTGCAACGAACCCAGATGGCACATTAACATACAGCTTCGTAGAATCTGTACAAGCGATGCATCCTTTCTATGTTATCCGCACTATTGGTGGCGCATTCTTCTTACTCGGCGCAATTATTATGGCTTTCAACGTGTGGAAAACCGTTGCAGGTTCTAAACCCGTAGAAGTCAAAGTGCTCGAACCTGCACTTGCCCACTAATTTATAACGCACACATTCTTCTTCTCTATGAAGGGTTATTGACTAACCCTTCTTAGGCGAATTGTGCATAAAAATATAAAGTGTTTAAGGAGTTTGAAGAAATGGCTGCTGTGTCATCTCATGAGAAAGTTGAAACAAACGTATGGTTATTAATTATTTTAACCATCGTTATGATCAGTATTGGGGGTTTAGTCCAAATCGTTCCATTATTCTTTATGGATTCTACCGTTAAACCCATTGAAGGTTTAAAACCTTATGATGCGTTGCGCTTAGAAGGTCGCGATATTTATGTGCGTGAAGGTTGCTATGTTTGCCACTCACAAATGATTCGTCCTTTCCGTGCAGAAACAGAACGTTATGGTCACTACTCTGTTGCAAGTGAATTCGTTTATGACCGTCCCTTCCAATGGGGCTCTAAACGGACTGGACCTGATTTACACCGTGTAGGGGGACGTTATAGTGATGATTGGCATCGTGTTCACTTAATTAATCCTCGTGATGTTGTTCCTGAATCGATTATGCCTGGTTACCCTTGGTTAGAAACTTCCAAGTTATCAACTACTGGTATTCAAGACAAAATGCGCCTTTTACGCAATTACTATGGTCATCCTTATACTGACAAAGAAATTGAAGAAGCACCAAAAATGTTAGAAGGTAAAACAGAAATGGATGCCATAATTGCCTACTTACAAGGATTAGGAACGACCATTAAGACTCGGAGATAAAATGGAATTTTTCTCTTTTCTCCATTCAATTTGGACAGTCCTTGTTCTGCTCGTTTTTCTAGGCATTGTAGGCTGGGCTTATAGCAGCAAAAACAAATCAACTTTTGATGACGTTGCGCGCAGTGTGTTAGATGACGACGATTCGGTCAACATAAAGAAGGATACACACAATGTTTGATAGTAATATGTTTGTAAGTGGCTTTTGGAGTTGGTTTATTATCATTCTAACAGGATTAGGGATTGCCAGCATGTTTTGGTTAATTACATGGCAAAACAAAGCGCATCAAGCTCCTCCTCCTGGTGAAGAAGTTAAAACCATGGGACACGTTTGGGATGAAAACTTAGAAGAGTTAAATAATCCGTTGCCAATGTGGTGGTTAAACATGTTTTACATCACCTTATTCTTTGGCATTATTTATTTAATTTTATTCCCTGGCATGGGTTCATTTAAAGGTATTTTAGGCTGGACTTCTACTTTACAATATGAAAAAGAAGTCAGTGCCGCAGAAACACGTTATAGCCCTTTATATGCTAAATTTGCTTCTCAACCTTTAAATGATTTAGCGAATAATAAAGAAGCGTTAGCCATTGGTGAGCGTTTATTCTTAACTTATTGCACAAGCTGTCATGGTACAGATGCACGCGGTAATATTGGCTTCCCTAACTTACGCGATAGCGATTGGTTATGGGGAGGTTCACCTGAAGCGATTAAGAAAACCATTATGAGTGGACGGCAAGCAATGATGCCTAATGCTCAAACTAATGGTTTGAAATCTGAAGACGATATTAAAAACGTCGTGCAATATGTTATCAGTTTAAGCGCACCTGCAACGAACCGTCCGTTTGATGCAGCAGCAGCTGAACAAGGTAAAGCAATTTACGGACGTATTTGTGTTGCTTGCCATGGTCCAGAAGGTAAAGGTAACCCAATGCTGGGCGCACCTAACTTAACGGATAAAGTTTGGTTATATGGCAGTTCTCAAGCAACGCTTGAAGAAACTGTTCGCAAAGGTCGTCAAGGCAAAATGCCCGCTTTTGGTGAGTTCTTAGGCAATGATAAAGTACATTTATTAGCTGCTTACATCAATAGCTTGGCTTTACAAGCTAAAGACAAATAAAATTCTATTTCACAAAAATAGCTAATCATAATCCCCCACTCACAAGGTGGGGGATTTTTTTTGCTTTCTTGTCTGAACCC
>CAZKST010000078.1:0-11809 GCA_964555395.1 uncultured Thiotrichaceae bacterium | reverse complement strand
AAAGCCATTAAGTTAAGCGAGTGTGAAAATTGTAGGGTGGAATAGCGCAGCGTATTCCACCATGAAACGCCACAAAGCCAAAAAAATTTATTAAAAACAAAATGGTAAAATACGATTTGCGCCGTATTCCACTATGCAGTGTAGGGGCAAATGATTATTTGCCCTTAGCAATGATAATTGGTTTTTGTCCAGCTTCTGCGGTATTTCATGGTGGAATACGCTTTGCTATTCCACCCTACTTGTTGAAAAATAAAGACCTGCTAGGTTTAAAAAACCTAGCAGGTTTTTTAATTTACAGCCTGTTCAAACTGAAATTTTTAGTGATAACGCTGTTGTTGAAACAATTCAAAACCCAGTTGAAAGTAAGCCGTTGCTAAATTAATGGCTTCTGTATCAGGTGGTAATGAGGTGAAATTGCGGGTTTTCGCATCATAAGCTTCATAATTGACCGATTGCTGTAAACCTAAAATAGCTAATTTATCATTCTGAGCTAATGCTACTTTATGATTATGATTAAACAATAAAATTGAAGGCTCATCCGTAGGCAACGCTAAAATATTGCGACCAAAAAAGGGAGCTTCATACGCAAAACCTAATAAACCCAATACTGTAGGTGCAATATCAATTTGACTCATTGGGCGTATGATTTCTTGAGAGTTTAAATGCGAAGGTGCGAGCACTAATAAAGGAATTTGATAGCTATACAATGGAATTTCTGCTTTACCATAAACCCGCGCACCGTGGTCAGCGACAATCACAAAGATAGTATTGTTATACCAAGCTTGTTTTTGCGCATTTTCAAAAAATTTACCAATCGCATAATCCGCATAACGTACACCCGCATCGCGTCCGCCGCCGTGTGAAGGGATATTCGGAATCCCTTCTGGGAAAGTGTAAGGTTTATGATTGGAGGTGCTCATAATGATAGAAAAGAAGGGCTTAGCTTCTTTTGTCCGTTGATTAAAATAATCCACCGCATGATTAAATAAATCTTCATCACTCACGCCCCAAATATTGGTGAATTTGGGATTGGCAATCGATTGACGGTCGCTAATTTCAAAACCATTACCCGCATAAAAAGCATTCATGTTGTCAAAATAGCCAAATCCACCATATAAAAAGCTGGTGTGATAGCCTTGTTCGCGCATCACGCTGCCCCAACTTGCCATATTTTCATTTTTGGGACGTTTAACCACAGATTCGCTAGGAATCGGCGGGAAAGATAAAGTAATCGCTTCTAACCCGCGTACAGTGCGCGTGCCGCTGGCGTAAGTGTTGGAAAATAAAAGCCCTTGACTGGATAATTTATCAAAGTTTGGCGTTAAATTGCGAGTGTCGCCCAAACGTCCAACAAATTCAGAGCCGAAAGATTCTTCTACAATCACAACCACATTTAATTTACCTAAACCTTGTGGATTTTCAGGAAATTTCCGTGTTAAACGTCCTTCTTCTAAATGCGTGAATTGGCTGTTGTCTTTGTTTAAACGCGCCGCGATTTTTTGCAAAAGTTGCTTAGAATCATCCGTGCGGTAATAAGCTTTATAATCTAACTCATTGGTGCGTATAGCTTGAAAGAAACTACTGACTCCGTTAGCTGTCATTTCATTAGTCACACGGTTGTGTGAAAAATCTAGCGTATTGGTAGAAATGAAAGTTGCAAGAATCGCAATCAATACCGCATGTAAAGTTAAGATAAAAAAGCGAATTTTAAAAGTATAAAAGCTGTTTAATAAATCAGCAGCAGTTTTGCGCCATGTCCAAAATGTTAAAGTAAAAGAAATGACAGAGGTTAATACTAAAACGGGTAAAACGGGGTAGGATTCCCAAATATTAATAAAAACTTCATGGGGATAAATTAAATAATCTACTGCCACTAAGTTAAAACGGGCATTAAATTCTTCAAAGAAAAAATATTCTGCAACGGTTAAATACAGCATTCCAAAAAAACAGAAAAACAGGGCGGCAAATAATAAAAATTGCCCAATTTTGCGATTTAATAAGCGACTGGGAAATAACCATAACAGCACTGTAAAAGGTGCAAGCAAATAAATTAATTGAAAACAATCATTAATAAAACCTAATAAAAGCACTAAAGGAAATTCGGCTAAACCCACTTTGGCTTCTGAGCCAAAAGAAATGCCTAAACTAATGCGTAAAATTAAAGACAAACAAAGGTATAACAGGGCAATAAAACCCAAAATCTGATAGCGTCCACTGCGTTTAAAAACGGAAAGTAGAAATGTCATAGTAGAAACTCAATGTAAATCTGATATTTAGGAAAATTCGAAACGTGAGTGTAGCATAGGGAGGAAATGAGAAAGATTAAGGCAAAATGAAGGCGGGATTATATTTAATAAAGGAAAGAAATGTGAACCACAATTTTTATCATTTAAATTAAATAAGCACTTAATAATTTAATGAATTGATTTTATTGTGGTTCAACTAATACATGCGTTTTAGATAAGAATAGCGTTAGCGGCGACGTGAAGGACGTTCTTCTTCTTCCTCATCATCTTCCTCTTCTTCGTCGTCCTCCTCCTCATCGTCTTCTTCATCATCTTCGGAGTCGTCGCCGTCGCCTTCTACTTGCCAACTGCTGACTAATTCGGATAAGAAATCGTTTTCTTCGTCAGCTAAATCATCAACGCCGATGAGTTCTTCTGTATCTTGAATAATGCGGGCTAACATTTCGCTAGAAAGATATTCGCCTAATAATTCAATGGATTCATAAACTAATTCTTCATCTTCTACATGTTTTAAGGCGTTACGGATTAATTTTTCCGTTTTCATTTCTACGCCTAATAATTCCAGCAGATTTTCCATGTAGCCCGTGATTTCGCTTAATTCGTCGTCGCTTAAATCGTCATCTGCGCCCGCGCCGTATAATAAAATCAAGGCAATGCGTAATTCCAGCGGATAATCGCCCATTTCGTCAAGCATTTCTTGATAGTCTTCGTCGCTCATGTCGGCTAATTCTGTTTCCCAATCGCCTAACACGGATTCGTCATCATCTGACCAGACTTCTTCATCTAGATCAAAGTTGTCTAATTGTTTGATAATCCAGCAATCGCCTAAATTTAATTGTGGATTCATCAAGTAATTATAAGGAATGTAGCAATAACCATTGTCGCCCCATTCTTTGCCCCATGAGTTGCGGACAATAAAAACTTGGTCTTTGTCTGAATAGCCTACGCATAACATCGCATGTCCCGCATGAGATTCGCGGGTGGTTTCTTGTTGCGATGGCATCGGAACTAAGCCTTTTTTACGATGTGAATCAAAGGATTTAAATAGCATAATCCCGAAAATAATCGGATAACCTTCTGCTAAAGCAGCTTTCCATGCGGTTAAATCAACAGGCAATAATTCACTACTTTCTACAAGAAAATTTGCTGCTTCGTTATAAGCATCTTCATCGGGTTCTGCGGTGACTTTTTTAGGGTCAAATTCCCATGTTTCTTCAGAACATGCACCATATTCCCGCAAACCAGAAATAGCGTCAGCAATAAAAGAACCGCAATCACGTTCTTCCCATTCTTTGTAAGAGCGGGCGTTGTAGTAAATAAATAAACGGCTAACATCATAAGTTTGTTCTAAGTGGCGTTTTGCCAAATATTCGTATGCGCCCGCGACGGCATTGGCAACGCAACTGCTGGTGCTTTTTTGATTTTCAACTTCAGTCATGTGAGAGCGTAAATCAACTTTAGCAGGTAATTTGCGATTGCCTAAGCCTGATGCAAAAGCTTTTGCATTGGTTTTGTTGGGTTGCGCATAGTGATAGCCAGAGACGGAATATTCGGTGCCGTCTGCCCGTTTAATGGAAAAATCGGACATAAAATGACCTTTTAGGCGAAAGAAGGGATTTTTGAAAATGTGCAATGCTTAATGCTGGCAATTTTAAGAAATTAAAGCTCCATCAAAATAAATTTTACATCTAATGTTGAGCGAGAATCAAATTTGGGGAGCGCGTTGTATTAATAAGACATTTTGCTGTTGACGGTAAAATAAACTTTGCAGGGTTATTTGTGTATTATCCAGCATAACATAGCCTGTTAATAAAAAATAATGACTCGCAACATCAAGATTTTTGTATTCTAAAACCACGCCCGCGAAAGCATCAGAGCGCGTAAACTCTTGTAAATTATTAAAAGGGTCACTTTGGCGTTTTTTAATGAGTAGTTCAATATCTGCAAGGCGTAATTGTTCATTTAAAGCTTTTAACACTAAGGCGGGGGCAGTATTAACATTGAGTGCGGTGTGAGTGGGGAGTGCTGTGATATAGGGCTGTAAACTCTGGAAAAGTTCATTAGTCATGCCGTCTAATAATCGTAATTCGGAAATACTAGAAAACGGACGGTTTGCAGTTCTATAAGCAGGTTTTTTAAGTAAATAGCGATTATCTTCAGCACCATAGGGTAAAGTGGGGCTGTCGTTTTCGTCCATCCAATCAAGACAAGCATCAACAATTTGTTGAATTTCACGCTCAGAAAAGCGCAGGTCATTATTGGCTTCAGCAATTTCTTTGAGTAGTTGTTTGAAATAATTGACTTGTTGCGCGTCTGGATTGCCTTCGGGGGTGAGTAAATTGTTTAAATTGAATTTTCCTTGCAAATCTTCAAAACTGGCTTGCAAGATGCCGCCGTCAATCAGCGTCGGGGGTAATTGAGTTGCCCAAATTTCGCCTAAATGGTCAATGGCTTGTGATTTTTCGCCGTCGCGTATCAAAATCAAGCGCGCCCAACTTTCTGCACCGAGTACATAATAATAAGCTTGTTGTTGATTGATAAGATTAGCGGTGCGGCGAATGTCTATTTGCTGACGATGGGCTAAAGAGACGGCAATGATGGTGGCAATGGCAACAATAAGTAGCACTGTAATCAGTGCGATACCATGTTGTTTTTTTGGGGAATTAGTCAATATCACGGCTATGGCGGTCGGTATTGGTTTCTGTGGGTGCAGTGTTAGTATGATTTTTTTCGTCAGTTTTCTTGTTGTCTTTATCCGTTTTTTCAGCTTTTTCAGTTTTTTGTGCTTTATCACGCAGGGCGAATGTTTGCAATTGTGAGTTTAAAGCAAATAAGCGGGTAATTTGTCCCCATTGCTCTACGTTAAGGGTTAATTCAACCGCAATTAAACGCGGTAATGCGGAATTAGGGTTAAGTTGTTTAAATGTTTTAAGTTGCCAATCTTCATGCCATTGTTGTTGCTCATCTAAGAATCGCCAACGAAAAGCATTGATTTGTTCTAATAAAGGGATTGAAAGTGGCTGACTGTCTTGTGCACGGTCTAATACTTGCCAATGACTGCGCCATAAGGTTTTGTTTTGGATGAAATAGCGTAAGCGTTGAAAATCGCTTCTGGGGGTTTGGGCGGGATTTTGCCAACCTAAACGGGTAAATTCAATGGCTTGTGCTTCGCCAATGAAACTGAGTTGAATATCGGCGTATTCATCGCGAATATCGCGTTCGCTATATTGGTTTAAATCTTGTTGAATACGTTGGAAAACAATTTGTAGTTGTTTTAGAGAATCGGCTTGAAGTTCAATTTGAGCGCGGGTCGCAAGGACGCTGTTTAAACTGCTGTAGGCAATAATTGCCATGACAGCAAAAACACTGAGCGCGACGAGGACTTCTAATAAAGTAAAGCCTTGTTTATTTTGAGGTCTAGTATAAGAAATGAATGCAGCAGGGCGAGAATTTTGGCGAGGCAAGCGCAAAAAATGACCTGTTGCATTCATAGCGAGGGAAATTAAGCAGCGTCAGCTTTACTTAAGCGTTTAAGTAAAGGTTCTTTTAATTGACGATGTAAATCACGCAATAAAGTTTCGGTTGTGTCCCAGTTGATGCAAGCATCTGTTACAGAAACACCATATTTAAGGTCAGCTAAATTAGTAGAAATCGCTTGATTTCCTTGATTTAAATGACTTTCTAACATGATACCTACGATAGATTGATTGCCAGCTTCAATTTGGTTTGCTACGTCTTGAGCGACGGTCGGTTGTAATTCGAATTTCTTCGAAGAATTGCCATGGCTACAATCTACGACGATATTAGTGCGTAATTTTGCTTTTAATAAAGCGTTTTCGCATAAAGCAATATTGGCAGAATCGTAGTTAGGTTGTTTGCCGCCGCGTAAAATAACGTGACCATAACGGTTGCCTTTGGTTTGAATAACCGTGACTTGTCCGTCTTGGTTAATTCCCAGAAAATTGTGGGGAGCCGCCGCTGAGTGCATCGCATTGATAGCAATATCTAAACTGCCATCTGTGCCGTTTTTGAAGCCAACGGGCATAGATAAACCACTGGCTAATTCGCGGTGAGTTTGTGATTCGGTGGTACGCGCACCAATCGCAGACCAGCAGAATAAATCAGATAAATATTGTGGCACAATAGGGTCTAAGGCTTCAGTGCCCGCAGGTAAACCGATTTCTGCTAACCACAGTAATAATTCACGCGAAATGTGTAAACCTTCTTCAATTTGAAAAGAGTCATCTAAGCGTGGGTCGTTAACTAAACCTTTCCAACCTGTTGTTGTACGAGGTTTTTCAAAATAAACCCGCATAACGATGAATAAACTATCTTTTAATTCATCGCTTAATGCTTTTAAGCGGGTGGCATATTCACGCGCTGCTTTTACGTCATGAATAGAGCAAGGGCCTGTCACCACGATTAAACGGTGATTTTGGCGGTCTAAAATTTGACGGATTGCTTGACGCGCTTGGCGTACAGTTTGCGTTGCAGCTGGGGGCTCGGGTAATTTTTGTTTTAAGGCTTGAGGAGAAATGAGTACCCGCTCTTCCGCAATATTAATATCATTGATGTCATCTTGTACCATAAAAAATCCAAATACAGCAGTGTGGCGTATTGCGCAGCAGCTCACAAATAATGTGAAACAAGATTACAATACTGCCTAAAATTAAGAGGTTATGTCGCAAGAGTAAGGTTTTTTATTACCATTACGTTTTTACTAAATTGTGAGTGAATAGGAAAAACATAAGTTGTTTTGAAAATGGGCTTTATTGTTTATGAGGAAATAAGCGATAAAGTTTTTTCTGTCTCCTTAAATTTAGGGAACACAACCGATTATTAATAGAGTGTTGAATCTTCAATAATAGCATGTTATCGCGAGTGATTTTAGTGTAAGAGCGTTTTATTCGCTAAAATTCGTTTATTCTATGGGTTTTCGCTTACACTAATTAGTATAAATTGTGATCACTTAATCGAGTGAAACAAGGTAAAATAAAAAACTGCATAATGATAATTTGTTTATTCTAACAATAATGATTTTACTGTACGGTAAAATCTCCTATCTTTAGGAGGAAGGAAAATGACTCAAATTGCTTATATATATCATCCTGATTGTCAATTACATGACATGGGTGATGGGCATCCTGAATGTCCTGAGCGGTTTGCAGCAATTGAAGACCAGTTAATGGCGGCAAATTTATTTGATTTTTTAAGACACTATGAAGCTCCATTAGCGACTAAAGAGCAGTTGTGTCGCGTGCACGATAAACATTATGTTGACCATATTTTGTCGTTTGCACATAAAGAACGGGCGCATTTAGACCCTGACACGGTGATTACGAATAAAACCCCGCCTGCCGCTTTACGTTCAGCGGGGGCAGCGGTATTTGCAACAGATTTAGTATTAGGTAAAAAAGCAAAAACCGCTTTTTGTAATGTGCGTCCACCTGGACATCACGCAATGAAAGCACAAGCTGAAGGCTTTTGTTTTTTCAATAATGTTGCTGTGGGTGCAGCTCATGCAATTCATCATTATGGTTTGCGTAAAGTAGCGATTGTGGATTTTGATGTACATCATGCTAATGGTACAGAAGATATTTTTAAAGATGAACCACGGGTTTTATTGTGTTCCTCTTTTGAACATCCTTTTTATCCTTATTGTGGTGCAGATACGGTTAGCAATCATATTGTGAATGTGCCGTTACCTGCTGGAACGCGTAGCGATAGTTTCCGCGAGGCAATTTTAGAAAAATGGATTCCCGCATTAATCAAATTTGAGCCGCAAATGTTATTTATTTCTGCTGGCTTTGATGCGCATCAAGATGATGATATGTCACATTTTTTCTTAACTGACCGTGATTATACATGGATTACACAAGAATTATTACGGGTTGCTGACCGTTGTTGTGATGGTCGGATTGTTTCTATGTTAGAAGGCGGCTATGAATTACATTCTTTAGCGCGCAGCGTCACTGCCCATTTACGGGTTTTAATGCGAATGAATTAAATTGTTTAAGTGGGTCTTAATATTTTTAAATTTTTAATGCTTCCCCCATCATGCACCAACAAGTAAATTGGCAACCTATTGAAGAACATTTAAGCCGTGTGACGGGACACCCATTTGCTTTGACGGGTTGTTACAGTGTCAATGGGGGATGTATTCATTATGCTTATAGAATAGAAGATACTTACAATAAGCAAGTGTATTTTATTAAGCTTAATATCGGTGATAAGTTTGAAATGTTACGAACTGAGGCGGCAGGTTTAATAGAACTTGCGCAAACAGGCGTAATTCGCGTACCTGTCCCGATTTGTTGGGGAACAACGCCGCATCATGCATATTTAGTGATGGAAGCGTTTACTTTGCGTAGCGATAATTTTTGTTGTGATAGTGCACTTGGACAGCAATTAGCAAGTTTGCATCGTACATATTCTAATTTATTTGGGTGGCAGCAGAACAATTACATTGGTTCAACGCCTCAAATAAATACATTATCAGCGGATTGGGTTAACTTTTGGCGGGAACAACGCTTACATTACCAATTAAATTTAGCGGCTCAAAAAGGTTATGGGGGCGCACTTTTACAAAGTAATGGTGAACAGTTACTGATTAGATTAGAAGCTTTTTTTGCGGGCTATGCACCTAAACCCTCGTTATTACATGGCGATTTATGGTCTGGAAATCGGGCGGCAGATAGTCAAGGAAATCCTGTTATTTTTGACCCCGCAGTTTATTATGGTGATAGAGAAACTGATATTGCTATGACTGAATTATTTGGCGGTTTTTCAGCGCAATTTTACGATGCTTATCAAGCACATTTTCCGCTTGATAATAATTATAAAATACGGAAAAACCTGTATAACTTGTATCATATCTTGAATCATTTAAATCTATTTGGGGGAAGTTATTTACGTCGCGCTGAGCAAATGATTTCTCAATTGCTAAGCGAAGTACGCTAAAACAACCTTATTAATAGTCTCCCAATGCCCACCACAAGGAGTTTAAGATGACTGATATTGTTGCATTATTAGGTAATGAAGCGGATTATTTACTCAATCATCAATGTAAAACGATTGCGCGAGAACATTTACATTTACCCAGTCCGCAATATTTAGATGATGTATTTAGCGTTCGCGACCGTAAACCCAGCGTTTTGCGTAATTACAACGCAATGTTGATGCACGGTCGTTTAGCAGGGACAGGTTATTTATCCATTTTGCCCGTTGACCAAGGGGTTGAGCATTCTGCGGGAGCATCTTTTGCACCGAATCCTGCCTATTTTGACCCTGCAAATATTGTAAAATTAGCGATTGAAGGCGGATGTAATGCGGTTGCTTCTACTTTAGGCTCATTAAGTTCCGTGGCGCGTAAATATGCACATAAAATCCCTTTTATGTTAAAAATCAATCATAACGAGATTTTATCCTATCCCAATATTTACGACCAAACCATGTACGCCAGTGTTGAACAAGCATTTAATATGGGCGCAGTGGCAGTTGGGGCAACGGTATATTTTGGCGCACATGAATCACGGCGACAAATTGATGAAGTAAGACAAGCTTTTGAAAAAGCGCATGAATTAGGAATGGTTACTGTTTTATGGGCATACACACGCAATTCAGCCTTTAAAAAAGATGGGGTTGATTATCATGTTTCTGCTGATTTATCTGGACAAGCAAACCACCTTGCCGCCACCATTGACGCGGATATCGTCAAGCAAAAAATGGCAGAGAATAATGGCGGTTACAATGCACTTAAATTTGGAAAAACCCACCCTAAAGTTTATAGCGAATTAACCACTGAGCATCCTATTGATTTAGTTCGTTATCAAGTTGCTAACTGCTATATGGGACGTGCGGGATTAATTAACTCTGGCGGAGAATCTAGCGGCGCGGGCGATTTAGCCCAAGCAGTGCGGACGGCTGTTATCAATAAACGGGCTGGGGGAATGGGATTAATTTCTGGGCGTAAAGCGTTTCAACGTCCAATGAAAGAAGGTATTGCCCTGTTAAATGCAATTCAAGATGTTTATTTATCAAAAGAAATCTCAATTGCTTAACTTAATGATTTAAAATAGAAAGCGTGGGTTAATGATTAACTCCACGCTTTTTGTCATTTCAATGATATTGACTCATAATCAACAAGTTAGTTAAAATAAAAATTTTGTTTCAATCACTTATCGGAAACAATCGCGATGCGACAAAAATTAGTAATTGGTAACTGGAAAATGAATGGTTTATCTGCCACTAATCACAGTTTAGTGACTGCAATTGTAGCAGGCATGGCAGAAGTGAAATCACAAGTAGGTATTTGCCCACCTTTTGTTTATTTACAACAAGTCAATGATTTAATTAAAGGAACAAGTATTAACCTTGGAGCACAAAATGCTTCGGCAAATGCGCAAGGTGCATTTACTGGTGAGATTGCAGTAGATATGCTAAAAGATTTGGGATGTTACTATGTTATTTTAGGACATTCTGAACGTCGTGCTTTATATCAAGAAAGTGATGAATGGGTTGCCCAAAAAGTTGCTACTACTTTAAAGGGGGATTTAATCCCTGTTTTATGTGTTGGCGAACTTTTAGAAGAGCGGGAAGCTAATCAGACAGAAACAGTTGTAGCAAGACAGTTACAAGCAGTCATTAACTTAGTAGGTATTCAAGCCTTTGAAAAGATAGTGGTTGCTTATGAACCTGTATGGGCAATTGGCACGGGAAAAACAGCAACACCAGAGCAAGCACAAGCAGTTCATGCGTTTATTCGCAAATTGTTAAGTGAACATGATGCTAAAATCGCGCAAACTGTACAAATTCTATATGGTGGTAGCGTTAAAGGCAGCAATGCTGCTGAGTTATTCGCGCAACCTGATATTGATGGTGGTTTGATTGGTGGAGCTGCATTAAAAGCAGAAGAGTTTTTAACGATTTGTAAAGCATAAAGCAACTGAGTAATTTATGATTCATACGATTTTAGTTATTTTGCAAGTATTTGTTTGTTTAGGCTTAATTGGTTTAGTCCTTGTGCAACATGGTAAAGGTGCTGATATGGGAGCATCTTTTGGTAGTGGTGCATCTGCGACAGTATTTGGAAGCCGAGGCGCGGCAAGCTTTTTAACCCGTATTACTGCTGGTTTTGCCACTGCATTTTTTATTTTAAGTTTGCTCTTAGCCTATTTTTCTGTAGAAAGACATGCTGTTAAAAGTGTTGTAAATTCAGTTACTCAAGAACAAACGCCAGTAAAAACAGGTAGTGACTTACCTCCTACAGAGACAAAAGCACAAGATACATTGGCTGTTCCTCAAACAACGATTCCTGTTACTAAATAAAAGCTTGCTTTTTTATAGAGTCTCTCTATAATAAATCGCTTGATGCCGACGTGGTGGAATTGGTAGACACGCTACCTTGAGGTGGTAGTGGTTTATACCGTGTCAGTTCGAGTCTGATCGTCGGCACCATCTATTATTAAGTTTGACTGTTGAAGCACTCATCTACTATTTAAGTAAATAGAGCTTGACAGAACAAAGAAAGTGTATAAAATGTGCGCTTCTTTGATGAAACGAAG